>JALHPV010000224.1 GCA_022842285.1 Kofleriaceae bacterium
CACGAGGGCCCCGATCGACAGCCCGCCGAAGGCGCCACGGCCCTGCTTCCAGCCGTCGGCGACATTCAGCGTGTAGCGGTCACCGGCGGGCGTGGGCGTCGTGACGTCGACGAGGCTGCGCATGGCGCAACTATGTCATCGCAGCGGCAGGGCCGGGGTGATCGGCACGGGCCTGTCCTTTGGCCCTCCACTCGATCGTCATACAGGCATGAGCA
The DNA here is from genome assembly GCA_022842285.1 of Kofleriaceae bacterium. Classification (GTDB taxonomy): domain Bacteria; phylum Myxococcota_A; class Polyangia; order Haliangiales; family Haliangiaceae; genus JABFXX01. The sequence continues at coordinate 216 of JALHPV010000224.1, forward strand.
TTCTCGAGACCATGCAAGTCGCCCTCGTTCGGCGGCCCGGCGGCCCCTCCTTCGAGGTCACCACAGTACCGACTCCAGAGCCGGGTCCTGGCCAGATCCTGGTCCGGGTCCGCGCGTGCGGCGTGAACTTCTCCGACGTGAAGCGGCGGCGCGGGGATGTCTATCCCTTCCCGACGACCTTCCCGTACGTCCCGGGCGGAGAGATCGCCGGGGAGGTCGTGGCCCGCGGTCCCGGGGTCGATGCGCCCGCGATCGGAACCAAGGTCTTCGCGCTCGCCGGGGCGGATGGGTCGGGTGGATACGCGCAGTACGCGCTCGCATACGCGCGAGGCGCCGTCCCGATCCCCGATGGCCTGACGATGGAGGCCGCGAGCACGCTGTTGATCGCCGGAACGACCGCCAAGCTCGTCGTCGACGACGTGGCACGAGTGAAGCCGGGAGAGACGGTGTTCGTTTCGGCGGGGGCGGGCGGGGTCGGCAGCTTTGCGGTGCAGCTGGCTCGTCACGCGGATGCGCGGACCGTCATCGCCGGGGTCGGGCACGCATCGAAGCGGCGGCAGGCGCTCGACCTCGGAGCGCATGCGGCCGTCGTCACGACATCGCGAACCTGGCAGGACGAGGTGAGGGAGCTCACCGGGGGGCGAGGGATCGATATCGCGCTCGAGTCGATCGGTGGTGACGCCGTCGACGCGACCCTCCAGTGCCTCGCGCCCTTCGGTCGCATGGTCGTGTATGGCTCGGCAAGCGGGCTGTCGTCCCCTCACTCGGCAGCCGTCCTCGACCGGCTCGTCTACGCTCCCGCTCCGAACCAGTCGTTGTGCGCGTTCAACCTTGGCGGCTGGTTCGCGGAGCGTCCGGCGGCTGCGGTGGCTGCCCTCACCCAGCTCGTGACCATGGTCATGAGCGGGCAGGTGCGCATCCCTCCCATCGCGACCTTCACCCTCGGTGAGGTCCGGACGGCGCACGAGAGACTCGAGGGCCGCGAGACTTCGGGCAAGCTCGTGGTTACACCCTGGGCCTGAGGCGAGGAGCACACGATGGAGTTCATGCTCTTGTTCAATCAGCCTGCCGACGTCCTCGAGCAGCGCCGCGATGATCCCGATGCCGCCGAGTACTGGGAGTCGTGGCGACGCTACATGCACGAGATCTACGGCGCAGGTGTCGTGAAGAGTGGCAACGCCCTTGAGAGCCCGTATCTCGCGACCACCGTGCGGGTGCGGGATGGGAAACGGCAGGTCCACGATGGTCCCTTCGCTGACACCAAAGAGCTGCTTGGTGGGTACCTCGTGATCGATGTCGCGTCACTCGACGATGCGCTGCGTTGGGCCGCGCTCAGCCCGAGCAGCCAGACCGGCTCGACAGAGGTCCGCCCGGTCAGCGCGCGGCTCGACGAGGAATGATGCGTGCCCGCACCCCCTGACCATGACCCGCACGCGGTCGCCGAGCGAGTCGCCCGCGAGTCGTACGGGCGCTTGCTGTCGCACCTCGCGCTTCGCTGGCGCGACGTCAGCGCGGCCGAGGATGCACTCTCGGAGGCCTTCGCGGCCGCCCTCGCGACGTGGCCTGCTGCGGGCGTGCCGCAGCGTCCTGAAGCGTGGCTGGCGACGGTCGGGAGACGCAAGTTGGCCGACCAGATGCGCGGTCTCGCCATCCGGCATCGGCTCGATCTCGAGGCCTTCGAGGCCGTCGAGGCCGTCGCGCCCCCGGACGAGCCCGCATCGGACGATCGGCTTCGCCTGATGCTCGTGTGCGCGCACCCCGCGATCGACGCCTCGGTCCGACCGGCCCTCATCCTCCAGGTCGTGCTTGGACTCGACGTCAAGCAGATGGCCAGTGCGTTCCTGACGGCACCGGATACCCTCAATAAACGCCTGGTCCGCGCGAAGGCGAAGATCAAGGCCACGCGCATGCGGTTCGAGGAGCCTGGGCCGGCGGCCCTCGCGGAACGGTTGCACGTCTTGCTCGAGGCCATCTACGCCGCCTACTTCATCGGCAGTGAAGGTTCACTCGTGGACGGGGACCAGCACGACACACTCGGCAAGGACGCCGTCTACCTCGCTCGCCTGGTGGCCACTCTCCTGCCGCATCGCGCGGAGGCCCTCGGGTTCCACGCGCTGCTGCTGTTTTCCGAAGCGCGGCGTGCGGCGCGTACGGACGCCCGCGGCGACTTCGTCCCTCTACTCGAGCAGGAGGTCTCGCGATGGGACGGCGAGATGATGCGAACGGCGTACGAGCTTCTCGCAACGGCGGCGGCGCTGGAGCAACCGGGCCCGTTCCAGCTCGAAGCAGCGATCCACGGGGCCCACTGCTACCGGGCGCGGAGCGGCGAGGTGCCATGGCGCGAGATCGCACTGCTGTACCGGTCACTGGTCGCGACGCATCCGACCACCGGTGCGATCGTCGGGATGGCGATCGCAGCGGCGCGCGCCGCGTCCGACCCGAGCGCCGGGCTCGCCATCCTCGGCGAGCTCGCACCAGACGTCGTACGCACGTATCAGCCTTACTGGACTGCCCGCGCTCACCTGCTCGCGGAGGCCGGCCGGCTGACCGAGTCCATCCTCGCGTGGGAGCAAGCCCTGGGGCTGACGACGCACCCGCGGCTCCGCCGACACTTGCTTCGGCAACTCGAGGCCGCGCGGGACCAGACGCACTAGTACCTCCCCACCGAGGAGATGGCTGGTCAAGGTCGACGAGGCGCGATGGATCGCTTGCCTACGGCGTCATTCGCGCCGGAGGAAGACGATGACGCCGGGCGCCACCGAGCGATAGCGAGAGTCGGCCATCATCTGCGCCAGCTGCTTCTCGCGCGTGCCCATGATCCAGAGGAACGGCGCGAGGATGAGGAGGTTCCAGTGGCCGCCCACGATGCCGAACACGGCGAAGGAGATCGCCGCGACGCGCGACACGGTGACGGCAATGTCCGTCGCCCGGACATGACCGAAGCGCTTCGAGAGCGTGGCGCGCAGGATGCGGCCGCCGTCCATGGGCAGGGCCGGAATCAAGTTGAACGCCGCGATCACGAAGTTGATCCAGCCCGCCATCATGATGAGGCTGCTTCCCGTGGCCAACCCGAGCCCGAGGCCGAGCCCACCGAGCACCAGTGACACAGCGGGGCCGGCCGCAGCGATCAGCAGCTCGTGACGAGGATTGCTCGTGAGCTCCATCTTGGCCGCACCGCCCAGGAACGACAGCTCGATCTCCGCCGTGCGCACACCGAGCGCGCGCGCAACCACAGCGTGCCCCAGCTCGTGCAACAGCACGAACACGAACGCGAGGGACACCACGAGCACGCCTGACACACCGCCGTAGGCGAGGAAGACGAGCGCGAGGAGCGCGAGGAACGTGGGATTCAGGAGGATCGGGAACCCGAGAAGAGTCCCGAGGCGCCAGGACTTGAGCATGCGCTCAACATGGGCACGCGCGCGGAAACGTCAACGGCACGGTCACTGCACTTTCGTCCGGGTATGAAGGCCAGAACTACCTATCTTGTCGCTGCGTTCGCCTGCGCGAGCGCTGGTCTTGTCGCCGCTGATTCCACCCCCGTGAAGGTCGCAGGTGCTCCGACGTCGGAGATCTTCTTCGCCTTCGACTCGTCGCGCCTGGGCGAGGGCACCTCGGACAAGCTGGCGCCCATCGTCGCGTTCGCGCAGACCCATCCGGAGGCCAAGATCGTCCTCGATGCCAGCACGGACCCCGTTGGCAGCTCGGTCTACAACGTGGGCCTGGCCACTCGGCGAGGTGAGGTCGTGCGCGACCGCCTCGTGAGGGCAGGCATCGACGCGAACCAGATCGTGGTCGGCGTGTACGGCGAGGACGGAACCCGTCGCGCCTCATATGCGAAGGATCGCCGGGTCTCGGTCTGGATGACGCGCGAGAGCCTGCCCGCTATCATCGATCACACGTTCGCGAGCGGCACGGCCGTGATCTGGTCGAAGCCGGTCTCGGCGACGGCGCTCGCCCCGGTTGCCCGGAAGACGTCTCGATCCGCTAGTCGCGCCCGCTGACCACTTCGTTCACTTCCACGAGCTGGCCGATTCGACGCGCCAGCTCGTCGCGATCCTCGCCGGAGAGCCAGGGGATACTCACGCGGGCGAGATCCTCCCCGTCGGGCGAGGCGAACCGTACGAAGTCGCCGCTGACGATCACGCCGTAGCGCGACCGGAGCTTCGCCACCTGCGTGCGCTTGCCGTCGTGCACGACGATGCGCCCGGGGAAGATCTCGAGGGTGACGCGCGCGCCGCCGCGAAACAGGCGTTTCATGTAGACGACGTGGCGGTCGCCACGGTCGGCGACCAGCAGCTTGCCGAGGGCGCCCCCGATCTCGATGGCCTTCGCGACATCGCCGGCGAGCTCTGCGAGGGCGCCGCGGATCCGCTGGAACGTCCGGTCGAACGCGGCGAGGGCAGCCAGGCCCTCCTGTTCGAGCAGGCTGACTGGCGCCACCCCGAAAATCCTGCGCATCCCGGTCGGCTGCTCGAGCCAGATGCCGAAGTCTTCATGCGGAACGTCGCGTGCACACACGAGAACTCCGTCGATGGACAGCTGCTCTCGGCGCCCCGTGGCGGTCAGCGTCACGGCCTTCCCGGCGACATGGAGGGTCCGCCCGGCCACCGTCAGCCGGACGTCCCGTGCTCCGAGCACCACCTCGAGCCGCCCCTCGTCGGTCGGGCACTCCAGCCGGTGCACGGCGTCATCCCTGTACGCCACGCTGAATGCTATACCCGCCGCCGCCATGACTGCCCAGTACACGTTCGTGATGAAGGACCTGCGCAAGCTCGTCCCGCCGAAGCGCGAGATCCTCAAGGGTATCCACCTGTCCTTTTACCCGGGCGCCAAGATCGGCGTCCTCGGGAACAACGGCGCGGGCAAGAGCACGCTCCTCCGCATCATGGCCGGCGTCGACAAGGACTTCCTCGGCGAGGCGTGGCCGGCGCCGGGCCTCAAGATCGGCTACCTGCCGCAGGAGCCGCAGCTCGACCCGACGAAGACCGTGAAGGAGAACGTCGACGAGGGTGTAGCCGAGACCCGCGCGCTCCTGCAGAAGTTCGAGGAAGTCTCGATGAAGCTCGGTGAAGAGCTCACCGACGCGCAGATGGAGAAGCTCCTCGCCGAGCAGGCGCGGCTCCAGGATCAGATCGAAGCCGTCAACGCGTGGGAGCTCGATCACCAGGTCGAGATGGCGATGGACGCCCTCCGCTGCCCGCCGCCTGACCAGGACGTGACGGTCATCTCCGGTGGCGAGCGCCGCCGCGTGGCCCTGTGCCGCCTCCTGCTCTCGCAGCCCGACATGCTGCTCCTCGACGAGCCCACCAACCACCTCGACGCCGAGTCCGTGACCTGGCTCGAGAAGACCCTCGAGAACTTCAAGGGCACGGTCGTCGCCATCACCCACGATCGCTACTTCCTCGAGAACGTCGCGAAGTGGATCCTCGAGCTGTATCACGGTGAAGGTCGCCCCTTCGAAGGCAACTACACCGCCTGGCTCGACCTGAAGGCGCGCCGCGCCAAGGACGAGGAGAAGCAGGCCGACGCGCGCCAGCGCGCCCTGCAGCGCGAGCTCGAGTGGGTTCGCCTCTCGCCCAAGGCTCGTCAGGCCAAGAGCAAGGCTCGCCTGAACCGCTACGACGAGATGGTCGCCGAGAACGCGAAGAACGTCGTCGACTCGGCCGTCGAGATCCAGGTTCCGCCGGGCCCGCGCCTCGGTGGCGAGGTCGTGTCCTTCGAGGGCGTCTCGAAGTCCTACGGCGACCGCCTGCTCATCGACAACCTGACGTTCAAGCTGCCCCGCGGTGGCATCGTCGGCATCATCGGCCCGAACGGCGCCGGCAAGACGACGCTCTTCAAGATGATCATGGGCGTCGAGAAGCCCGACAAGGGCACGATCAAGATCGGCGAGACGGTCAAGCTGTCGTACGTCGACCAGTCACGCGACGCCCTCGAGGGCACCAAGTCGATCTACGAAGAGATCAGCGAAGGCTCGGACTACGTGATGATCGGCGAGAAGTCGATCAACGCGCGCTCCTACGTCTCGTCCTTCAACTTCAAGGGGCAGGACCAGCAGAAGCAGGTCGGCATCCTCTCCGGTGGTGAGCGCAACCGCGTCCACCTCGCGAAGATGATCAAGCGCGGCGGCAACGTCCTCCTGCTCGACGAGCCGTCGAACGACCTCGACGTCGATACCCTGCGCGCCCTCGAGGATGGCCTCGAGAAGTTCCCCGGCTGCGCCGTCGTCATCAGCCACGATCGCTGGTTCCTCGATCGCCTCTGCACGCACATCCTCGCGTTCGAGGGCAACTCCCACGTGGAGTACTTCGAGGGCAACTTCCAGGACTACGAAGCCGACCGCAAGCGCCGCCTCGGCGACGACGCGGACCAGCCGAAGAAGTTCAAGTACAAGCCGATCAGCGTGAAGTAGCCACCGCGATCCGCACGAGGCCCACCGGGCCGGCGGCCTGGACCTGCAGCTGGTCCGCACAGCGCGCGGTGTTGCCGCCCTCGGCGTACTCGACCTCGCCGCACCCCGGCACGATCCGGAGGAGGTCGTCGAACGTCGTCGACGGATCGATCGTCACCGACCCGAGCTCGAGCGGCTCGGTCAGCGGCGTGCCGTCGATGTTCGACGCCAGGCGACGGACGATCGTGTGGACCTGGTCGGCCTCATCGAGCACGATCTCGTAGGGGCCGATGATGATCACGCTGGTCGTCGACTCGCTGCTCGCGCCACGCACCGCGACGACCTCCTCTCGGGACATGCCGAGGGCATAGGGACCGATGCGGCGGCCCGGGACCACGACCGCGGTCGCGGCCGCGAGCGCAGGCGGCGGCGTGCTCGGCGCCGGGCGAGTGGTCGTGCGAGTGGCCGGCGCGGGCTTCACGGGCGCGGCGGGAGAGGGCTTCTGCTCGGGCGAGGAGCTGCAGGCGACGAGGAGGGCAAGGGGAAGGAACCGCTTCATGCCCATGCGAACGCACCATCCTGGCGATCGCGCGCCGCGGAACGCGCCAATCGGTCGCCCGATCGCGCCGCCCGGGCGGCTGGTCGTTGTGATGAACGTTCAGCCGACGGGACGTTCGTCATCGCATCGTGACGATGTGCGGCGCGATCCGCAGCGGGTCGCGCAGCTCGCACGGCAGCTTCTCGAAGCGCTTCACGTCGGCCTTGCTCAGCCGGGCCTCGTAGTACCAGGCGAAGGCGTGCCACCGCGTGCCGTGCGCCCACGTGTGACGCTCGCCGCACGGCATCGACCAGTGACAAGCCTCGCCTGTCATCACGCGCTTCACCCACCAGTAGCCGGAGCTCGTCTTCGCGATACGTCGCGAGGCGGCCCACAGGTTCGTCGCCTTCACGAGTGCGTGATACGCCGGTGTCTGCCATGGCGCCGGGCGCAGGATGCCGGCGCGGTCGACGACCCACTGGCTGGTCGCACGCCGCCACGGATCACCGACGCCGCGCCAGATGCTCGGCAGCATGTGATCGTTCACGACGTGCGCCCCCGCGATCGTGCGGCGGTCGAACTTGGCGCGCAGCTCGCTGTACACGCGTCGCCACGGTCGACCGACCTGCCGATCGAGCCAGCGCCAGGCGGGCGCGAGCTTGTCGTAGAACGTGCGGTGCACGAACTTGATCGGCACCGGCGCCTCCTCGAGGCCACCGGTCCGTGCCAGCCATTCGCGCACGCGGGTGCGCTCCACGCCGTGCGACGCACGACGCTCCGTACAGTTGCTCCACCTGCGCCCGCCTTCGATGACGGTGCGCGACAAATCCTTGCGAGCCATGACGCTCCTCGAGTCAGGCAAACCCATGAAACGGGTCACCCGGCTCGATCGCGCGTCAGCTACGCACGACCGATCGAGTCACCCACGACGATGTCGAGGAGCACGGCGATCAGCATGATTCGTCCCTTCTAGAGATCCGACACGCACTCGTCAACGATTTTCGATCGAGCGCCCGACCAGTGTCATCATTCCGAGATGGCCGCCTGGATTGCGATGGTCGTGACTGCGCTCGCTCTGACCGCGGCGTGCGGCACCAGCCCTCAGCACCAACCGCCCGCTCCCACCCCCAAGAGCTCATCGATGCCCGCCGCGAGCGACTCCGACCCACCGGCCCCGCCACCGGATGCGGCCACCGATGCCTCCATCGATGCCCCCATCGCGATCGTCCGGTACGAGATCGATGGGGCCGTCGTGACCCAGGAGGCGTTCGAGGCCTTGAAAGCAACCCTCGAGATCGAAGAGGTCTTTCGCGAGGGCGAACGCATGGACGGGTTCGTCCAGACTCGCAAGGCGCGCGTGCGCGGCGGCACCACGCGATACGAGCTGGAGCTCGACGTCTCGCCGGAGGCGACAGTGCACAGCCTGCGACGGTGCCCGCGGCGCGGTTGCTAGACCGGCTTACAGCTCGAGCGGCTGCACGCCGAGGACGACGTGGTCGCGCGAGAGACCAGTGTCATTATCACTGGATGTCCACGTGGATCGCGATCGCCGCGAGCGCGCTCGCCCTGAGCACGGGGTGTGGAACCAGTCCCCGACATCAACCGCCACCTCAAGCACACGCGGGCCCCTCGATGAACCTAGCGAGCGGATCCGACACGGAGCCGCTTCCAGACGCGCCTCCGGAGGCGCCTCCACCGGATGCGCCTGGCGATGCCAGCATCCGAACCGTCAGCTACCAGATCGATTGTGTACAGGTGAGCCAGGAAGCGTTCGAAGCCCTGCGCGCGACGCTCGAAATCGAAGAGGGATTCTCGGAAGGCGAGCGCATGGATGGATTCACGCAGATCCGCAAAGCTCGCGTGCGAGGCGGCAAAACCAGATATCGGCTGGTGCTCGACGTCTCTGAGACCCACGTGAGCCACAGACTGACGAACGTGACCAACATGCGGTGCTAGACCCGGCTTACAGCTCGAGCGGCTGCACGCCGAGGACGACGTGGTCGCGCGAGAGCGCGTCGAGCCAGAGCAGCAGGCGGCGGACCTCGCCGGGGCCGACGTCGATCTCGATGATGCGGCGGATCGGCGAGCCCGCGAGGGTGCGCTGGAGATCCTGCTCGCAGGAGGACCAGGCGGATGCGAGGGGCGTGGAGCGAACGGGGAGGCCTTCGACCTCGACGGCCACGCCCATCACGAACTTCGCGAAGGCGGGGTTCGCCGAGACGATCGTGCCGTTGGGGGCCAGCAAGGCGAGCGGGAGGCGGCAGCCATCGAAGGCCATGCGCGCGAGCTCGTCGCGGCGACTGGACTTGTCGGGGACGGCGGCGGTGGGCTTCTCGACGACGACGCGCTTGGCGCCGCCCGCCTTGCCGCGGCGACCGATCCCGAGCATGTCCATCACCGTGCGCAGCTCGTAGATGAACGCGCCCATGTCCCGGTGGCGATCGGCGGGTCGCTTCGCGAGCGCGCGCAGGACGAGGGTCTCGAGGGCCGGATCCAGGCCGCCTTCGATCAGCGTCGACGGCGGACGGGGCTTCTCGTCGAGGTGCCCCGACAGGATCTTCTGCACGGGGCCGTCCCACGGCACCTGACCGGCGAGGAGCTCGTAGAGGAGAATCCCGACGCCGTAGACGTCACTCGACGGCGACGCCGGTTCGCCGCGGATGCGCTCGGGGGCGACGTAGTGCGGCGTGCCCGAGAGGGAGGTCGACATGCGCGACGCGGTGAGCGAGCGCGCGAGGCCGAAATCGAGGAGCTTGCAGACGAGGCCACGCTTGCCGTCGTGGTCCTGCTCGGAGACGAGGATGTTCTCCGTCTTGATGTCGCAGTGGACGACGTTCTGCTTGTGGATGTAGTGCAGCGCCTCGGCGACCTGCATCACGATCTCGCAGGCCTTGCGCACGGACATCTGCTTCTCGCGGAAGAGGACGCGGTTCAGCGCCTCGCCCTCCACGAGCTCCATGACCATGAACATGCCGACCTTCTCGTCCTCGCCGAAGTCGACGACGGCGGTGATGGCCGGGTGGGACATCGCGGAGGCAAAGCGCGCCTCGCGGTAGAAGAGCTCGCGGGCCTCGTCGGTCTCGGCGACCTGGTTCGAGATGATCTTCAGCGCGAACTGACGCGACAGGTGCGTGTGGGTGACCTTGTAGACCTTGCCCATGCCGCCCTGACCGATGCGGCTGACGATCTGGTAGCGGCCCCCGATGAGGGTCGAGTGCTCGGCGGTGGCGACGCGGATGTTCGCGGACCGGGCGGGAGGCGCGGGCGTGCGGGTGACCTCGTTCGGCATCACCGGCGGCCGCGGGACGCCGCGCTGCGGCTTCTCGGGGGCGGTGTTGCGGCCGGCGGGGCGGGGCGGGGGCACGACCGAATCGCGATCGGTGCGGGCGCCGCCGAGGGTGCCCTTGCGGGGGGAGAGGGCGCGCGGGTCGACGCGGACCTCGCTGGCGTCCTCGTGCAGCTCCACCTCGGGGAGGCGGGGGAGCTCGGACGTCACGTCCTTGCCGGCGCCGCGCGTGGTCTCCTCGCGGCCGTAGCCGGGAGCGTCGCGGGGCATGCCGCCCTGGCGGCGGGTCGGCGGCTCGTCGTCCCTCGGGGCGGGGAGCGGAAACGCCGGCGGCCGACGGCCATGGGGGTTGCGCGGGTCCGCCACGACGCCAGCGTACCTTGCCCCATGGGATACTGTCGACGCGGCGATGCAAGAGCTGTGGTCGAGCGCAAGCTACGAGCCGCGGCTCCTGTCCGTGCCGTTCGCCCTCGCGCCGGCCGCGATCGCGATCGTGATGGCCTACACGGCCGTCATGCGGGGGGCGCCCGTGCTCCGTGCGTACCTGCTGCTCCATTGTGTCGCCTTGGTGCCGTACTCGGTCGTGATGATGCTCTCGCCCAGCATCACCTCGCCGGTCGTCGCCGAGCAGCTGTTCCGGTTCGCGGCCAGCTTCATTCCCCTCGCGGCTGCGGCCGGCACGGGATTTCAGCTTGCGCTGGTGCGCCTGTATCGCCCGTACCGCGGGGCCGTGCTCGCCGCCGTGCTCAGCTCGTTCGTGTGGATCGCCGTCGGCTTCGGTTCGGGGGGCGCCGTCGCCGGGGTCGTGCGGATGCCTGGCTTCTGGTACGCGACGGCCGGCGACTGGGCGTGGATCGCGCTCATCCACACGGTGATGATGTCGCTGCCGGGCTTTCTCACGCTGGCCCGCCTGGCCGTGTTCTCGCCGCCGAGCCGCGAGCGCGATCAGTGGCGCGCCGCGCTCATCGCGAACATCGTCACGTATGCGGGACTCGTCGACGTGGCCCTCGCCTACGGCGTCGGTGCGTTCCCGCTCGGCTGGCTCCTGTCGGGCGTCGGCTGCTTGCTCGTGCTGCGCGCGCTCGTCGTCGAGGATCTGCTGCGCGTGCGGGCAGTCGACACCAGCGTACCGCTCGCGGCGGTGCACGTCGTCGGGGCCATCATGCTGGCCTGGATCGTCCTCGAGATCATGCCGGCCGACCCGCCCTGGTGGGCGGTGGCGATCGTGATCGCGCTCGTGTTCGCCGGGGTCCGCGTGATGGTCGCGTCCGCGGCCCTCATGGCGCGCGGGGCCCGCACGGAGGGTCCGCTCGATCGCTTGCTCGCGCAGCTCGTCGGGCGGGCTCGCACGCTCACCGATGATCGCGCCATCGCCCGGCTCGCCATCGACATCATCGAGCTCGGCATCGGCGCCCGGGCCCGCGTCTTCCTCGCTGCCACCGAGGACTGGGGCTGGACCACGGACCAGGGCGAGCGGCTCGACGACGAACGCGCACCCGATCCCCTCGTCGCGAGCTGGCTCGTCGAGCACCGCGCGATCCTGTTCGCCGACGACCTCGAGCCCGCACCGCCCGAGCTGCGCGACCTCCTCGCGAAGCTGTTCGTCGCGCACGAGGCCCACG
>JALHPV010000225.1 GCA_022842285.1 Kofleriaceae bacterium
GGGGGCATCCGTCGCGCGGTCGAACCCGGCCTCGCCGCCACCGATCTCTCCGAAGTGGGCCTCGTCCTGATCTCGCATCGCCATGCCGATCACCTGCACCTGCCGACCCTGAAGCAGCTCCCCCGCTCGGCGACCATCGTGGCGCCTGCCGGTACCGCGAGCTGGCTCGAGGACCTCGGCTTCGCGCGCGTGGTCGAGCTCCAGCCGGGGACCGACCTCTCGCTCCGCGGCGTGACGGTGACGGCCGCCGCGACCTCCCATGGCGATAGCGACCTCGCGCGTGGCCTGTCGTATGTCGTGCGTGGCGCCGGCCCGTCCGTGTACCTGTGCGGCGACAGCGGCTACTTCTCGGGCTTCGCCCACGTCGGCGAACAGTTCGCGCCTGACGTCGCCTGCCTGCCCATCGGCGGCTTCGTGCCGGCGTCGTTCCGGGCGCGTCACATGTCGCCGCTGGACGCGCTGTACGCGTTCGAGGACCTGCGGGCCCGCATGCTCGTGCCCATTCACCACGGTGCGTTCGCGCTCTCCTACGAGGAGCTGGATGAACCGGCCCGCTGGCTGATCGAGCTGGCGAAGACGCGCGGGGTCCGTGATCACGTTCGCGTCTTGGCCGCGGGCCAGAGCGAACGCTTTACGTGATAAGAGAGGCGTCCCGTGCCCGACGTCTCGATCGTGATCCCTGTTTACAACGAGGAAGGCATCCTCCGCGAAGCGGTCACCGAGCTCCTCGGAAATCTCCAGGGAGTCGCCCAGGCGCTGCGGGCCCCCGAGCTGACGTTCGAGGTCATCCTCGCCGAGAACGGCTCCAAGGACCGCACCGTCGAGCTGGCGGAGCACCTCGCCGCCGAGATGCCGCACGTCCGTACGTTCTCGCTGGGCGAGCCGAACTACGGCAAGGCCCTGCGTCGCGGCATCATGGAGGCGACCGGTACGTACGTGATCTGCGAGGAGATCGACCTCTGCGATCCAGACTTTCACCGGCGCGCCCTCGAGCACCTGCTTCACCGCGACTGCGACATGGTCGTGGGGAGCAAGGCCATGAGGGGCGCGAGTGACGAGCGTCCGCTGTTCCGGCGCGCGGCCACGAAGGTCATCAACGGCATGTTGCGGGTCGCGCTCGACTTCCGCGGCACGGATACCCACGGCCTCAAGTGCTTCCGCCGCGAGACCCTGCTGCCCATCGTCGAGGAGTGCGTGATCGATCGCGACCTCTTCGCGTCGGAGCTGGTCATCCGCGCGGGCCGTGCCGACCTGCGCGTGATCGAGATTCCGATCAAGCTGCACGAGAAGCGGCCGCCCGCGATCAACCTCATGAAGCGCGTCCCGAACGTGCTGCGCGGCCTCGCCAAGCTGACCTACGTGATCCGCTTCGGCGGTAAACCCTAGGTCATGCGCTGCGCGGTCTCGATCGATCTCGATCCGATCGCTTGCTACTACCGGATCCACGGGCTCGGTCCCGCGCCCGGCGAGCTGATGCACTCGATCCTCGAGCGCGCCTTGCCCCGGGCGGCGGCGCTGTTCGCGGAGCGAGGCCTCCACGTCACGTGGTTCGTGGTCGGACGCGATGTGGATGTCGATGCCGTGCTCCCCGACCGCGAGGCGCGCAAGGCCAACGCGGCGCGGTTGCGTGCCCTGCACGAGGCGGGCGACGAGCTCGGCAATCACTCGTACTCGCACCCGTACGAGCTCGCCCGCCTCGCCCCCGGCGAGATCGACGCCGAGATCGCGAGCTGCGACCGCGTCCTGCGCGCGATCACGAGTCAGCCCACCCGCGGCTTCCGCGCCCCCGGCTACGACGTGTCGCCGGCGATGATGGACAGCCTCGCCGCGCGGAGCTACCGCTACGACTCGTCGATCTTTCCCGCGCCCGGGTACTACCTGGCGAAGGCGGCGGTGATGGCCGCGCTCGTCGCGGTGCGCCGGCCGAGCGGGGCGGTGATGACCAACCCGCGCGCCTTGACCGCACCCGGGGAGCCGTACCGCCCGGCGATGACCGCGCCGTGGCGTCGCGGGCAGGCGCCGCTGGTCGAGCTGCCGATCGCGGTCACCCCAACGTTGCGCTTGCCCGCCATCGGGACGTCGTTGCTGGTCGCGCCGGCGTTCGCGCGCGATCGCATCCTCGCCGGCATGGCGCGCCGCGAGTTCTTCAACTTCGAGCTGCACGGGATCGACTTCGCGGATGCCGACCGGGACGGCATCCCCGGCGAGCTCGTGGCGCGGCAGCCCGATCTGCGGCTGCCGATCGACGAGAAGCTCGAGCGTTTGAGCCGCATCCTCGACGGGCTCGCCCGCACACGTGACTTCGCGACGCTCGCCGAGATCGCGACGACGACGCAGCGAGATCAGTAGTCAGCGGCGGCGCACGACGGCGTTGCGCGCGAGCTCGTCGACACGTTCATTCAAGGCCACGCCCGCGTGACCGGCGACCTTCACGAAGGAGAGCTGCGGGAACTGCTTGGTGAGCGTGCGCAGCTTGCCGACGAGCTCGACGTTCGCCTTGGGCTTCCAGTTCTTCGACAGGAGGCCGATCGAGTATGCGCTGTCCGAATAGACGTAGACGGGGCGCTGCTTGTCCTTGACCTCTTCGAGGCCCCGGAAGATCGCCATCAGCTCGGCGATGTTGTTCGTGCCCTCGCCGAGGTACTCCGACAGCTCGCGGTGTTGACCGTCCTCGATGATGACGACGCCAAGTCCCGCTGGGCCGGGGTTTCCCGTGCACGCGCCGTCGGTCCAGACGTGGATGGCGTTGGCGGGGGCGTTCGCCGGCGTGGCGTCGGCGCCGGGCTTCGGCTTCTCCGGCACGGGATCGCCGGCCGCGAACTCGACGGGATCACCGGCCTTGCCGGAGAGGTTGCGCGCGCTGGCGCGGTAGACCTTCGCGCCCGCCTCGGCCTTGTAGACGACCTCGACGCGCCCCGTGCTGTCGGGGATGAGCTCGCCGGCAGCATCGACGCGCGCCCACACGTCTTGGTCGCGTAACCTGTGTCGAATCCAGGGCATGGCGCACCCTAACACGGGGTGTTATAAGCCGACCCATGCGTCCCATGCTCCGCGGATTCCTCCTCGCATCGGTCGTGATCTCTGCCGCGTGCGGTAGCAAGGACGCAGCCCCGGCCGGCGCCGGCGGCGGCGCCGACGCCGCTGACCTCGCGCTCTTGCCCGCCGATTCGATGATCGTGGCCGGCGTGAACGTCAAGCAGATGCAGACCAGCGCGCTCTACAAGGAGTACGTCGAGCCGCGCATCGCATCGGGTGACGCGGCGGCGCAGATCGCCGACATCAACGCCACCTGCGGCTTCGATCCGAAGTCGGCCATCAGCAGCGTCTCGCTCGGCGCCAAGGGCATGAGCGGCAGCTCGTTCGACGCTATCTTCATCGTGCACGGGCTCGAGAAGACCAAGACGCTCGAGTGCATCGACAAGATGAAGGCCAAGCTCGAGGCCGAGGGCATCACGTACACGAAGAACGGCGACTTCGTCACCGTCACCAATCGCGGCAACAACGGCGTGCTCACGTTCGTGAACAACTCGACGATGATCGTCGGCACCGGTAGCTACGCGAGCGAGTCGGCGGTGAAGGGCGCGGCGGCCGGGACGTCGGCGCTGAAGTCGTCCCCCGCGTTCGTGGACATGTACAGCAAGCTCGACACGAGCAAGTCGATCTGGTTCTTCGTGAACGGCAAGCTGTCGGCGCTCGAGCAGGCCGGTGGCTTCATCGGCATCAAGCCGAAGAGCGTGTTCGGTGCGATCAACATCGCCGACAACCTGTCGATCGACACGCGCATCCGTGCCGAGTCGGACGCGAGCGCCGCCAAGTTCGCGAAGGACTTCGCTGGCCAGGCCGACGGTCTCAAGCAGGGCGGCATGGCGACGACCGCGTCGATCACGGCCGAGGGCCCGGACGTCCGCATGCAGGTGGCGATGACGCCGGCCCAGATCAAGCAGATGGCGGCCCAGCTGCTCCCGATGATTCAGATGATGGCTGGCGGGATGTGAGCCGAGCGCGGATCGATCGAGCGCTGCTCGCCCTCGGATTGGTGCTCGCCGCCGCGTGCGGCAAGGGCGCCGAGAAGCAGAAGGCGCCGCCGCCGGAGATCACCGGTCTCGCGGCCGTGCCCGTGTCGGCGGAGGTCGTCGTGGGGGCGAACGTCGAGAAGCTTTCGGCGTCGCCCCTCGTGAAGAAGGCGGTCGAGCAGCTCTTCTTGCGCGAGGGACCGTTCGCGACCAAGTGGGCGCACGTTCGTGATGCCTGCAAGCTCGATCTCCTGACGCAGGTGAAGTACGTGATGCTCGCGCTCGGCCCGGCGCCCGCGGGCAAGCCGATGGGCACCGGCCCCGTGTTGATGGTGGCCACCGGCGGCCTGCCCGAGGCGGATCTCGCGTCGTGCGTGCGCTCGATGGTGGGGAAGGGGGGCGGCTCGCTGACGGTGAAGTCGCTCGCGGATCGCTCGCTCTATCACGTGAAGGACGGCAACCAGGAGATGTACTTCGCGTACGGCGCGCCGCAGACCGTGGTGATGTCGTCCAACGAAGCATTCGTCACCGAGGCGCTCGGTTCGGGGCCGAAGGTCGCGACCAGCCCGGCGATGAAGCCGCTCCTGGCCCTCGCGAACCAGAACGCGCCGCTGTGGTCGGCGGGCAAGCTCCCCAAGCAGCTGGAGACGGGCCTCGTTGACGTGACCGGCGGGAAGCTGTCGGCGGGCCCGGCGGGCTACGTCGGCCTGATCGACCCGACCACCGGTATGGTTGTCGAGGTGGGCGGGCTGATGGCCACCCCCGCGGATGCCAAGACCATAGAATCCATGGCGAAGTCCGAGCTCGGGCTGCTCGTCGCGGCGACGCAGCTGAAGCAGCTCGGGGGCATCGTGAACAAGCTCACGGCACGCACCGATGGGGCGGTCGTGAGGCTCCGACTCGAGCTCTCCACCGAGGACATCAATACCCTGTTGTCTGTGCTTGACCCTCCGGCGAAGGCCGCGCAATCTCCCCCGCCCACGCCGTAAAGCGAGAGAATCATGGCTACCAAGAAGACCGAGACCAAGGCCGCTCCGGCCGCGAAGAAGACTGTTGCCGCCCCCAAGGCCTCGAAGGCGAAGGCGGACAAGGCCGCCTCTGGCCCGCGCCACCCGCATGGTCGCGTGAAGGGCAAGCATGGTTCGAAGGCGGAGCTCGCGAAGTCGCTCGCCAGCCTCGTGGCGGGCGCGGGCGCCGATACGGCCGCGATCGAGACCAAGCTCGCGAAGGCGTCGAACAGCCAGCTCCTCCGTCTGCAGCGCGTCTCCGAGCGCGTGAAGCAGAAGTGGGGCAGCCGCGACAAGCTGATCGCCGCGATCGGTACCGCCGAGAAGAAGAGCAAGGACAAGGATTACCTCGCTCGCCTCGAGAAGTTCTCGCTGCCGCAGCTGCTCGACCTCGGCCTCAACGCCGAGCGCCGCGCCCGCTAACCTGCTTCGCGCTGGTCTTGGCCGGAGCGGTGGCGATGAGCCGCCGTCGATGGGCCGGCGCCATGGGCTTCGCGACGTGCTCGACGAAGCCCGCCTCGAACGCGCGCTGCTCGTGCGCGGCGGAGCGTAGCCCGAGAGGGCCACGCGGCGCCTCGGTGACGGCAAGGCACGAAGGGGCGCGGAAGTGCGGACGACGTGAGGCCCCCCGAACGCGCGATTGAAGGCTACGCTCGGTGAGGTCAGGGTTGGTTCCATGCTTCGTCGTCTCAAAGCCGAGACCGCGGATCTGCATACCGAGGCAGAGGTCCACGTTCGAATCCTCGATGTGGATGCCTCCGTCGCGGACTATGCCAACTACCTCCGCGCGATGGCGGGGTTCCACGCGCCGCTCGAAGCGCAGTTCGCGACGAACCACGCGCTCCTCGCGACCGGCTTCGATCCCGCGGCGCGCCGCAAGGCGCATCTCGCGGTCGCCGATCTGAGCGTGCTCGGCGATGTGGGCGAGGTACCGTCCGCTCCTGTCACGTCAGACGGGACGGACCTGTACACAGCTCTCGGCATGGCCTACGTGATCGAGGGATCCACACTCGGTGGGCGCTTCATCCAGTCTCGCTTGCCACCCGCGCTGACCGCGTACCGCGGCCGCGCCACCGCGTTCCTCGAGGGTTACGGCGAGGCGACGGGGCTGCGGTGGAAGCAGTTCAGCGTGATCGTCGAGCGAACGGTGACCACGCCCGCGCACGAGGCGGCGACGCTCGCGGGGGCCCGCGCCACCTTCTCCGCGATGATCGCCTGGCTCGCCCTCCACGACGGACCGTCGACGAGACGGGCCACGCCATCGGAGCCGGCATGACCGGAGCCGCGGCGAAGCGCGCCTCGCACGGCCTCGGCTGGTCGCCCGAGGTCCTCGCCGACCTCGGTGTCGCCGTCATCATCCAGGCCGACGAGCTCGTCCCGACGGCGTTGCGACTCGTGGGGAACGCGTCGTGAGCAAGCACGCGGCGCTCGCGGCCCACCTCGCGGCCGGCGCTGAGGGCCTCGCGACGCGGGTCCTGGCCGAGCAGTACGCCGATCCGTTCTGGTTCGCGCGCTATGGCGAGACCGCCCAGCGGCGCGGACGCGAAGACGTCCTGTTCCACCTGACGTACGTCGCGCAGGCGCTCGAGGAGGACGACGCGGCGGTGATGGCGTCGTACGCGCGCTGGCTCCAGCGCCTCCAGTGTGCGCGTGGCATGTGTACCCGTCACCTGGCGGAGACCTTCGCTCGCCTCGGTCGCGCGGTCGCCACGCTCGAAGGAGTCGACACGACGCCCGCCGTCGACATGCTCACCGCCGCGGCGGTCGCCCTGCGGTACACCGAGGGGCCGGCCGCCGTCGCGCGAGACCAGGCGGAAGGGATCGCAGCCTCGATCGCCGCAAAGCTGGCCGCCGCGTTCCCCGGCGCCGCACCGCGCGCCGCCATGGATGCGACCGTTCTCGTCGACTACGCGGTCGACGCGATCGCGCTCGGCAGTCCGAAGACCTTCGATATCCACGCCGAGTGGCTCCCCGGGTTCCTGGCGGCGCAGGGCGCCCCTCCGGGCTATGCCGATGCGCTCGTCAGCGCCGTACGCAGCCGCGTACTTACTTGACGACGAACGTCGTGGAGGTCGAGCCGACGTTGCCGGCGGCGTCCGCGACGCGGATGGCGAGCGTGTGCGTGCCCTTGGCGAGGCCCTTCGGCAGGTCGACGCGGAGCTCCTCCGTCAGATCGTCGTAGATACCGTCCGACGTCGTGCCGAGCTGCCACGTGTCGTCGTCGATCGAGAACGCCATTTCCACGATGGGATTCAACGCATCCGTCGCGCGCGCGCGGGCCGTCGGGTAGTTGATCGTCAACCCGTCGATCGCGGGACGCGCATTGTCGATCGAGAACATCGTGGATGATGCCGACTGCGTGAGGGCGCGATCGGGCGAGTTCGCCGCCGCATCCGACGAGGTCACGCGCACGCGGTACCAGCCATCGGGGTACGTCTCGGTGTTCCAGTCCCAGCTCGTCGACGTCAGCGGCGTCTTGCCGGTCGCGATCGGACGCCAGTTGGCTTCGCCATCACGGCGCGCCTCGAGCGTGTACGTCGTGTCGTCGCTGTCGGGATTCTCGACCTTCCACTTCACCTTCATGACCGGGCTGCGGGGCTTGGCGGCCGAGTCCTTGAGCGTGGGCAAGCTCTCCTTCGTGGCGAGCTCGACGGCAACCTCGGAGACCTCGGTCGCGCTGTTCTGGGGCACGTAGTACGCGGTCACGCGCCGCACCCGCGAGGCATCGTCCTCGAGCGCGACGCGCCACTGGAGATAGCGTCCCGCGGGGCTCGCGACCTTGCCGCCCTCGGTGCCGCCGCCACCCTTACCCACCGCGCTCGGCGCTTGCCACTCGCTCCACCCGGTGCCCGGCTTCGCCGTGTTGCCGCTGCGCGTCTCGAACTTCACCTTGCCGGTGCTCGACCAGGCGAGCTTGCCGAACTTCGATACCGCCTTCGCGTCGAGCACATCGGACACGTAGCGCGCCTGCGAGGCCCGACCGGTGGCCCGATATGCTGCGGCTGCATCGTCGGTCGCGAACGACACGAGGCCACCCTTGTCGACCCAGACCTGCGAGACGGAGCGCTCGTCGACGTCGAACGCGGTACCGACCGCCCCCTCGGCATCCACGAGGTAGACGCGGCCCTTATCGGCCGCGCCGGCGTAGATCGTGGCCTCGTGCACCGCGATGGCCGTGAAGTAGGTCTGCGTCAGCGCGTGGAGCTGGTCGAGACGCCCGTCCGCCCCGATGTGGAACAGCGCGCCCTTGCCCTTCTTCGCCCCCTTGCGACCGAGGTCGGTCACCGGCGACGGATCCTTGTCGGCCCCCGGCGCGGAGCCAGCTTCGGGCGCCTTGGCGGGCTGGCCCTTCGCCGCCGTCGGATCCTCCGCCGCCTCGACCTGGGCGGCCGTCTTGCCCGCGGGCGTCGGCGGATCGGCGAGCTCGTTCGCGGCGGCGACCACGCCATCGCGGTAGGGGGCGAGCGAGCTGATCTCGTTTCCGGCGAAGTCGGCCATCGCGCGCGCCGCGCCGCCCTTGGCATCGATGCGGAACACGAGCGCACGCTCGCTGGTCCCGAACCACACCGCGCCATCGCTCGTCGTCGTGATCGCCGTGATGCGCTTGTCGTCGGTCTCCGCGACCTGCTTCACATCCTTGCCGGTGATCGCGAAGAGCTTGCCGTTGGGGCCCGTGCCCGCGTAGACGGTGTTGCCGATCGCGCCGAGCGACCAGATGGTCTCGGTGTCCTTCAGCGTCGCACCGGCTGTGACCTTGCCGCCGGCGACATCCACCTTGTAGAGCTTGTTGCCGGGCATGGCGCCCGCGTAGACGGAGCCGTCGGCGGTCTGCACGAGCGAGACGACCGCGATGGCGCCCGGCACGGAGACGACCTTCTTCACCGCGTCGCCGTTCAGCTTGTAGATGGCACCGTCCGCATCGGAGCCGAGCAGCACGCTGCCATCGGCGAGCTTCAACGATGACCACACGGCGTCGCCCTCGAGCTTGCTCCGCTTCGTGTCCCAGCCGGGGCGAAGCTCGCCGGTGGAAGTGATGAACGCGCTCGTGGCGTCACCGCTGTCGAAGGCCGCGTACGTCTCGACGGTCCACGTCGACGTCACGACGGCGAGGGCAGGAAGCGAGGCGGCGAGAAGGCTCCCCGCTGCGAAGAGAGCAGCATGCGTACGGTTCACGTGAGTCCCCTTGGTACTAGAGCGTTCCGACTCGAACGAGCATCGTCGCGCTTCCGTCGACGACGCGGGCCGCAGGCGAGAGCGTGCGCGCCATGGGCTTGTAGGCCTGGGCGCGCTGCGTGCGCGTCTGCGGGTGGAGCTTGTCCTGTGCGCTCGCGGGGAGGTCCTTCACGAGCTTGCCCTCCACCGCGACGCCCTCGTCGGCGGGGTAGAGCGTCGCCGCCCAGACGTTGCCCGGGAGGAGCGAGCGGAACGCGGTGATGAGCGTCGCGAGGTCGACCGGAGGGGCAGCGTCGAGGCGCGCGCGGTCGCCCGCCGTCACTTCGAGCTGCACGATGGTGCCGGCCAGCGACGCCGGCACATCGACGGGCACCTTCTCGATGACATCGCCGCCGTCGTACCGGGTCATGCGGACCTCGACGAGGTTGCGCTGGCCGGGGACGAGCTCGCCCACCGGGACCATCAGCTCCTTGAGCTCCGCGGCGTCGTTGTCGAACGCGAGCTCGACGTTGAAGGTGACGCGCTCGATCTCGACGGGGGCGAACGGGTTCAGCAGCAGGGGGATGATGACGCGCAGGCCGCGCACCCCGCCGACGACGCTGCCAAACCCGTCATTCGCGTACATGTAATCGACGAACTCGATCGGCTTCTTCTCGCCCTTCATGTAGACGGCCGAGTCGACGCGGGCGGTGACATGATCCTGGTCCGGCAGGTAGTGCTGCACGGCATTGCCGAGGGCGGCGCCGACGAGCGAGGCGGTCAGGAACCTGTTGTTCATGACGTCGAGATGGAAGCTCCCGGTCTCGACGTGCTTGCCGGCAGTCGTCTTGATCGCCACGTCGACGGGGATCATGGGCGACCGCAGCTTGAGATCCGCCATGATCATCGACTGGCGGTCCTGCACGAGGGACCCGATCTCCTTCACCGCCGAGCCGATGACGAACGAGTTCATCGCCGATGGAATCACGGTGTGGACGTAGGCCGTCGACACGGGTGCGTAGGTCTCGCCGCTCTGGAACATCGGGTGCCCGAAGGCGAGGATCTTGTCGCCATCGACATAGGACACGGTGCCGACGCCCGCCGCGTTGAGATCACCGCGGTAGACCTCGACGGCGATCGACCCGCCGGGCACGAACGCCGACGGAGGCGTCTCGCTGATGTTGCTCGCCGCCGCGCCGCCACCGGCCTGCACCGGGACGAGTGTGCTGTTGCCGAGGATCTGCGAGAGCTGCGCGAACGCGGGGTTCGTGAACCCACCAACGTTCAGCGGGATCATCGCGGTCGGAACCTCGTCATTGTAGGGCGTCGACGGCTTGCTGACAGCACCGGGCAAGGGCGCGGCCGTGAGCCAGTTCGAGCGCGGCGGCCCGAGGGCATCGAGCGCGTCCTGCACGTTCATGTTCGGGGTGAGGCGCTTCCAGTCGGCCATGGTCGCGGCCACGGGGGCGAGCACGCGGGTGCCGTCCTTGCCGGCGACGGTCTTGGCGCGGCGATACGCGTCGCTCTCCTTCTTCATGGTCCCGAGCGGCGTGCAGCCACCGAGCGGGATCTTGTTGAAGCGGAAGTTGTACGAGAAGGCGCAGACGACCTTGTCGTCGATGTAGAGCGGGCTGCCGGACATCCCGGCCCAGAACCCGGTCGTCGCGAACTTCGGGTCGTCCGACTTCACGAAGACGAGGTCCATCTTCGGCATGTAGTTCTTCGCGACCGACACGATCTCGCACGTGAAGCGCTCGGGCTTGCCGCCGGCGAAGGTCGTGTAGCCGTAACAGGTCTGGCCGCGCTGGAGCTTGTCGATGGGATAGACCTCGGGGGCCGCGGTCGCGGGCAGAGCCCACGCCATCACCCCCACGGCGGCCAGAAGCCGCAACGATCGGCGCATGTTGGAGAAAGGTAGCGCACTCTCCCCGTGTAGAGGGACCGCCCCGCCGTGTGGGTGTGTCAGCTTTTGCGTCGCCATGTGACGGCCTGTTGGGAGTCCATCATTTGCCACCATGGTGGTAGATCTCCAAACTCTCGAAAACACGAGCACTTACGCGGTCGGTCCAGTCGGGCACACCCGCTGCACAGAGAGTCTCGCATGTCGAACTTTGTCGAGACCTGGAAGGGAATTGCTACTGCTCTGGGCCGCTCCGAGCGCTGGTGCCGGTACATGGCCCGCCGGGGTGCCGACCCGCTCCCCGTGTTCAAGGTGGGGGGCATCGTTCGCCTGAACGCCACGGACCTCGAGGACTGGATCGCGCGGCAGCGCGAGCGGACGATCCGCCTGCCGCAGCTCGTGGTGGCCGGCGACGACGTGGGCCTGCGCCTGATCGCTTGATCTGATATGAACCGGCGCGATGACGCGTCCTCTGAGTGATCTGCGCGGTCCCGTGCGCGCGCTGTTCTGTGATGTCGACGGAACGATGACGACCGGCGACCGGGTCGAGGCCTCCACCTACGAGGCGCTCGAGAAGCTCGGTGCGATGGGGATCCCGACCGTCATGGTGACGGGACGGCCCGCCGGGTTTGGACAGGCGTTCATGAAGATGACGCCCACGCTCGCGTGCGTGTCCGAGAATGGCGGCGTCACGTTCATCCGCGAAGGGAAGAAGCTCCACAAGCTCTACGGCGTGCCGCCGGCGAGCCTCCCGGAGTGGCGGCGTCGCATGCAGGACGTGGTCGTCGAGATGACGAAGGCCGTCCCGGGGGCGCGGCTCACGAGCGACTCGAAGTACCGCGAGGTCGATCTCGCGATCGACTGGAACGAAGAGAACTCGCTGACGCGCGAGGAAGCCGAGCAGTGCGTGCTGATGGCCTTGAAAGCCGGCCTGCACGCGGTGCGCTCGAGCGTGCACGTCAACGTGGGTCCGCCGCACTTC
>JALHPV010000226.1 GCA_022842285.1 Kofleriaceae bacterium
TTCGCGCGTTGATGCGCGCCGACGAGCCCGACCGGCGGCACGGCGGCGATCGCGGCGGCATCGACGATCGTGATGGCCGTCGCGCCCGCCCGCTCCGCGTGCCCGACCAGCCAGGGCACCGCACGTGGCTCGCCGGCGGCCCCGATGACGACGCGCTGCCCGGCCTTCACGATGCCGGCCTTCTCGGCGGCGATGCGCTCCAGGCCCGGGCCGAGCACCGCCTCGTGATCGAGCGCGACCCCCGTGATCACCGCGATCGCGGGCTCCCCGACCGTGTTCGTTGCATCGAGGCGACCGCCGAGGCCGACCTCCAGCACGGTCACATCCACCGTCGCGTCCGCGATGGCCACACAGGCGATCGCCGTCACTTGCTCGAAGAACGTGAGCTCGTCCCCGCCGGCGGCCCGCACCACGTCACCGGCCGCGACGATCGCGGCCTCGGAGATCGGGGCTGCGTCGATCGTGATCCGCTCGCGCAACGAGGTCAGGTGCGGCGACGTGTAGGTCGCGACGCGGAGCCCGGCGCCGCGCGCGAGTGCCGCGATCAGCGCCACGGTCGAGCCTTTGCCGTTGGTCCCCGCGACGTGGACGATCCGGCCGAGCCGGCGATCCGGAGCGCCCAGCCGGTCCAGCAGGCCACGCATGCGCTCGAGCCCGAGCACGACCCCGAAGCGCCGCGCCGGCACGAGGCGCGCGAGTAGCGCGTGGTACGGCGTCACTCCGCGAGATCGTCGTCGTCGGGGACGCCGTTCGCGAGCGCGCCCGTCGTACGCGACGGATCGCGGCCCTGCTCGAACCAGCGGAGCGAGCGTGCGAGCGTCTTCTTCAAGTCGCGGCGCGAGACGACCATGTCCACCATGCCGTGCTCGAGGAGGAACTCGGAGCGCTGGAAGCCGGGCGGCAGCTGCTGGCGGATCGTCTGCTCGATCACGCGCGGACCGGCGAAGCCGATGAGAGCATCGGGCTCCGCAATGATGATGTCACCGAGCATCGCGACGGATGCGGCGACACCGCCGGTCGTGGGGTGAAGCAGGACGGCGATGTACGGCACGCGGGCCTCGCGCATGCGCGAGCGCGCCGCCGACGTCTTGGCCATCTGCATGAGCGACAGGACGCCCTCCTGCATGCGGGCCCCGCCCGAGGCGCACCACATGACGGCCGGCCGGCGGTGGGCAACGGCCCGCTCGAACTGCCGGGTGATCTTCTCGCCGACCACCGACCCCATCGACCCGCCCATGAACTCGAACACGAAGAAGCCCGCCTCGACCGGGATCCCGCCGATGGCGGCGGTGCCCGCCCGGTAGGCGTCACCGTCGCCGACCTTGCGGGTCGTGGACTTCACCTGGTCGACGTACTTCTTGCCATCGACCCGGAATCCCAGCGGATCATCGCTGGAGATGTCCCGGTCGTGCTCCTGCCACGTGCCCGCATCCAGGGAATGGGCGATCCGGGCCTCGGTGGACATCCGGAAGTGGTGGTTGCAACTCGTACAGACGCGATCGTTCGCATCTAGGTCAGCTTCGTAGAGCGTCGTGTTGCAGCGCTCGCACTTCGTCCAAATCCCTTTGGGGACTGACTTTTTGGGCTCGACCGAGAGGCTGCCCGTTCGTGACCACCAGGCCATCGCGGAGGTAGATACACCACTGCTGCCCGATCAGGGGGAAATCTTGGTGTGCTTTCTATGGCCGAGCGAGGTCCCGTTCTGCTAATCAGCACTGGGGAAATCAAGTCCTTTCTGTACCCTGGCCAGGCTCGCTGGCCCGGAGGTGGCGATGGCCGCTCAGATTCTCGTCGTGAATGAAATCAGCACGGAGCGCGAAGAAATCGCCCGTGCCCTAGAAGCCGAAGGCTTCAAAATTACGCACGCTTCGTCTGCGGCCGAAGCTACCCGGGAAATCTGGGGCGGGAACTTCTTGGTCGCGATCATCCCGACGCTCCTGACGGGGACGACTCACCAGTCGCTCCAGCAGCAGCTGACGCAGATGGCGCCCGAGATCGAGACCTTGGTGCATGGCAAGAACGACGACCTGCCGCAGCTCGTCAAGAAGTGCATCCGGATCCGTGACGGCGAAGCCGCCGCGTAGCTGACCGCTACGCCCCGAACCTGTCCTTCAGGTTCAGGAACTCCAGGAACTCGAGCAGTCGACCGACCTCGGGGACGATGAAACCGTCTCCATCGATTCCTGCGTCCGCGGCGTAGAGCACGAGCCGCGAGCCGTGTAGCTGCTCGATGACCTCCGCAACCTCGTGGGTGGGGAGGCCGACGCGCGACGCGATGTCCTCGAGCCCTTTGGGGACGAGGATGGCCGTGCCGCTGGAGAAGTGCGCGCCGGCGAGCTGCATCTGCTCCTCGGCGAGCTGGCGGAGGCACTGGACGACGCGGTGATTCGCGGTCGGGAGGAGCAAGAGCTCGACGTGCTGGTTCGCGGACTCGAGGCGCGTGGCGAGAGACTTGATGATGCGCAGGGCGATCTCGGGGCGGGCCCGGAGCATCGCCTCGAACGTCTTGCCCTCGATCACGAGCAGCTTCGCCGCCGTCTTGCACACGGCCGTCGCCGACCGCGGGCGCGAGTTCAGGATGGCCATCTCCCCGAAGAACTCGCCCGGCGCCATGATCGCCAGCACGCGCTCCGTCTCGCCGACCTGCCGCCGGATCTCGACGTCGCCGGACTGGACGACATACATGAAGTCGCCCGGCTGGCCCTCCTCGAACAACACCGTGCCCGCCTTGAAGTCGCGAGCGAACCTCTCGAGCGCGTCCACCACGCCGTGACTATCGCATAGTCGCGTGCCGCAGGATGTGAAGCAGCGCGCGGCCGTAGGCGCGCCCCGACGCGGTGGCCTCACCAGGGAGCGGCACCTCGTCGCACGAGAGGCCGAGCTTCACGGCGCGCACGAGCATCTCGATATCCCAGCCGGCGCTGCGGTCACTCATGCCGAGGGCGACGAGCGCGGGGAAGCGCATCGCCCGCACCGGGCCGAGACTCGACCACCGATGGCGATACACGGTGTCGATGAGCCCCGCGACGAGCTTGTCGCCCACCTTGCGGCGGCCGCTCTCGGTGCCGAGGACGAGCTCGACGCCGCGCTCGATGATGGGCGCGACCAGCATGGGCACGGCGGCGGCGGCGGCCGGGCGATCGCCGGGGATGAACACCAGCAGGTCCGGGACGCGTGGCAGCGACGAGAAGTGACCGAGCGCGCGCAGACACGCCGCGCCGTAGCCACCACTGGGCTCGCGCAGCACGAGGGCACCGGCATCGCGTGCAAGCTCGGAGGTGCGATCGGTGGATGCTCGATCCACCACGACCACCGACCGCAGCTGCCGATGCGGCAGATCGCGTAGCAGCGCCGGCAAGCTCGTCGCGTGATTCAGCGCCGGGACCACGACGTCTACAACAGGGGGTACGGCCGGCACGTCGGAGAGAGCATACCTGTGGTAAATCGGCCCGCGATGGCGATCACGTACAAGGATGCGGGCGTCGACATCGACGCGGGCAACGCGCTGGTCGACCGGATCAAGCCGCTCGCCGCGTCGACGACCCGGCCCGAAGTCCTCGGAGGCATCGGCGGCTTCGCCGCGCTCATGCGGCTCCCGACGGGCTACCGGGAGCCGATCCTCGTCAGTGGCACCGATGGCGTGGGGACGAAGCTGAAGACCTCGCTCGCCGCGAATCGTCATGACACGATCGGCATCGACCTCGTCGCGATGTGCGTCAACGACGTGCTCGTCACCGGCGCCGAGCCGCTGTTCTTCCTGGACTACTACGCGACCGGGGCGCTCTCCGTCGAGGTCGCGGCCTCGGTGATCGCGGGCATCGCCGAGGGCTGCCGCCAGTCGGGAGCGGCGCTCGTCGGCGGCGAGACGGCAGAGCTGCCGGGCCTCTACGGCAAGGGCGACTACGACCTCGCCGGGTTCTGCGTCGGTATCGTCGAGCGCGAGGAGATCCGGCCCCAGCGGAACCTCGCCGCCGGCGATGTCGTCATCGGCTTGCCGTCGTCCGGCCTCCACTCGAACGGCCACTCGCTCGCGCGCAAGGTCGTGCTCGAGGTCCTCGCCCTCCCTCTCGATGCGAAGCCGCCCGAGCTCCTCGGTGCGAGCGTCGCGGACGAGCTGCTGCGCCCCACGATCATCTACCAGCCGTCGTTCCGCGCCCTGCGCGAGGCCCGCGTGCCCTGGAAGGCCGCGGCGCACATCACCGGCGGCGGGCTCGTCGAGAATCCGCCACGCATCTTCGCGGACGACACGCTCGCCGTCGAGCTCGACGCGACGACGTGGACGGTGCCGCCGATCATGCAGCTCATCGCGAAGGCGGGCGTGGCCCCCGCGGAGATGGCGCGCACGTTCAACATGGGCCTCGGCATGACGATCGTCGTGCCTCCCGAGGCCGCGACGCAGACCGTCGAGCTGCTGGCGCCGCAAGGGGCGCGCATCGTCGGCAAGCTCGTGCCGCGCGCCGGTGGCGAAGCGTCGCGCCAGGTCTAGGCATGAAGCTCGGCGTCCTCGTCAGCGGCAGCGGGACCAACTTGCAGGCGCTGCTCGACGCGCAGGCCGGCGGCACCCTCGCGCCGGGCGAGATCGCGGTGGTCATCTCGAACAAGCCGGGCGTGAAGGCGCTCGAGCGCGCAGCGGCCGCGAACGTCCCCGCCGTCGTGATCGATCACAAGGGGAAGGAGCGCGTCGCCTTCGAGGACGAGCTGCTCGCCGTGCTCGCCGTGCATGGCGTGCAGGCCGTCGTCCTCGCCGGCTTCATGCGCGTGTTGACGGCGCACTTCGTCGATCGCTTCCCGCTCGCGATCATCAACACCCATCCGTCACTACTGCCCGCGTTCCCTGGCGTCGATGCACCGGCCCAGGCCGTCGCCCACGGCGTGAAGCTCGCCGGCGTGACCGTACACTTCGTCGATGCGACCCTCGACGGCGGCCCGATCATCGCGCAGGCCGCCGTGCCGGTCCTCGCGGACGACGACGGTAAGAGCTTGCACACACGCATCCAGCGCGAGGAGCACCGCCTGCTTCCGGACGTGGTCCAGCGCTTGGCGAGCGGCCGTCTAACGTGCAAAGGTCGCATCGTCCGTGCCGAGTAACAGTTACGACCTCGTCGTCCTCGGCGATGACCTGGCCGCGCTCGTATGCGGCACCCTGTGCGCCCGACGCGGCCTCCGCACGATCATCCTCGGCAGCGATCGCCCGGCCCGCTACACGCTCGGCCCGCACAAGCTACCGATCGAGCCCGCCCAGTGGCCAACGATGCCGGGCTCGGCCGCCGACCGCGTGCTCAAGGAGCTGCATGGCGAGATGGGCCTGCGCCGCAAGCTCCGCGAACCGAAGATCCCCGCCCAGCTCATCGGCCCTGACTTCCGCATCGACCTCGGCCCCGAGCGCCTCGGCAGCGAGCTCGAGCGCGAGCTCGGCAACCCAGCAGGGGCCCAGTGGCTTGCCCGCTGGGAAAAGAGCGCCGACATCGCGCGCCTCGCCGATCCGCTGCTCGCCAGCGAGCATGCCTTCCCGGGCGTCGGCTTCTTCGAGAAGCGCGAGCTGAATCGCCTCGCCGAGCGCGCGGCCGCCGAGTCCGCGACCTGGTGGAACGAAGCGTCGACCGCGGCCAATCCCCTGCCCTGGCGCCAGCTCGCGGCGATCGCGATGCGTCATCCGAATGTCCCGCCGATCGCCATCGCGCGGGCCGTCGATGCGTGGCGCGCCGGGCCCGCCGCCCTGCGGGGCGAGGGCGATGCCCTCCGCGAGCTCTTCATCGAGAAGCTCCAGACCGCGGGTGGCGAGCTGCGCGCTGGTCGCGCGACGGCCATCGACGTCTCCTGGGGCAAGATCTCGAGCGTCACCCTCGCGAGCGGCGACGAGCTCGGGGCCGGCCAGGTCGTCACGAGCCTCCCGCCGTCCGAGGTCGCCGAGCTCCTCGGCAAGAAGGCGCCGAAGCGCCTGTTCGAGCTGGCCGAGAGCATGCGCCTCGTCGGCTATCGCTACACGCTGAACGTCGTGATCGACGAGGCTGGCGTTCCCGAACACATGGCGCCCATCGCGGCCGTGGTGGCCTCGCCCGACAAGGAGCCCGTCGGCGATGCCGCGTTCTCGATTCACCTCGGCGAGACCGACGACACGGGCCGGGTCATCGCGTCGGTCGCCTCCGTGCTGCCCGCCGACGGCCCCGTCGACGAGGAGCGCATCGCGCCCAAGTGCATGGCCCTCCGCGCGGGTCTCTGGAAGCGCCTCGGCGAGGTGATGCCGTTCTTCGAGAAGCACCTCGTGCTCGCGCACTCGCCGTTCGAGGCGAACCCGCCGCAGGTGCCCGGCGGCCGTGGTAGCTACGACGTGCCGCGCAACCTGCCGTTGCCGATGATGCCGGTGTGGGCCGGCGCGGAGAAGCTCGCCGGCACCGCCGAGGCGGGCCTCTTGCCGTACATCACGGGCATGAAGAACCTGACGCTCACCGGCGAGCAGATCCTGCCGAGCTTCGGCGTGGAGGGCGCGCTGGCGGCCGGCTGGTCGGCGGCGAAGGTCGCGAGCGCGATCGCTGGCAAGAAGAAGGATTACCTGTCGTCCGAGACCGTCGGCGCCGGCGGCTGACTCGTTCTTACGGTTCGTACGCCACGGTTCGTGCCCCGGATTGTTTTCACCGCCAAGTCGCGGAGGACGCCAAGGTCGGAGGAGGATTTTGGGGCGCTGCGCGCCACACGCTTCGTGGCCACGGTTCGTGCCCATGGTTCGTGCCGCGGAGCTTTCACCGCCAAGTCGCGGAGGACGCCAAGGTCGGAGGAGGATTTTGGGGCGCTGCGCGGCCACGCAGCCACGATGAGCGCGGCGCCCCCGGAGGGAACGATGGCGACGTCCGGTTCCCGGACACCCTTGGCGTCCTCCGCGCCTTGGCGGTGATCCATCTCGAGCACGTGCGGAACCGTACGGGACCACTCTCTTCGTAGGAGCCTCTCAGTCACATGACGCCGTCGCGCGGGAGAGGTGGGCCCTCAGCATGTCGGCATTCGCCGCCGACGCGATCCCGAAGTAGAACAGCTCGATGCGGCCATCGCGGATGATCGCGGAGGGCCCCCCGACGAAGAAGGCATCGTCGCCCTCGGGCACGAGCAGCGGCGCGGGATCACGCACCCAGGTGGTACCGTCCTCGCTGAACGCGTGACCGATCGAGCCTGGCGTGTAGAAGATGCACGAGCCCGGTGCACACTGCGCCTCCTGCGCGGGGGAGATGCCCTGGTAGAACAGGTGATAGCCGCCGCCCGGATCCGGGACCACGTTCGTGTGGCTGACGATGGACTCGTCCCAGGCCCCCACTGCGCCGGCGGTGAAGACGGGCGTCGGGCTGCGCTGCCAGGTGACGCCTCCATCCGTCGACCAGGCGTGGCCCATGTTCGCCGAGAGCCGGTCCCCGCGGAGGCCGAAGGCAGCGTACCAGACGTGCTGGGTCCCATCGGCGTCGACCACGAACGAGGGCTCGAACAAACCACCCACACGCTGCTCGCAAGCGTCATCGATGCAGAGCGGTTGCTCCCAGTCGTGGACAGCATCGAGCACTGGGGCCGCGTCGCGCTGCCAGACGATGCCATCCGTCGAGCGGGCCCGACCGATGGCGTAGCTCCCATCCGGCCGGTCACCGGAGTGGAACAGCACGCGCTCGGCCCCGACCTGCGCGACCGAGACCGTCTCCACACCGACGGTGTCCCAGTCGCCCGGGCCGAGTACGAGATCGATCTTGTGCGCGGGGTCGTCCGGCCGCATGTGGCGATCGTCCCAGACAAGGCCGTCCGCGCTCGTGGCGTACGCCGTGCCCAGCACGCGGTCCGTGGCGTCGAACACCGTGCCCGCGGTCCAGTCCACCGACGTGAACCACATGCGATAGCCGCTCGCTTCGCGGACGACGTGCGGGTCGGCCACGATGCCCTCCGGGTGCCAGGGCTGGCCGGACGTCGTGGTGAGGGCCCCCGTGCGCGTGAAGGCGCCGAAGGTCCGGCACGCGACGGAGGGCGCGGCATCGACCGCGGCATCGACCGCGGCATCGACCGTGACATCGCTCGAGGCATCGGGGGCCACGTCACCGTCGTCCTCCGTGGCCGCATCGTCACCACCGCAGGCTCCGAGCACGATCATCATCCACCAGGTCAGGCGCATGGCGCGGACCTGTGCAGCGGGCGGGCCAGCCCAAGTGGTTGGTCGCTCGTCCCTTCGATGTGGAGGTCAACCACATCGCGTCGCAGGGCGTGGTGGACTCCTACGGCGAGACCGACAGCTCGAGCGTGGCCCGGAGCGCGGGGCTGCCGAGATCGTCGGTGAGCCCCCGCCCGACGCGCGCCGCGATCGCCCACGTGGCCCGCGGTCGGGCCAGGATGCCGACGCGCGCTTCGATCGGGGATGGCCCCGCGCCGGAGCCAACATCATTGCCCACGATGCCCGCCAGCTCGCCCGTCACGTAGAGCTGCCCCGGGCACCACAGCGGCACGAGGGGCGGTAGCGGCGCGACGACGCCCAGCGCATACGCCAGCTCGTCGCTCACGAGCCGATCGCCGACGATCACCTCGTCCCCGCGCAGCCGGACACCGACCGAGCCGGCCACGACGACGTCCGCGGGAAGGGTGGCGCGCCCGATGAGTCGCCACGCAAGCGTCCAGCTCGATTCCCCCGCGAAGTCGTGATCGTCACCCGTCGGCAGCGTGAGCTCGGCGCGCACGAAGGCGGCGCGGCGCGTGGTGCCGGCCACGCGGATACGGGCCGCGACGGCCAGATCCCCGATGACGAAGCGATCGAGGTCGCGCGGATCGCCGAGGGCGAGCAAGCGCTCCCCGGTCTGCCGGGACAGAGGCAGCCGGGCCTCCGCGACCACGCTCGGGCCAAGCGCGAGGGCGCCGCCGAGCCGCACCGTCTGTCGGTGGGCAATGGGCTCGGACGTCGAGCCGTCGGGCAACGTGAAGGTCATCGGCGCGGCGAGCCACGCCAGGCTCGTGGAGACGCCCCACCCGACCACCGGGGCACCGCCATCGAACCCGAGCTCGGAGCGGCCCGCCGGGGAGTCGTCGCGATCGAGCTCGATGGCGGCCGGCGCGTTTCGCGGCGTCTCGGCCACCGCGGTGGCCGGCCAGAGGAGCAGGAGCAGGAGCTGCGCGCGCGTCATGGAATGAACCGCACCGCTCTTCGGCTCATCCGACGATGCGGCTGCCGAGCTCGTAGACGCGAGCGGCGGGCATGTGGCGATAGCGCGTGACCTGCACGCGGAGCTGCGCGATCTGATCGATGACGTCGCGCCGGGTCGCGCCCTTCTCGAGCATGGCGCGGGCGCGCTCGACGATGGCACCGCGGGCGGCCTTGGGGTGATAGACGAACGTGCGGCCGAAGCGCACCGTGTCGCCGACCCCGACGAGGCGAAGCTCGGCCACGTCGCCGACCTCGACGCCGTGGAGCGCGCGCTGTTCGGCGACGCGGAGCTCGGCGCCTCCGAGGAGATCGAGGAGCTCGACGCCGCCCTTCGAGAGCGCCCGGATCTCGAACAGCGATCGGTGCGAGGTGACCAGGGCCGCCACGACCTCGGCCCGCTCGTCGGCGCGGGCGACCATCTCGCGGTACGTGCGCGCGGCCGCGGGGAGCGTCTGCCCCGGCGCGACGCGCTCGATCACGAACCACTCGACGAACGCGGCAGACCAGGGCTCCCAGAGCTCGTCGTCCTGGTGCACCTTGCCGCGCCGCTCCTCGTACTCGCGCCGCGCGGCCGTGGCTGCGGAGACGTCCGCCGTGTGTTGCGCGTAGAGGTCCTCGGTCACCTCGTCGAGCAGCTTGGCCGCCGCGGACGCGTCGGTCATTTCGCCTTGCGGAGGTAGTCTCGGAAGCGCGCGAAGAGATAGCTCGCGTCGTGGGGACCGGGGCTCGCTTCCGGGTGGTACTGCACGCTGAAGATCGGCTTGCCCTCGACGGCGATGCCCTCGTTCGAGTGATCGAACAGGTTCTCGTGGGTCTGCACCACGCCGCTCGGCAGCGACTCGAGATCGACGATGAAGCCGTGGTTCTGCGACGTGATCTCGACCTTGCCGGTCGTCCTGTCGAGCACCGGGTGATTGCCACCGTGGTGACCGAAGGCGAGCTTGCTCGTGCGACCACCGAGCGCGAGCCCGAGGATCTGGTGGCCGAGGCAGATGCCGAAGACCGGCTTGCCGCTCGCGCACAGCTCCTTGGCCGCCTGTACGCCGTACGTGACCGTGGCGGGATCGCCGGGGCCGTTCGAGAGGAAGAAGCCATGCGCGCCGAGGGCGAGCGCTTCCCTGGCCGGCGTCGTCGCGGGCACGACGGTCACGCGGCAGCCGATGTCGCGCAGCTGGCGGAGGATGTTCTCCTTGATGCCGAAGTCGTACGCGACGACGTGAAACTCGATCGGCGGCGTCGCGATCGCGCGGCCATCGTCGGGCATGCGCCAGGTCGGCTGCGTCCACTCGTACTTCGACTTCGACGTGACCCGCGGGACGAGGTCGAGACCATCCATCTTCGGCGCGGCCCGCACGCGCTCGAGCACGGCCGGAATCGCGTCCACGTCGTGCGTGACCGCCCCTCGCATCGCGCCCTGATCGCGGATCGTCCGCGTGAGCGCTCGCGTGTCGATCCCATCGATGCCCGGCACGCGACTCTCCTCGAGCCAGGCCGGGAGCGTATCCTTCGCGCGCCAGCTCGCCGCGATCGGCGACAGCTCGCGGATGACGAAGCCCGCGCACGCGACGCGCATCGCCTCGAGATCCTCGCCGTTCACGCCGACGTTGCCGATCTGCGTCGCGGTCATGACGATGATCTGGCCGCAGTACGACGGGTCGGAGATGATCTCCTGGTAGCCCGTCATCGACGTGTTGAAGACCACCTCGCCGATCGACTCGAGGTGGGCTCCGAAGCCTTCGCCCCGGAAGACCTTGCCGGTCTCGAGAACGAGAGCAGCCGGCCAGCGCTTCACTTGAACCTCGCGTCGAGGTCGTACACCGGGCGACCATCGAGGAGCGTCAGCACCGCGCGACCGGCGAGCGTCTGATTCAGGAACGGCGTGTTCTTCGACTTGCTCGAGAGCCCCTCGGCGCTGATGGTCACCGGGCGCTCCGGGTCGATCACGCACAGGTCGGCGACGGTGCCGACGGCGAGCGTGCCTCCCGGCAGACCGAACGCCCGGGCCGGCGCCCCGGTGAGAGCCGCGATCGCGCGGGCCTCGTCGAGCGTGCCCATGCGCACGAAGTCGAGGATGATCGGCAGCGCGGTCTCGAGGCCGAGCATGCCCGGCGCGGCGCACTCGAACTCCACGTCCTTCTCCACCGGGGAGTGCGGCGCGTGGTCGGTCGCGATGCAGTCGATCGTGCCATCGACGAGGGCCTCGAGGAGCGCCTCCTGATCGGCGGCGGTGCGCAGCGGGGGCATGACCTTGGTGCTCGTGTGGTAGTGCGAGCAGGCCTCGTCGGTGAGCGCCAGGTGGTGCGGCGTCACCTCGCACGTGACCTTGAGGCCGCGGCGCTTCGCATCCCGCACGAGGGCGACGGTGCGCGCAGTGGAGACGTGAGCGACGTGGTACCGCGCGCCCGTCCATTCCACGATCTCGAGGTCGCGCGCGACCATCGCGCTCTCGGCGCAGGCCGGCTGGCCCCGGATGCCGATCCGGGTGGCGACGGCACCTTCGTTCATCGCCCCGCCCTCGCTGAGATCCAGATCCTCGGCGTGTTGCACCACGGGCAGGTCGAACGTCCGCGCGTACTCGAAGGCGCGGCGCAAGAGGCCGGCGTTCATGACGGGCCGACCGTCATCGGAGATGGCGACGATGCCGCCCTCCTTCATGTCGGCGATATCGGCGAGGTTCTTCCCCTCGAGGCCCTGGGTGATGGCGCCGATCGGACGGACGCGCACCGCGCCGACCTCGCGCGCGCGCCGCACGATGAGCTCGGTGACGGTGCGCTGGTCGTTGACCGGGCGCGTGTTGGGCATGCAGCAGATCGTGGTGAATCCGCCGGCGGCCGCCGCCCGCGTGCCCGTCTCGATGTC
>JALHPV010000227.1 GCA_022842285.1 Kofleriaceae bacterium
CCTTCTGCTGGATCAGGTTGCCGATCACGTAGGCCTCACCACCCTGCGGGATGTTGATCTCGTAGCTCGAGTGAGAGTCCTCGGCCGTGATGCGGTTGTAGAGGACGAAGTTCTTGCGCGCGCGCGACTTGAAGAGGTGGCCGATGTCGGGACCGTCGGGCCAGAGCGCGTGGGTCCAGTTGCCGCGGAAGGTCACCTCGGCAGCCTCGTTGATGTAGACGCTGTGCGTGTAGCCCACGTCGCCGCGCCCGTTGTCGACGAACTCGTTGTTCTCGATCACGCCGACGTTGTCGGCCTGGCCACCGCCGAGGATGCCGTTCTCGTTGCTGCGGAAGATGCAGTTACGGACGGTGAGCCCGCCCGGGCCTTCCCAGCGGATGCCGGCGCCGTTGGCGTCGTTCACCGATGCCCCGACAAACGTGATGTTGTCGACGGTGAAATCAGCGCCCGCGCTGACGAAGATCGCCTTGCCGTTGCTGATCGCCAGGCCGGTCATGTCGATGACGGGCCGACCGCCGATGCCTCGCACCGTCAGTCGATTGGCGCGCCAGGTGACCGCCTCGCGGTATGTGGCGGGCAGGATCTCGATGACATCGCCATCGGCCGCCGCGGCCGCCGCGGCCGCGATCGTCTCGTAGGCCTGTCCCGGACCGACGGTGCGCGTCTCGGCGTGAGCGGTGGTGACGGCGAGGAGGACGAACAGCGGGGCGAGCCTCATCGCCGTCAGTCTATTCGAGTTGCAGGCCGCAGTCGGAACAAGCGCCCTCGGTGAGGGGGGCGGCCGTCCCGCAGGCCGGGCACGGCAGCTCCTCGCCCTCCGCAACCACGGGGGCGAGATTCACGGGCGGAACGCCCTCGAGCTCGAGGTGCTCACGCCACTCGTCTTGCAGCAGCGTCGCGAGCTTCGGCAGGTCGGCCTCCTGAACCAGGAGGTGCGTCTTGGTCCCTCAACCCTTGCCGGCGCCCGGTGGGCACCCGACCTCGGCATCGATCCCCGCGTCGCGACAGCGCTCGCGCATGCGCTTCATGTCGATCAGAGATCCGCCCATCGCGGCAACGACAGCCATGAGCGGAGCCTACTATGCTCTGCCCATGCGCGCCGTACGGATCCACGAGCTCATCGGTCCCGAGGGCCTGCGCGTCGACGAGGTGCCGTCCCCCACCGCGAGCACGGGCCAGGTCCTGATCGACGTGAAGGCCGCCGGCGTGAACTTCCCCGACATCCTCATCACGCAGGGCAAGTACCAGTTCAAGCCGACTCCTCCGTTCTCGCCAGGCGGTGAGGTCGCGGGGGTGGTGAGTGCGGTTGGCGCAGGCGTGACGTCGATCCGGGTCGGCGATCGCGTCGCGGCCACGTGCCTGTACGGCGCCTTCGCCGAGCAGCTCGTGGTGCCCGAGCTCGCCGTCGTGAAGCTGCCCGATGCGGTGAGCTTCGAGGTCGGAGCGGCCACGTTGCTCACGTACGCCACGACGATCCACGCGCTGGTCGATCGCGCGCACCTCCAGGCGGGGGAGTCGTTGCTCGTGCTCGGCGCGGCGGGTGGGGTCGGCACGGCGGCGGTCGAGCTCGGAGCGCTCCTGGGCGCGCGCGTGATCGCCGCCGCGTCGTCCCCCGAGAAGCTCGCCTTCTGCAAGGAGCATGGAGCGAGCGACGGCATCGACTACGCGCGCGAGGATCTGAAGGAGCGCATCAAGGCGCTCACCAAGGGCGCGGGCGTCGACGTCATCTACGATCCGGTGGGTGGGGCCCACGCCGAGCCCGCCCTGCGGGGCATGGCCTGGGAAGGCCGCTACCTCGTCGTTGGCTTCGCGGCCGGGGACATCCCGAAGATCCCGCTCAACCTGACGCTCCTGAAGGGCTGCCAGATCGTCGGCGTGTTCTGGGGCCAGTTTGCCATGCGCTCCCCGGAGAAGAACCGCGCGCACTGCGAGCAGCTCTTTGCCTGGGTGGCCGGCGGCAAGCTGCGGCCCGCTGTCGATGCTACGTACCCCTACGATCGCGCTGGTGAGGCGCTTTCTCGGCTCGCGCGGCGCGAGGTGAAGGGTAAGCTCGTCCTCGTTCCGTGATCGTGACGGTTCTCGAGCTGCGGGCGGCCTGGGGAGTGCCCGATGATGTCCTCGACGACGTCGAGGCCCGACTCACCGCGCGTGCGCCCGGCGCGCTCACGCTCCTGCCCGAGGCCTCGTTGCACGGCTACGTGTCGCCGGATCTGGTCTTCGATCCGACGCCGTTCGCCGAGCCCCTCGACGGCCCGAGTGCCGAGCGCTGCGGCGCCCTCGCCAAGCGGTTCTCGACGCTGCTCGTGGCGCCGCTCGTCCTCGCCGAGGGCACGACGGTCTCGAACGCCATGGTCGGGTATGGCCCCGATGGCGAGGTCATGTTCGTGTACCGCAAGGTCCACCCCTGGTTCCCCGAGACCTGGGCCACGCCGGGACGCGTGCCGCCGCCCGTGATCCCCGTCGGCGGGTCCAGAGCGACGATCGCCATCTGCTACGACCTCCACTTCCTACCGAGCTTTGCCGCCGACCAGCTCGCGAGCAGCGACCTCCTCCTCTTTCCATCCGCGTGGGTCGAGGAGCCAGACCACCGCATCCGTCGCCTCGTGACCCTCGCCCAGAAGCACCACCTCGCCGTCGTCAACGCGAACTGGGCCCCCGGGGATGTCATCGTGCCCGGCCAGGGCAACTCCTGCGTCGTCGCTCCCGACGGCCGGGTCGTGGCCCGGTCGCCCCTCGCGGGCCGGATCGACGTGGAGCTGTGATTTGCGCTCGGCCACGTCGACCTTGTGAGACGATGGATCCGTGTTCGGGAGGGTGATGCTCGCGCTGGTGGCCACGACGTCGGTCGCGCACGCCCGTGACACCGACCTCTACGACCGCTTGTGGCCCGAGCCGCCGATCAGCGCGCGCCTCTCGCTCTCGCAGCAGCTCCTCGAGCAGCTGACGGTCCTCGGCAACACGGTCGGGTTCCACATGAACCAGCTCTCCGCCGACGTGATCAGCTTCGAGGTGGATGCTCGCGCCCGCACCGCACGCTTTCGCGTCGGCGGCGGTGACGCGCGCTACCTGACGTTCGAGCTCGCGGGTGACGTCGAGTTCGTCGCGGGGGAAGCGCGCATCTCGCCGGAGATCGTCGTCGGCATCGCGGGACGCACGCTGCGCGTCGAGTTACCCGAAGTCGACATGGTCCCCGCGTCGTATCGCGGCGAACGTGGCGTCGAGATCCGCATCCCGATCTTTCGTCGTACGTTCTAGGCCATGGAGATGCCTGTGCTGGAGTGCGAGCGCGTGCGCTTGCGCGCCTTCCGCGCCAGCGATGTGCACGCGGCGTTCGCGCTGTTCGGCGATCCCGAGGTCGCGCGCTACTGGTCGGGCCCCGCGTGGATCACCCTCGAGCAAGCGCAGGCGTGGCTCGCGCCGCAGCTCGCGCCCCTCGAGGACAAGCCCTCCATGCTGCCGTGGGCCGTCGCCGATCGGACCACCGATCGGATGATCGGCACCGGGACCCTCTTCGCGATCAACTATGACCAGCAACGCGCCGAGATCGGCTATTCGCTCCAGCGCGCGCACTGGGGCCAGGGCCTCGCGACGGAGGTCGCCCGCCGCATGCTCGACTACGGCTTCGACGTGCTGAAGCTCCGCCGCGTCGAGGCCGACACCGATCCGCGCAACACCGCCTCGCTGCGGCTCCTCGAGAAGCTCGGCTTCCAGCGCGAGGGCTACGCGCGCGAGCGCTGGAACGTCGTCACCGAGATCTGCGACGCCGTCCTCCTCGGCCTCCTCGCCCGCGAGTACAAGCGGTGACCGTCATGCCGGCGTCGTGACCGGCGAATCCGTTCGTGCAGCCGGTGCTATGCTTCGACAGTGGCTACCCCGAGACTGGATGAGCTGCTCGCGCTGGATGTCGAAGCGCGGCTGGCGCTTATCCAGGAACTCTGGGACAGCATTGTAAATGAGGCTCAGAGGGGGGCGGAGCTTCCGCTCTCGAATGACGAGCGAGCCGAGCTCGACCAGCGACTGCGCGAGGACGACGAGGATCCGAGCTCTGCGATCCCGTGGTCCAACGCTCGTGCCCGTTTGCGCGACGGGCGATGACGTTCGCGTTGCTTCTGCGTCCCGCTGCGTTCGCAGAGATCGAGCGTTCGCGCGACTACTACGCCAGCGTCGGACACGGCGACGCGTTCGTCGACGAGCTGGACGTCATCTTCGAGGCGATGCAAACGATGCCTCGGCGGTTCCCGCTCGTACACGGCCGCATCCATCGGGCGTTGCTTCGTCGATATCCGCTCGCCGTCTTCTTCCGTGTGCGTGACACGAGCGAAGAAATCGTCGTGCTCCGAGTCTTCCCACAGCGTGGGGATCCGTCGCGGTGGCCGTCGCGATAGGCGTCGCCCGACCGGATGCTCGATCTCACGATGGAGTCGTCGGCGACTGGGCGAACGCGGCGAGGAGCGAGGCCTCTTGCTCGGCCTTGGGGCCGGCGCGCATCGCCTTCGGATCGGGCATCGGCGGGCCGTCGGGCTTCTTGGCCATCAGCTCGGCGGTGACCTTCACGCGACGCTCGACCTCGACGGGCCACCAGTCGAGGAGGGCCTTGATGGTGTCGGCGATCGGACGATACTGGAGACCCGCCGCGACCGGACGGGCGGTGTTCCAGCGGTGGAAGCCGGCGTAGTCGTCCATCGGCGGGACCCAGATCGGGAAGTCCACGGGCTCCTTCTCGGTCTTCGCGGTGAGCCAGGAGGTAGGGACCCAGGTGAGCTTCGCGCCCGACGCGGAGACCTTCACACAGGTGTCGAGGACGTCCCCCCAGCGTGCGGGCGTCGACGGGCCAATCGCGTTGAAGACGCCGAACGTCGAGTTCTCGGAGAGCTTCACGAGCCATTCGCCGAGATCGCGCACGTCGATCCACTGGACCGGATCGTCGGGCGAGCCGGGGGCGAGGACGTCCCCACCCTTCGCGATGCGAACCGGCCAGTAGGTCAAGCGATCGGTCGGATCGCCGGGGCCGACGATGAAGCCGGGCCGCACGATGGTGGCGCGCTCGCCGAAGGCGGCCTGCGCGGCCTTCTCGCAGAGCACCTTGAGGCCACCGTAGTTCTGGAACTGATCGCCCATCGTCTCGACGGTGGGATCCTCGAGCGTGGCGAGCTCGGCGTCCTCGGTGCCACCGGTGGGCGGGACCTTGCCGTACGCGGAGATGCTGGAGATGTAGATGTACTGCTTGCAGCTCGGCGCGAGCAGCTCGGCCGAGGCCTTCACGTGGCGCGGAAAGAATCCGGAGTTGTCGATGACGACGTCCCAGCTCCGGCCCTTCAGCTGCTCGAGGCCCTTCGGCGTGGCGTCGGGACGCAGGAGCTGTCCATCCGGCCCCTTCTCGTCGTCGGCGGGCAGCTCGGGATCGCGGTTGCCGTAGAGGTGCTCGACGGGGAACTCGAGGGGCGCGAGCTTCTCGCGCTTGCCGCGGTTGAAGATCGTGATCTCGTGCCCCCGCGCGAGGGCCGCCTCGATGGTCTTCGGTCCGAGGAAGCCCGTCCCGCCGAGGATCAGGATCTTCTTCTTCGGCACCGGCGGCGGCTTCGGCTCCTCGGTGGTGGCGGTCGACTTGCTCCCACACCCCGGCACGGCGGCAAACGCCGCGGCAGCAAGGGCACCCTTCAGTACGTCGCGACGATCGAGCTTGCGAGACATCACGAGCACGATAGCGACCCGCAGGGCGCGACGAATAGTGCGACATCGCGAGTGCCGCACGCGCGACGCCCGCGACACCCATCGGTCGTCTGCCGCGCCCGTGGCCGTCGGTCAGCTACCATCGCGATATGGCCTCGTGGTCGGACCCTGCCGTCACCGCATACATCGCGGCGCAACCGCCAGGGCCGCGACGCATCCTGAACCGGGTCCGCACGGTGCTCCGGTCGGCGTTGCCGGGGGCCGTGGAGGCCATCTCCTATGGCATCCCGGCGTTCAAGCTCGGCGGCAAGGTCGTGGTGTTCTTCGCCGGCTGGAAGGAGCACTTCGCGCTCTACCCGATCTCCGCGCACGTCGAGCAGACGCTCGCGAAGGAGATGGCCCCGTACGAGCAGTCCAAGCGCGGGACGATCCGCTTCGACTACGACGACCGCCTGCCCGTGCACCTCATCGCCCGCATCGCGAAGCTCCGGGCCGCCGAGACCGTCGCCGGGGGGGCGGTGTCGATCACCCAGGCCCAGACGAAGGCGAAGGCGAAGGCAAAGGCGAAGGCGAAGGCGAAGGCGAAGGCGAAGGCGAAGGCGAAGGCGAAGGCGAAGCAGGCCGCGGCCAAGGCGCCTGCGAGCAGGACGTCCGCGGCCACGAGGCCGGCCCAACATCCCGCCCGGAAGCGGGCCGGGAAGCAGCCGGCGGCAACGAAGCGTTCGATCGATCGCTAGCAGTCGCGTACCCACATGGGCGCGGCGGCGGTCAGAACGGCAGGTCGTCGAGGTCCGCGTTGCCCGAGTCGCTCGGACGCGGGTCGTACGCGGGGGGCGGCGAGTCTTCGCGGGCCGGCGGCCGGCCGGAGTTGCCGCGCGGGCCACCACCACGGAACTCGGCGCCACCGCCGTTGCCGCGATCGTAGCTGTTGCCGCGATCGTAGGTGCGCTCACCGCGGTCATCGCCGCGGTTGTTGCTGCGCCCGGCCGTGGCGGCTTCGACCTTCCACACGTCGAGGCTGTTGAAGTACTTCGTCTCGCCCTGCGGGCTGTTCCACTCGCGGCCACGCAGCGAGTACTCGACGCGGACGGTGTCGCCCACGCGGAACTCGTCGAGCTGGGTGACGCGGTCGCCCGTGATCTGAAAGAGGACGCGCTGCGGGTACTTCGGGTTGTCGGCCAGCTCCAGGACGAACTCGCGCTTCGTGAAGCGCTCGCTGACCTGCTTGGTCTCGAAGATTGCGTGCAGCTTGCCGGTGGTCTCGGTACCCATGCGGCCCACCCTAGCCCAGGCCCCTGACAGTCGTATGCATCGAACTTCGAGCGGAGGACCGGGAGCTTTCGGAGGTCAGCCCGGACCGAGCCAGGGGGCTAGAAATGCGTCGGATTCCGAGAGGAGGTGCGGGAGCGACGCGGTCAGCTCGTGGTTGTCATCGAGCTCGACCAGGCGGACGTGACGCTTGCCGGACGCGAACGAACGCGAGTGCTCGACCGGGACGGTCTCGTCGTTGATGCCGTGGAGGATGAGCGTCGGGACCCGCACATCGGGGAAGCCGACGTCGACCAGCGCCGCATCCTCCGCGAAGCCGAAGTCGATGCGGGCCGAATCGCCGGTCGTGTAGTCCATGACGTCGCGCCAGCCAGACTGCTGCCACGCGATGAACTCGTCGCCGAGGAGCGTGCGCCAGCGCGCGACGAGCTGGAACGCCGGCGCGAGGAGCACGAGGGCGGTGACCCGCGGATCCGACTCGGCAACCCGGGCCGCCGTCAGGCCGCCGAGCGAGCTACCGATGAGTACGACCCGCTCGCGCGCATCGCCGATCGTGGCGCGCACGCTGTCGATCATGGCGGAGAGGCGCAGGTTCTCGAACGAGGGCACGCGCAGATCGAGCCGCTCGACGGTCGCCCCGCGGCCCGTGAAGTGGTCGGCGAACGCGACCGCCTTCTTCGACTGCGGCCCTGATGCGAAGCCGTGGAGGTAGAGGAAACGCGGGCTCATGGCGCTAAGCTCCGAGTGTCGCATGACCACATCGTTTCGCTTCGAGCATACGTTCCGCGCGCCGTCGCCCGAGACCGTCCTCCGGGCCTACTTCAACCCCGACCACCTGGCCGCGCAGGACAAGGTTGCCGAGCTGACCGGCCGC
This sequence comes from Kofleriaceae bacterium, assembly GCA_022842285.1. Taxonomy (GTDB): domain Bacteria; phylum Myxococcota_A; class Polyangia; order Haliangiales; family Haliangiaceae; genus JABFXX01. The sequence goes on from JALHPV010000227.1 coordinate 7,814, forward strand.
GAGGTCGTCGAGGAGCGCGAGGACGACGCGGTCAAGGTCATGACCTGGAAGGTCACGTCGCAAAAGCCGCTCCCCCTGTTCGCCCGCGCCTTCGTCGACGGCGGACGGCTCTCCTACAAGGAGGCCATGACGTGGCGCAAGGCCGATGGCGAGATCGACCTCGCCATCACGCCGCAGATCCTGAACGGGCGCGTCCAGCTCACGGCCGTCTACAAGCTCACGTCGGCCGGTGAGAACCAGGTGAAGCGCACCTACAGCGGCAACGTCTCGGTCGACATTCGCCTCGTCGGCGGCAAGATCGAGCGTTCGGTCGTGCAGGCGATCGAGGACGGCATCCCGCTCATGTTCCAGTGCACGCAGGACTGGCTGGCGAAGCAGGCCTGATGCGCGCACTCGCGTTCGCCTTGACGCTCGTGCTCGGGCCGGTCAGCCTGGTCACGACGACGCACGCGGACGACTTCTGTCCGCGCCGGGGGCGGGGCCCGGCCATCTCCGTGAGTGTCCGGAACGCGGACGTTCACGAGGTCCTGCGTCTCCTGGCCGATGCCGGGAAGAAGGATCTCGTGATCCCCGACAGCGTCCAGGGCACGGTGACCCTGCAGCTCCGGGATGTCCCGTGGGACAGCGCCGTCTGCACCGTCGCGGCGCTGCTCGCGCTGCGCATCGAGGTGGACGGGACGATCTTGCTCGTGACGAAGCGCTGATCAGCCGCCCGCGGCCGCCTTGGCGCCCATGCCGAGGCCCTGCGAGACCATGCCGAGGATGCCTCCCGCGTTTCCGCCAACGCCCTGGCCGACCATACCGACGATCTGCGATGCGAGGCCGAGCCACCGTCCCCCCGCCCCTCCGGTGACCTGCTCGGTCTGGGCGGCGTCGATGGTCTCGAAGGGCGAATCCGTGAGCGTGTGGTGCGTGTTCATGCCGAGGCTCTTTTGCATGGCGCGGGCCGACGCCAAGTCGTCGAAACTCCGTTAGTTCAGCCGCGAAACTGCCGCCCGCGTATGGCACGCGATGTCTACCGGAGTGCACCGCGGTGCGCGCAGATGGCGCTACTCCGGCTCGAAGCGCGCGCCGCTCTGCTCGTTTGCGTAGTCGAGGACGAGCTTGCCGGTGCGGGGCACTCCATCGAGCTCGAAGGTCGTGGTCCGCGTGCGTCCGCGCAGCACGAGATCCCGGAGCTGCGCCGCGCTGAGTCGCCGGCCCGCGGTCTCGAACCACACGACGAACCGGCAGCCTTCGCGCCACCGCGTGCAGCCCCAGCCGCGCGAGCCCGTGATGACGGATCCGGTGCCGCAGCGCGGACACGCGAGCACGCCGGGCTCGAGCTTCACCGGCCCGGACGTCGCCGTCCCCGCTCTCGGCGGCCTCGCCTTCGCGGCCCCGGCCTTCGCCGCCCCGGCCTTCGCCGCCCTGGCCTTCGGCGTCGCCCGCTTCGGCTGGCCCTTCGCTCCGCGCCCGCGCGTGGCCCCGATCGCGTTGCCTCGTGATGCGAGCGGGGCCGCGAGCGGCGGCGACATCGACGGTCGCGACAGCGACGAGGCCGGAGAGCCGGCCGGCGGCATCGGCGGACGGGAGGCCACTGGCGCCGACCCACCGCGGATCGCGTCGACCATCGACGTGACATAGGCCGCGATGTCCGCCATGAAGGCGGCCCGCGTGTCGTGACCGCGGGCGATGCGCGCCAGGCGGGCTTCCCAGGAGCCGGTCAGCGATGGCGAGGCGAGGCTCGGGTCGGGGAGGTTCTCGATCAGCGAGATGCCGGTCGCCGTCGGGACAAGATCCTGCCGCGCCCGCTCGATGTAGCGGCGCTGGAGGAGCGTCTCGATGATGGAGGCGCGCGTGGCCGGCGTACCGAGGCCGCACTCCTTCATCGCGTCGCGGAGCTCGTCATCGGTGATCGACTTGCCCGCCGACTCCATGGCCGACAGCAGCGTGGCCTCGGTGAAGCGCGGCGGCGGCGTCGTGTGCTTCGACTTCGACGCGAAGGCGCCCGTGAGGACATCACCGGCGACGAGCTTCGGCAGGACGGGCACGGCCTCGTCGCCATCCCGCGACTTCGCCGCGGACTTCGCGTCGATCCCGGCGACGTCTTGCCAGCCCGCCGAGATCCGCACGCGCCCACGCGCCACGTAGCGGTCCGGCATCGGAGGCAGCGCGGCGAGGATGGGCGGGCCGTCCGAGGGCGCGGACGACCGGTCGGGCGGCACGGGCAAGCGCTCCTGCTCCCGGGGGGCGCGGTCGTCGGTGGATGGCCCGCCCACGCGCACCCAGACCTCCGTGGTCGCGAGCTCGGCGTCGGGGAAGTAGGCCGCGAGGAAGCGGCGCACGACGAGGTCGTAGAGCTTCTGCTCGTCGGGGCCCAGCGCCGGAGACCGCTTCGCCGTCGGGATGATCGCGTGGTGATCGCTGACCTTGCTGTCGTCGACGAAGCGCTTGCCGAGTGGGGCGCGCGTGCGGGCCGCCGCCACGAACGGCGCATACTCCGGGCGCGCGGCGAGGGCATCGAGGACCGCGGAGAGCTCGGGGACGATGTCCTGCGTGAGGTGCCGCGAGTCGGTGCGGGGATAGGTCAGGACCTTGTGACGCTCGTAGAGCGCCTGCGCGAGCTCGAGAGTGCGTGCGGCGCTGAAGCCGAAGCGGCGGTTGGCGGTGCGCTGCAACGTCGTCAGATCGAAGAGCAGCGGTGCCGGCTCGCGCACGGTCTTCGCATCCACGCGCTCCACCACCGGCGCCGGCGCCGCCGTGTCGCGCGCGACGAGCTCGTCGGCGAGCCCCTGCGTGCCGAGGCGGTTCGTCTTGCCCGCGCGCCAGGTGGCGGTGAAGCGATCGCCGCCAGCCGTGGCGAGATCGGCGCGAACCTCCCAGTACTCGCGCGGGACGAACTCGCGGATGAGACGCTCGCGCTCGACGAGCATGGCGAGCGTGGGCGTCTGCACGCGACCGATCGAGAGCAGCGAGTCGTGGCCCGAGGAGCGACCGCGCAGGGTCACCGCGCGGGTGGCGTTCATGCCGACGAGCCAGTCCGCCTCGGACCGCGACTGAGCGGCGTCGGCCAGGGGATCGAAGTCGAGGCCGGGACGCAGCGCGGAGAAGCCGCGGCGGATCGCCTCGTCGGTGAGCGACGAGATCCACAGGCGGCGGACCGGGAGGCGCGCCTGCGCGAAGTCGTAGACGTAGCGGAAGATGAGCTCGCCTTCGCGACCGGCGTCGCACGCGTTGACGACGGAGGTCATGCGGCGTTCGCGGAGGAGCTTGCCGACGGCGGAGAGCTGCGGCAGGGCGTGCTTCGCGCCGCGCAGGCGGAACGGCTCGGGGAGCATGGGCAGCGTGTCCATGCGCCAGGTCTTCCAGCGGGCATCGTAGGCGGCAGGCTCCTCGAGCTCGACGAGGTGACCGATGCACCACGTGATGACGTGGTCGCGGCCTTCGAAGCAGTGCTTGCCGGACGGAGCGACGCCCAGCACGCGGGCGAGATCCCGCGCGACGGACGGCTTCTCCGCGACCACAAGCTGCACCCCGCGAGGCTACTCGGTGGGTCTGATATCGAGGCTATGTCCGCCGTTCGGACAGCAGGCGCCGGCGCTTCACCGCGGGGTCACGGCGTTCACGAGGCGGCCGGTGTCGAACCGCATCTTCCACGAACCGTCGGCCTGCCGCTCCCAGATGGTGCAGTAGGTCGTCGTCTGCTGCACGACGCCGGTCTTTCGATGCTTGAACGTCGCCTTGCCGACAGTGAAGCCGAGGTCACCGCTCACGCGCGAGTGGATCGGCTCCCACCGGACCTCGTTCTCCGTCGTGAGCGCGTCCCACATCGCCCGGAGCGCGTCGCCCGTCACGACCTCGCCCTGTCGATTCAACGTGAACCCCGTCGGCGTGACGTGCGCCATGAAGCCGTCCGCACCGCGCTCGAGCGTGTCGGCGGCGAACGTGCGATCGGCCTGGTCGATCGCCGCGATGTACGGCGCCCCCGTCATCGAATAGACGAAGCGCGTCGGCTTCGCGGTGTCGCGATCGAGCGTGGCGACGAGTGCGTCGTCGGTCATCTCGTACGTGATCGTCTTCGGTGAGTCGTGCTCGGGGTTCGAAAACGTCGCGATGTTCTCCGCCGTGCTCGACACGCGGAACTCGGTGCGCGTCGTGCCGCCCGGCATCGCGATGAAGCGCAGCACGCCATCGGCCATGGCCGCGC
>JALHPV010000228.1 GCA_022842285.1 Kofleriaceae bacterium
GTCGGCTCGTCGAGGCGATGGCGTACGCGGTGCTCGGCCCCGGCAAGCGCCTGCGCCCGGCCCTGGTGCTCGCGGCGGCCGAGGCCTGCGGCGGCTCGCGGAAGCACGCGCTGCCGGCCGCGAGCGCCCTCGAGATGCTCCACGCGTACACGCTTGTCCACGACGACCTGCCCGCGATGGACGACGACGACGAGCGGCGCGGCCGGCCCACGGTGCACATCGCCTTCGGCGAGGCGATCGCGATCCTCGCCGGCGATGGCTTGCTCACGCAGGCGTTCGGCACGCTCGCCGAGCTCGGGCCCCAGGCGGGGGCCGCGGTCGCCGTGCTCGCGAAGCGCGCCGGTGCGGCCGAGCTGCTCGGTGGGCAAGCGATCGATCTCAGCACCTCGCCGGCCGCGCTCGCCGCGAGTGGTCTCGCTGGCATCGAGCGTCTCCACGCCGCCAAGACGGGCGCGCTGTTCGCCGCGGCCTGCGAGCTCGGGGCGATCACCGCCGGCGCCTCCGAGACCACACGTACCTCTCTCGCCCGCTTTGGCATGGCCATCGGCATCGCGTTCCAGCACGCCGACGACCGCGACGACGCCGAGCTCACCGAGCACGCCGCCGCCGCCGCCGAGCGCATCCGCGTGCTGGGCGACGAGGCGCGGTCGATCGCCGCAGCGCTGGGCCCGGCCGGCGCGCGCCTAGCCGCCATCGCGACCTGGTTCGCTTCCAAGGCATAGTAGGATCTCGGTCGGCGCGGTGACGGACAACTGGGACGAGGACACGACACAGACCGAACTCCCGGATCTGGTCAAAGCCGATCGCTCGATCCCGCGGTCGGCGTGCATCACCGTCCTCACGGGCACGGCCACCGGCCGCATGTTCACGCTCGCGCGTGGCCTGACCGTCGTCGGTCGCGCGCCGACCGCACAGATTCGCCTCGTCGACGATGGCGTCTCGCGCCAGCATGCGCAGATCCGCAACGACGGCGAGCTCATCTGGGTGACCGACCTGGAGAGCCGCAACGGCACCTACGTCAACGGGACGAAGATCACCAGCGAGACCGTCCTCAACGACGGTGACAAGCTCCAGGTCGGCCGCGCCATCGTGCTCCGCTTCGCCTATCACGACGACCTCGATCAGTCGTTCCACGAGAACCTCGTGTCGTCGGCGCTCCGCGATCCGCTGACGAAGCTCTTCAACAAGCGCTACTTCCTCGACCGCCTCGACAGCGAGCTCAAGTTCGCGCGCCGGCACGACACGCCGCTGACCCTGCTGATGCTCGACTTCGATCACTTCAAGGCCATCAACGACGAGCACGGCCATCTGGCGGGCGATGCGGTGCTGACGAAGCTGTCCGACGTGATCTCGAAGGCTGTACGCAACGAGGATGTCGTCGCGCGCTTCGGCGGCGAGGAGCTCGCCGTGATCCTGCGCGCCACGACCCTCGAGGCCGCGTCGCTGCTGGCGGATCGCTTGCGCCGCCTCGTCGAGATGACCGTCGTCGATCACCAGGGCACGTCCCTGCGCGCCACCGTCTCCGTCGGCATGGCCGGGTACCCGACGACGACCGCCGAGACCGTCGACCAGCTGATCGAGGCCGCGGACCAGGCCCTCTACCGCGCCAAGGACGGCGGTCGCAACCGCGTGTCGCGATGACCTGGGGCTTCGTCGATCCGAGCGGACAGCTCGTCGTCCCCGCCACGTTCGCCAAGGCGAATCCGTTCGCCGACGGGCTCGCCTCCGTGCTGGTGGGCAAGGCGTGGGGCTTCATCGACCACGCAGGGGCCATGGCCATTCCGCCGACGTTCTCCCTCGCCGATCGCTTCGTCGATGGGCTCGCGCCGGTGCGGGTCGGCCGTGAGTGGGGGTTCATCGACCGCGCGGGGGCGATGGTGATCGAGCCGCGCTTCGCGTACGCGCGGCGGTTCGGCAGCGGGCTCGCCGCGGTCAACGTCGGAGGCACGGGCACCGACTGGGGCGCCACCGGCGGACGGTGGGGCTTCATCGATCGCACGGGCGCGCTGGCCATCGCGCCGCAATACGACGACGCCGCGTGGTTCACGGAGGGCGTCGCGCGCGTGACCACGGGCTCGCAGACTCGCTACCTCCGTCCCGACGGCACCACGGCCTGCGAGCCCGAACCCGGCGGCACGTATGCGCCCTTCAGCGACGGGCTCGCCGCCTTCTCGCCGCCGGCCGAGGGAACCAGCGTTGCGTACGGCTTCATCGACAAGCGCGGCGCCGTCGTCCTGCCCGCGATCTATGGCGACGCGTCCTTCTTCCACGATGGCCTCGCGGCCGTGAATCATGGTGGGACCTTCCCCGAGAGCGAGCCCCTCCTCGGAGCCCATGGCTTCATCGACAGGCGCGGACGCTGGATCGTGAGGCCATCGTTCCAGAAGGCCGGCATGCTCGGTGACGGGCTCGTCAACGTGAAGATCGGCAAGCAATGGGGTTTCGTCGACCGCACAGGCGCCGTCGTGATCCCGCCCGCCTACAACTGGGCTCTCGCCTTCTCCGAAAGCCGCGCCGCCGTCGACGTCCCCTCGTCGAAGCGCTGACCCATGCGCCCGTATCCCCGGAGCTTCTCGACGCCAAGCCGCCAGGGAACGCCAAGGTCGGAACAGAAGATTTCGGCGCTTCGCGCATCGTGACGCGTGCCCGAGCGCCCCACGAACGAAGAGCGTCGAAGTGCACCACATGTTCCGAGCGCCGAGCTTCTGACCTTGGCGTCTGGGGCGTCTTGGCGTTGAACGTTTGATCGCGCCCGCTGGGAGCACAACCGCTGGGCGACCTAGATCGATTCGATGCGGTTGTTGCGGACGCCGTTCGTCGGATCGAAGTGAATCGAGAGGCCGAGGGAGCCGGAGAGAGCGAGCGGCTCCGCGAACGAGAGGCGCGAGAGTTGCGCGAAGTCCATCGGATCGATCTCGTTCATGTCGGGCGGCGGTAGCTCGCGCTGGGTGATCGAGAACGAGAGCGAGAGGTCGACGCGGTCGCCGATCTGGATGCTGGTGAAGGGAGACGCGGTGATGCTGCGCCGGCGGTTCGGATGCCAGAACTGGATCTGCGTCTCGAGGTTGATGCCGAGCGTGACCTTGTCCTTGCGGATCGAGCCCACAGCGTCGATGCCGTGCACGGCGTAGCGCGCGAAGCGTTCGCCGATCTCGTTGCGAATGTTGTAGCGCTCGGCGACGTAGCCCAGGTGATAGAAGATGCCGAGGCGATTGCCGCGGGGATCGTCGGGCTTGAACAGGTCCCACTCGATCGCGGCGCGCGTGCGGGACGTGTAGCGGAACTGCGAGCGGCGATCCTCGATGGAGGTGTAGCTGCCCACGCCCGCGGACCAGCAGTCGTTCCACGACCAGATGGCCTCGGCGCCGAAGCGGAACCCCCACTGGTTCGCGTCGAGCGACACCGTGCTGCCGTCATCGAGGGTGAGCGCGGGCTGCCGCGTCAGGCCGCCTTGCAAGACGTTCAGCGTGAGGGCGCGGAAGTTGGGCTTGAGGTACCGGCCGACCAGCGCGGCTTCGCCATTCCCGGAGCGAAACCGCTCGGTGTAGCTACCGCTGCCGCCGATGTTGAGCGCGATGCCCCACGGCGAGCCCTCCTCCTTCGCCGCGCCGGCGAGGTCTGCGGGAGCGGCGAGGGTGATCGCGACGGACTCGGGATAGCGCGCGGCCACGTAGAGGGCGATGCCGCGGAGGAACGCAGGCTGGATCTGCGCGCGCTGCTCGTCGTCACTGCCGCGCGTATCCAGGTCCAGGCGAATCTCGACCTGCGGCGGCGCGCCGGTCATGGTGCCGACGAAGCGGAGCAGGAGCTGGTCGGTGTTGCCGGCCTGGTTCGCCGTCGCGTAGATGATCACGTCCGCGGCAGCGCGCGGCACGTTGCGGAGCACCGGGTGCGCATCGACGAAGCCCATGAGGAACGCGGGGCAGAACTTGGTGCGGCCCTCCTCCTCGCACTGCACGTTCACGCGCACGGGCTGCGCGATCTCGGCCCGCGCCGTGGACATCGTCGCAACCAGCACCAGCACCGCGAGCAGAAGGCGCATCGGATGGGCGAGCGTATAGCGCACCCTCCCGCGAGGCGTACTTCGCGACCGGCCGTCGTGAGGTGAGGGTTCGAACAATCACGGTGCGACCGGCGTGCGACGCCGACTGCGACCGGTTGCGACCGGCGATCTACCGGCGGCTGGCGGCCTGCTGGAGGGTTTCGGCGAGAGCGGCGATGCCGCGCTTGCTGCAGGTGATGACCTTCGGATCGCGCTTGTCCGTGTAGAGCTTGCTGACCTTGTGATCGAGCTCCGTGCCGCCCCACACGATGACGAGGTCGGCCCACGCGAGATCGGCGTCGGCATCGCGACCCGTGCGGCGGTCCGTGCCCGGAATGATGCGGAGCGCGATCTGCGCGCCGACGAGGTCGCGGAGCTCGTCCTGCGTGGACGGTGCTCCGCCGACGACGACGAGCTTCTTCAGGCCGTGGGCCGCCATCTCGGCGACCGCGCGCGCGATCCCGGACTGGTTCGCAGAACCGCCGCAGATCGAGCAGTCCTTCGTGGTGCTCGTCGTGATGATCGTGCGGCCGCCCGGGGCGGTGCGCTGGCATTCGGCGCGGCGGCACGCGACGACGAACTGCGCGCCGAGGACGGCCTTCACGTCGTCGAGCTTGCGTGCGGCGATCTTCACCTTCGTTGCGTTGGTGAGCTTGGCGTCGACGAGCGCCTGCCGGGCGAGCCGGCGTGCGTCGGCATCGCGGAAGCCGAGCTCCGCGAGCATGTCGTCGATGCCGAGGTCGGCGTCGCTCATTTTGGCGGCATGCGCAGCGAGCCGTCGAGGCGGATGGTCTCGCCGTTGAGATACGAGGTGGTGACGATGGTGGCGACGAGGCTCGCGAACTCGGCTGGATCCCCGAGGCGCTTGGGGAACACGACGTCCTTGGCGAGGGCTTCGCGCTTCTCGGCCGGCAGGGCGCCGAGCATGGGCGTGTCGAAGATGCCCGGCGCGATCGTCATTACGCGCACGCCCACGGGAGCGAGGTCGCGCGCGGCCGGCAACGTCATGCCGGCAACGGCGGCCTTGGTGGCGGCATAAGCGACCTGACCGATCTGCCCATCGAAGGCGGCGACCGAGGCCGTGTTGATGATGACCCCGCGCTCCCCGTCGGCGAGCGGCGCGGTCTGGGCCATGGCGGCGGCGGCGAGCCGGAGCACGTTGAAGGTGCCGATGAGGTTGATCCCGACGACGGTCTTGAACAGGTCGTAGTCGTGCGGCTTGCCCGTCTTGTCGAGGGTGCGGGCCGCCCAGCCGACGCCGGCACACCCGACGGCGATGCGCAGGGGCCCCAGAGCGGAGGCGGCGGCGATGGCCGCTTCGACCTGCGCCGCATCGGTGATGTCGGTCTTGGCGAACGTGGCGCCGAGCTCGGTCGCCAGCGCCCGGCCCCGTTCCTCGTCGCGATCGGCGATGACGACCTTGGCGCCGCCGGCGACCAGGTGGCGGACCGTCGCCGCTCCAAGGCCAGAGGCTCCGCCGGTGACGAGCGCGACTGCGTCCGTGAGTTTCATGGCGAGACCTTACCGCGTCGGGAATAGCAATGGCGCCTACGTCGGGTGGGGGCGCCTGGGGCGATCGACAGGCTTTTTGCCCGAGAAGATCCAGGTTGGTAGGGTCTGAGACATGTCCTTGCCGCGCGCCTGGTTCTTCATCCTCCTCCTCGGGGCCTGCGGCGGTGCGTGCGGTAGTCGCGAGACCAGCCCGACGACGACCACGCCGGCCGTCGTCACCGCCGATGCCAGCGGCTCTGGAAGCGGGGCGCCGACCGAACCGATCGCCGACCCGAACGCGATCGTGCCGGGACAACCGGCCCCGCTCGACGAGAAGATGGCGCAGCCATACTTCACCACCGGCGATGCCGGCGAGGCCGCACGCGTGTTCGCGCTCGAGAAGTGGGCCGAGGCGTTACCGCTGTTCGAGAAGGCGCGCGCGACCGCGAAGGGTGCTGACGTGCCGCGCCTCGAGCTCCTGCTCGGGCTCACCGAGGCCGCGCTCGATCACTGGTCCTCGGCCGTCAAGCACTTCGAGGCGGCACGCGCGGGGCTGCCCGTGCTCGCGGACTACGTCACGTATCAGCTCGCCCGGGCGAAGTACTTCGCGCACGACGTGCCGGGGGCGCTCGCCCTCGCGAAGGAGGTCTCGCCCGATTCGGTACAGGGCGCCGACGCGGAGCTGCTCGTCGGCGATGCGCTGCGCGCCACCAAGGACTGGGCCGGGGTCCTCGCGCACTATCAGGACTACCTCGCACGCCGGCCGAACGGCGCACGCAAGAGCGAGGTGCGGTTCCGGATCGCCGAGGCGATTGAGAACACGAATGGCGATGCGGCCGTGCGGACGGAGATGCTGCGCCGCATCACGATCGAGGATCCGCTCTCGAAGTGGCGCACGAAGGCCGACGAGCAGCTGACGAAGCTCGGCCCGCAGCCGCCGTTCACCGCTGCCGAGCACATCGAGCAAGGTATGGAGCTGTTCGACGCGATGCGGAACCCCGAGTCCGAGGCCGCGTTCACCGCCGCCCTCGCCGTGCCCGGCATCACCCCCGAGGAGAAGTGCACGGCCGCGTACCACGCCGCGCAGAGCCGCTTCAAAGCGCGCGACCGGACCGCGTCGTCACAGATGTTCGACGTGTCCGCCGCCGCATGCAAGGAGGCGAAGAACACCGACCTCGAGATCAAGTCGCTCTACCAGGCGGGTCGCGCGTACGCGTTTATCAAGAAGCACGATGTCGCCACCGAGCGCTACCAGGCCGCGCAGAAGGTCGACCCCGAGCACAGCTACAGCGACGACGCCCTCCTGCGCGAAGCCGAGGAATGGACGAGCCGCGGCGACGCCAAGAAGGTCGAGGCCACGCTCTCCTCGCTACCAACGAAGTTCCCGAAGGGCGACAACATCGCCGAGGCCATGTGGCGGCTGGGCTGGCAGGCCTGGAAGAAGAACCAGACCGACGCCGCCATCAAGTGGTGGACCAAGCAGGTCGAGCTCGTGCCGCACGACGACAACTACTACGGCGAGGGCCAGGCGCAGTACTGGCTCGGACGTGCGTACGCGGTGAAGGGCAAGCAGGACAAGGCCCTCGACTCGTGGGAAGCGGGCGTGAAGGCGTATCCGATGGCGTACTACGCGATGCTGGGCTTGAACCGCATCCGCGAGACGGATGCCAAGCGCTACGCGAAGGTGCTCGCCGACATCCAGGCCCCGCCCGCGGGCTTCGATCCCAGCGCGCCGACCTTCACGTTCAAGCCGCGCGTCGAGTACAGCGAGCCCGGCTTCGCCCGCGCGCTCGAGCTCCTGCGCCTCGGTCTCGGTGACACCGCGGGCAAGGAGCTCTCGAAGCTCGGCCTCTCGGCGCCGAAGGGGAAGTCACGGGTCGAGGATGCGGATCTCGTCGAGAAGCTATGGGCCATGGCGTATCTCTTCGACCGCGCGGGCCGCTACGAGATCTCGCACTGGCCCACTCGCTGGCACATCCTCGACTACCGCCGCGAGTGGCCCGTGGGCGCGAACGACGCGCGCTGGAAGATCGCCTACCCGCTCGGCTACGGCGAGCTGTTGAAGAAGTACGCCGCTCAGCACGGCCAGCCGTTCGCGTTGCAGATCGCGATCGTCCGCGAGGAGAGCGCCTTCGACCCGCTCCTCGAGAGCTACGCGAACGCCATTGGCCTCACGCAGCTCGTAAAGGTGGCCGCCGATCGCTTCGCGAAGGGGACCGGCGTCACCCCCGATCGCGAGTCGCTGCGCGATCCGGAGAAGAACGTGATCATCGGCTCGAACTTCCTCGGCTACCTGTACGGCTACTGGAAGCAATTCATCCTGCTCGTCCCGCCCTCGTACAACGGTGGCGAAGGCTATGTGCGACGCGCGCTCAAGGCCCGCGGCACGCAGGCGAGTGACGAGTGGATCGAGGGCATTCTCGACGACCAGATCCGCAACTACAGCAAGCGCGTGCTCGGCACGTACTTCACGTACACGTGGCTCTATGCCCCCGGCACCGTGCCCGAGATGCCGAACGCGATCCCGACCGAGCTGATCCCGACGAAGTAGTCAGTGCGGCAGCATGGTCTTGTTCTCGGGTGCGCGCTGGTTCTCGCATAGCGCCCCCATGAACTTGTAGATGCCGAGCTCGCTGTGGATGAGCCACGAGTTCGTGAACGTGTTGAGCGGCTTCAGCGTGGTGGTCTTGTCGCCGCGCACCCAGGACGCACCGAAGGACTCCACTCCGTTGCCGTTGTCACCCTGTTCGAGGACGAAGTGGAGGTCGCCGGTCTTCGTGGAGAACACCCCGCCGCCGGTATCGTCGGAGACGTCAGCGAGGGGGACCTGCTTCATCCGCCCCTTCTTCCCGATCCACAGGCGATAGCCCTTCCCGCCATAGTCCGTGGTGAGCTGATCCACGTAGTAGTAGACGCCCTTGTCGTCCCTCGCGAGGCCGAACGGTACGTACATGGTCGCGCTCGTGAGGAACTTGCTCTTCGCGATGACCGTGGCCGCAGCGGCGTCGGGAAGGCGCGTGAGCTCCGTGAACTCCTCGTCGCCGTTCTCCGCGCAGTACCTCCGGTAGGTCCCATCCTCTTTCATCTCGATGGATGCGCGCAGGCTCCGCCACACGCGCGGCGAGTACGTATCGAGCCCCCAGGTGGTGTCGCTCGACGAGCTACCCACGACGATCTGGCTGTAGAGCGACGTGCCCTCGCCGTAGAAGATGTGGGACTTCCCGCCCTTCTCGTAGTGCACCACGTAGGTGCCCCCCGTCGCGTCGGTCAGGACCTGAAGCTTGTCCTTGTACGCCGAGATATCGACCGCCCGAACCTTCGGCGAGTCCGCGAGCGCCGCGGACGTCGCCACCACGAGCGCGAGCGCCCCGAACGTCATGCGTGCACCCATCACGGAAGCATTATACGCTCGCCGCGATGTCGCATTCACCCGCACGCCGCGGGCTCGGCGTGGGCTCGGTGGTGAAGGACACCTACACGCTCGGCGAGCTCATCGGCCGGGGCGGCATGGGGGAGGTCTATGCCGCGGTCCACAACGACCTCGGCAAGCGCGTCGCCATCAAGATCCTCCATGCAGATCTCGCCGACGAAGACGTGCTCAAGCGCTTCAAGCGCGAAGCCCGCATCGCCGCCGAGCTCGCGCATCCGAACATCGTCGACGTCGACGATGTCGGGGTCAGTGAGGGCGTCCCGTACCTCGTGCTCGAGTATCTCGCGGGCGAGAGCCTGGCGGCGCGCATCACGAAGGGCCCCCTCACCGTCGAGAGGACGCTCACGATCCTTCGCCAGGTCGGTTCGGGCCTGGCCGCCGCCCACCGCGCGAAGATCGTCCACCGCGATCTGAAACCGCAGAACATCTACCTCGTCGCGACGGAGCGGGATGGCCGCGCGGACGAGGTCGCCAAGGTCCTCGACTTCGGGATCTCGAAGATCCTCGGTTCGTCGACGGTGAAGACGCAGGAGAGCTCGCTCCTCGGTACGCCGCAGTACATGGCGCCCGAGCAGGCGCTCGGTCATCACAGCAACGTCGACGAGCGAACCGACATCTTCGCGCTTGGCGTCATCGCCTACGAGATGCTCACCGGCACGGCCCCCTTCACCGGGGCCTCGATCCCGGAGGTCGTGTTCAAGGTCGTCTACGAGCAACCGATCCCACTCGCGACGGCCGCCCCTCACACGCCACCGCATGTCGTCGCGGCCATCGAGCGCGCGATGGCGAAGAAGGCCAACGAGCGCTTCGCGACGGTGAACGAGCTCATCGAGGCGCTCACCGGCGAGGCGCTGGGGCGCTCGCTGCCGCCGGCCGTTCGGCCGCCGCCGACCGAGGCCTACGCCGCCACCGTCGATTCGGGCGCAGGCGTCGCCAGGGCGCCGGAGCCCGTGAGTGGGCACGCGAGCACCGTCATCTCCCAGAACACGCCGCAGAGGCTCGATGGCCCCCCGGCGGTCGCCCCCACGCAGCTCGCGCCGTCGCAGAACCGCGTCCCGTCGCAGAACGTGGTCCCGACGATCGCCACGCCTGCTCCGCCGAAGCGTGCGCGATGGCCGTTCATCGCCGGTGCGCTCCTCGCGCTCGGCGGGGTCGCGGTCGCGGCGGTCATGCTCGCCGACCGCGGTGATCCGCCTGCCCCGCCGCCTGCGGACCCGACCGTGGCCTCCGTGAAGATCACCACGGGCCCCGAGCCGGCCCCCCGGCAGGAGCCCGTCGCGAAGGTCGAGCCCCCGCAGGCCGCCCCCCCGACGGCCGCCCCCCCGACGGCCGAGCCCCCAAAGGCCGAGCCGAAGACGGACGAGCCGAAGACGGACGAGCCGAAGAAAGCGGCGGCCGTGAGGAAGCGCCCCGAGCCCGCGGAGACCGATCCGCTGGGCGACCCGACGAGCACGAATCAGTACGACCAGCTCGCCGCGTCGGCGATGTCGCTCATGCAGAAGGGCGATTGGCGCAGCGCCATCTCCGTGGCCCAGAAGATCGAGTACGCGCAGGACGCCCCGCCCCGCCATCGCCAGACCGCATTCTTCGTCGCGGCCATGTCGTACTGCGCCGGTCTCAACAACCCGGGTGTGGGCAAGCCGTACGTGAAGCTGATCAAGAGCCGGCCGCGGCGTGCGCAGGCGGCCACCGCGTGTGGACCTGGCTTCGGCGGCGGGAAGAAGAGCTAGAGTGTCCTCGAACTGGTTGGCGGGCGGCGCCAGGAGTTTCGATCGGTTGCGCGCTGCTCTGGCTGCGAATCTAGACGTGGACGGCGACGGCGACGGCGACGAGAAACGTAGACGTTGACCTGGGCGGACAGCGTCCACGTGGACGCTCAGCGATAGGCCCTCGTTGGGCTCGTCCGTGCACGGCGCTCGTGCCCCGCGCGCTCGTGCCCCGGAGTCTTTTCACGCCAAGACCGCCAAGGAACGCCAAGGTCAGACGAGATGGTATTAGCGCTTCGCGCACTGCCCGTGTGCGGGAGGAGCTCGACCCGATCGCTATCGATCACGTTCTCGAGAACGGATCGAAGTCCGGCTACGAGCCGATGCGGGGTTCGAGATGCGCTCTCGTCGGAGCTGGCCCTCGCGCGTCAGTGGACGAGCACGAGGATGCGGTCCTCGCGGCTGTCCGCCCGCCGGACCGTCAGGTCCAGGTAGCTGCCGGGCGTCGCGCCGATGAGGGCGAAGACGGGCACCCCACCGGGGATGGCGCTGCGGCCGAACCGCAGGTCGTTCACCGCGACGATCAACTCGCCTGGTTCGAGCCCGACCGCGGATCCGAGGAGCTCGGGGTTGCCGGCGGCCGCGGCCGTGATGTCGATGATGCGAGGCACGTGGATCGGATCCGCCTCATGCACCGACGAGCGCTGCTCCGCCGCGATCACCGCGTGGATGTGCACGTCCTGGCCGATCGACAGCGGGACAACCGCCGGCAGCGGCGCCGAAGGGCGGCGCGGATCGATCGACAAGGTGGCGTAGAGGGTTCCGACGAGGAGCCCGAACGTCATGGCGCGAAGGAGCATGCCCTCGCCAAGTGCAACGCCCTGGCCATGCGGCGCGCCTGGAGTTCTGGAAGCTTGCGCCCGTGCTCGAGCGGGGCGCGTGCCAGAAGGGCAGCTACTTCTTGATCTGCTGCGCCAGGTAGTTCTGCTCGCCGACCTGGCGAATCAGCTCGAGCTGGGTCTCGATCCAGTCCGTGTGGCCCTCTTCGGACACGAGGATCTTCACCATCATGTCCTCGGTCGCGTGGTCGCCGGCGGCGCGCGCGGCGGCGATGCCCTGGTTCAGGAACGCGATCGCGGCGTACTCGAGCTGCAGGTCACTCTCGAACTGTTCCTTCACCGTCTCGCCGACCTTGAGCTTGTGATAGCGCTGGAGGTTCGGGACGCCTTCGAGGAAGAGGATGCGGCCGATGACGATATCGGCGTGCCTCATCTCGTCGATGGACTCTTCACGGAGATTCGCCCCGATG
>JALHPV010000229.1 GCA_022842285.1 Kofleriaceae bacterium
GACCTGTACTACGAGAAGACGACGATCCTCGACACCCTCGGCCTCCACGAGGCCGCGGTCGCGACCTGCGAGGCCGGGCTCGCCCGCTGCCCCGGCTCGCCCCTGCTGCGGGCGGCGCCGGCGCCGGCCGAGAAGGCGCGGGTGAGGTCGTCGCTCAAGATCCTGCGCGGCGGCGCCTGAGATCGCGCCGGACGGCGCGTTGGGGCTACGAGCGACGGGCGACGGGCCCGACCAGAGGAACGCGGTAGGCTGCCAACGTGTCCTCCCGGCGTCTCATCGCGGCCACCGTCGCCGCCGTCGCGCTGGCCGCGATCGGGGGTGGCATCGTGGTGGCGACCGCGCCCGAGGCGACGCCCGATCCGCTGCTGGCGGCGGTCGCGGCCGGGCGACACCAGCGCATCGAAGGCCCGCATGGGCCCATTCATGTCTGGGTGCCCGCGGGGTACGAGGCCGCGACCGGCGCAACCATCGTCTACGTCCACGGCTACTTCGATACGACCGACAGCGCGTGGACCAATCATCGCCTCGCCGAGCAGTTCGCGCTGTCGGCGGCGAATGCCCTGTTCATCGTTCCGGAGACGCCCAACAAGAAGGGCGTGCCCGTTGCGTACCCGAACCTCGGCGAGCTGCTGTCCGTGGTCGAGGACGCCCTCGGCGTCACGCGCGGCCTGCTGCACACCGCCGTGCTCGGCCACTCGGGCGCGGTGCGCACGCTCGCGGCGTGGCTCGACGAGCCGACCGTCGACACGATGGTGCTGATCGACGCGCTGTACATCGACGAGGCGCCGTTCGCCCAGTGGGTGCAGGCGTCGCCCCGCCGGCGCTTGATCACGGTCGGTGAGGACACGCTGCTCGCGAGCGAGAACCTCGCGGACATGGTGCCCGGCACCGTGCTCGTCGAGCGGTTTCCACCGACCTGGTGGTTGTGGCCCGCCGAGGCTCGCACCGCACAACACGTCTACGTGCGCGCGCAGTTCCCGCACATGGCGTTGGTGACGAACGGCGTCGTGCTGCCGTCGCTGATCCGCCTCCTCCCGCTGGAGCTCTTGCCGACGCTGCCGTGGACGCAGGAGCCCGGTACGCTCGCGCCGCTGTCCACCGCCGGCAAGCCCTCGAAGCAGAAGGCCCGCCGGTGACGAAGCGGATCGCGATTGTCGTCGCGACCCTCGTGACGCTCGTCGGGCTCGGCGTGACGGCGTGGTTTCTCCCGCGGCTGCGGCGCTCGGTGATCCACGACATCACGACCTGGGACGCCCCGCCGGGCGATCCCGCGCCGCTGCCCGCCGCGACGGGCCCGGGGCTGGCCGCCGTGCCGAAGACGCGCGTGATCCTCGTCGACGGGCTCTCCGAGGAGCACGCGCGCACCCTGCCCGCCTGGTCGGACGTGTGCAAGCGCGGCGCTCGCCTGCGCGTCGACGTGGGCTTCCCGAGTGTCTCGCTGCCCGTCGAGGTCGAGCTGTGGTCGGGGCTCACGCAGCAGCAAACGGGCATCGTGTTCCGGTCCGGCCGCCCGTTGAATCCACCGCTCGACCGTCGCGGGATCCCCGCGCAGGTGCCGGGCTCGATCGCGATCGCCGAGGATCATGGCTACCTGGTGCGCTCGCTCGGCTTCAGCGTCGCCGAGCCCGCCGCCGGAGCGACGCCCGCCAAGGATGCCGACCCCGCCGCGTGGGAGCAGCGCTGGCAGGCCCGCGCGCGCGAGGTGGTCGCCAGCGACACGCGGCTCGCGTTCATTCACATCCTGCGCGTCGACACCGCCGGGCACAAACAGGGCGCGACGAGCGACGCGTATCGCCAGGCCGCGACCGACGCCGACGGCATGATCGCCGAGCTCGTGGCGCTCGCGCCGGAGGCACGCTGGTTCCTGCTCTCGGACCACGGGCATCGTCCGGAGGGCGGACACGGCGGCGAGGAGCCGTACATCCGGCAGGTCGAGGCGTGCGTGGCCGGACCGGGCATCGCGGCCGGCACGACGAGCGGCCTCGTGCACATGGTCGATGTCTCGCGCGCCATCGCCGACTCGACGGGCGCCACTCTCGATCGCACGTCGCGCGGTCGGCCGTTCTCCGCCGCCCTCGCCGCCCCGCTCGCCGACGACCAGGCGATCCCGCCGCTGCCCCTCCACCAGGGCGCGCTCGCGATCTTCGCGCTGGTGGCCGGGCTCGCCGCCTCGACCTGGGGCGTCCGTCGCTGGTGGCTCGCGCCGCTGTGGTTCCCGATCGCGTGCGCGTCGCTGCTCGCCATCCGGGGCGAGCCCACGCTCTCGATGCGCCTCGTGTACGAAGGGAGCGGGCGCATCGCGGCCGTGACGTGGCTGCCCGCGCTCCTCGTCCTCGGTGGGTCCGTCTGGTTCGGCCTGGGTCGGGCCACGCTCGGGCGCGTGCTGGTCGCGCAGCTCGCCCTACCAGCCTCCGCGCTGGCGGCGCTGCTCACGGCGACCGGGGCCTGGCCGGCGGTCCTGGGAGAGGACGTCGCGCCCGTCGTGCCGCGCTACACCGCGTGGCTATCGCCGCTCATGCTCATGGTGTCGCACGCGGCGGGGGCTTTTGCGCTTGCGCTTCTCGCCAGGCGCGTCCTGCGGCGGTCCGATCGATCCGCACCTCCGGCACCTCCGCGTAGCGAGCCCGTAGCCGAGCCGTCAACGCCGGATCGTCGGCCGAAAGATCCTTCGTGAACGTCGGATCGGTCTCGACGTTGTAGAGCTCGACCAGATCCTCCTCGGGGCGGAGGACGAGGTGATATGGCCACTCCACGACGGCCTTTTGCTTCTCCTCGTGCACGATGAGGGCGCGGTTGGGGGCCGGGCGGAGCGCCGCCGGGCCATCGAGCAGCGCCGGTACGAGGTCGATCCCATCGAGGGGCTGCATCGCATCGGGTCCGCCGAGAAGCGCGAGGAGCGTCGGGGCGATGTCGACGAGCGAGACCGGATCGGTGCGCACGCCGCCCGGGACTCCGGGGATGTGAAACGCGATCGGGATCCGCACGAGCGGCGGATACGCGGCCTGCCCGTGCGTGGCCGGCAAGCGCGGATCTTCGCCGAGCGCTTCGCCGTGATCGCTCAGGAACACGATGATGGTCGACGCGAGCTGATCGCGCGCGGCGAGCTCGTCGAGGAGCTTGCCGATGGCCGCATCGACGCCGAGCAACAATGCGCGATATCGGTGGACCGCCTCACTCCCGCCGTCGTGGACGCGCGTGAGCAACGCATCGGGGACCTCGAGCTGGTGGTGCTCGTGCACGTCGAAGTAGTGGACCCAGGCGGCGAAGCGGCGTGGCGGTCCGTTCGGCGTGTTGGCGCCCGTGAAGCCACTGAGCGCCTTGTCGATGGCGCGCACCCCCTCGGCGGTCGTGGTGCCGCCGCTGATGTGATCGCCGATGTTGGCCTTGGCCCAGTCGGTGTGGACGACCCGCGTCGTGTCCATGCCGCGGTGCACGAGCACCTCGCCCACGTGGCGCGTGACCTCCGACGGCAACGCGACGCTGGTGCGAAGCCCGAGGGTCTGGAGCGCTTCCCAGAGCGTGCGCTCGACGGGCTGGAACGGATCGGAGCGCCCGCTGACGAGGGTCGAGAGCGAGACGTCGGTACCGGCCGCCGGTGACACCGCGCGGGTGAACAGGACCGAGTCGTCGAGGAGCTTGCGGAGCCGAGGGAAGTCGTCGCGATGTGGCGCATCGGGCGCGAGCAGGTCGTAGCGCAGCGCATCGACGGAGATGAGCACGACGTTCATCGTCCGCGTGCGATCGAGGACGCCCTTCACCGCGGGCAGCGCACGCCAGGTGGCGAGGTCGTTCGCGCTCGGGGGCGCCGGCGGAGGCGGAGGCGGCTTGGCATCGTGGCCATCGCAGTCCTGATCGATGCCGTCCTCGGGGGTGTCGATCTTGCCCGGTCGTCGCTCGCCATCGAAGTCGTCGCAGTCGCCGCCGCCGAGCCACGGCGAGCTGCCATCGCGATCCAGATCGAGGATGCCCCGCCACCACTCGACGAGGTCGTAGCCGAGGCCGCGGGTATCGGCGAGGAGCTTGCGGTCACGCGCCAGCGTCAGGCCGCGGACCGAGGCCGCCACCGTGGCGCCGATGACGAGGCCGGCCGTGGCGGCCGCGATCAGCTTCGACGGGGCCGCGCGCCGGACCTGCTGCACCAGGACGCCGAACAGCACGATGGCCGTCAGGGCCACCGCGGTCTGGGCCTCGGGATAGCCCGTACCGAGGACGCGCTTCTTGGCGAACAGGATGGCGCCGAGCAGCCCCGCGACGGCGAGGATGGCGATGGCGCGCGAGACGAGGTCTCCTCGCTTCACGAGCCGACGACCGATCACGATCGCGATGGTGATGCCGCCCCACGCGACGACGGGCAGGAGGAACGGCAGGACGCTGGCGAGCGGCAACGTCTGGGCGTAGGGGCCGGCGAACAGCGACGGCGCGACGGGGCCCGTGATGAGCAAGCTCGGCGCCGCGACCAGCGCGGCGCGGATCCCATCGGCGCGCCACGCCGGCGTCGGGCGAGCGAGGACCCGGTCGGCGAGCCGCCCGGCCCCGGCGATGAGGGCCCCGGCGATGAGCCCCGTCAGGGCGAACAGCGGCACGAGCACCACGCCGACCGTCGCGCTCCGCAGCTTCGCGGCCTCGATGAGCCCCAGGAGCCCGCCGCCGATCACCTGCGCCAGCAGGGTCCACGCATGCGAGCTGCGCGGGGGAGCCGACGCCATCGCGGCGATGAAACCACGGGTCGAAGGCCACGTACAGATTGCCGTCGGTGAGGTGCGGCGTCGCAGGCGCCACCCGATCGCCGTCGGTGAGGTAGGGTCTGACGCGTGCCACCGCCTGTCGCGATTCCCGAGCGCAACTGGGTCAACATCCAGTGGCTCGCGCGCCTGCGCTGGGCCCAGATCGCCGGCCAGGCGGCCACGGTGTTCGTCGGGCAGTTCCTGCTCGAGGGCGCCCTGCCCATCACCTCGTTGCTGCTGGTGATCTCGGTCGGCCTCATGTCGAACCTGGGCGTCGAGCTGTACTTCTTCGGCGACCGCCGCCGCGGCAATGCCGTCGCCCGGCCGGTCAGCGAGTGGTGGATCGCGGCGCTCATGGCGCTCGACGTCGGCATCCTGACCGGCCTCCTCTACCTGACCGGGGGGCCCCACAACCCCTTTGGCTTCCTCTACGTCGTGCAGATCGCGATGGCGACCGTGCTCCTGCGCGCTCACTGGGCGTGGATCCTGACGGGCCTGTCGTTCGTGGGCTTCGGCGCCCTGCTCGTGGTGCACGAGAACTTGCCCGTCACCGAGGACAACCGGGCCGTCGGCGTGTGGGTGGCACTGGGCGTGGCTTCGGCGTTCGTGGTGCACTTCCTCCTGCGCATCACGAGTGCGCTCGGGGCGCGAGACCAGGAGCTCGAGCAAGCGCGCGGGCTGGCGGCGCGGCAGGAGCGGCTCGCCTCGCTGGCCACGATGGCGGCGGGCGCGGCCCACGAGCTGTCGACGCCGCTGGGGACGATGGCGCTGGCGGCGAAGGAGCTCGAGCGCGCGCTCACCAAGGCGGGGAGCCCCGAGCTCGCCGAGGACGCGAAGCTGATCCGCGAGGAGGTCGGGCGCTGCCGCGCGATCCTCGAGCAGATGGCGGCCGGGGCCGGCGGGACGGTCGGCGAGAGCGTCGCGACGTGTCGGGTCAGCGAGCTGATCGCGGAGACCCTCGTCGGGATTCGCACCTCGCCGACCGTGCACGCCGACGTCCCGACGGAGCTGGCGAGCTACGAGCTGCGCTTGCCGCCGCGCGCCGTGAGCCAGGCCCTGCGCTCCCTGGTGACCAACGCCCAGGATGCATCGCCGCCGCAGAGCTCGGTGGTCATCCGGGTGCGCCGCGACGACGGCACGCTCTCGATCGCGATCCGCGACCGCGGCAAGGGGATGCCCAGCGAGGTCATGCAGCGCATCGGCGAGCCGTTCTTCACCACCAAGGCGCCGGGGCGCGGGATGGGCCTCGGCTTGTTCCTGGCCCGGGCCGTCATCGAGGGTGTCGGCGGAACTCTCACGATCGACTCGGTCGACGGCGATGGCACGGAGGTCCAGGTCACCCTGCCCACGGATGTCGCCGGCGCGCAGGTCAAGACTGCGACAATCCGCCGCCTACCTGGTGGGGCTTCGGTGGTATCCAACCGAACATGACGACCGAGCATCGTCCGTCGATCCTGCTGGTTGACGACGACGAGGTGTACCGGAACCGACTCGCGCGGGCCTTCGTGGACCGGGGCTACGATGTGCGCACGGCGGGGGACTTCGACCAGGCCGTCGCGACGGCCACGGCCGACTCGCCCGAGATGGCGGTCGTCGATCTGAAGATGCCCGGCAAGAGCGGGCTCGAGCTCGTGAAGGCCCTCGTCGAGATCGATCCGGCGACGAAGACGTGTGTACTCACCGGCTACGGCAGCATCGCGACCGCGATCGACGCGGTGCGCCTCGGCGCCACCTACTACCTGTCCAAGCCGGCGGATGCCGACGACATCATCGGGGCGTTCGCGCGTGGCGAAGCGCCGCCCCTCGAGCCGCGGGCGCCCGAGTCCGATGACTACAAGGCGCCGTCGCTGGCCCGGGCCGAGTGGGAGCACATCAACCGCGTGCTCTCCGACGCGGGCGGCAACATCAGCGAAGCGGCGCGCCGCCTCGGCATTCATCGCCGGTCTCTGCAGCGCAAGCTGCAGAAGTACCCGCCGCGCGAGTGACTACTGACCGGCGGGCGTGACGGACTTCAGGCCCTTCTCGACGACCCAGGTCTGGTAGTACGACGCCTGCGCCGTACCCTGCTGGATGCGCTGGTTCGCGAGCTTCAGCTCCTCGTCGATGACGGTGACGAAGTTCTCGATGGGCACCGCGCCGGCGATGAAGCGGCCGTTCACGAAGAACGACGGCGTCGCGCCGACCGAGAGCGCCTGCAGGTGCTTCATGTCCTGCTGGACCTGCGGCATGCAGGCCTTCATGTCGGCCTTGAACTTGGCGACGTCGAGGCCCAGCTCCTGGGCGTAGCCGACGACGTTCTTGCAGCCCTCGGCCGTGTCCCAGCACTTCGTCGCCGGCTGGCCAGCCTCGGCCGCGGGGACGTCGGAGTTATCCATCTGGCGGACGTTGAAGCCCTTGTCCCAGATCGCGGCGTCCATCTCCTTACCCTTGCCCTGCTTCGCACCGGCGCAGAACGCGAGCGCGGCGGCCATGGCGTTGCGCGGGTGGACGACCAGCTGCTTGTAGACGACGCGGATGTCGTTGCCGTAGCGCTTGCGGAGGTCCTCCATCGTGCCGCGGACCTTCTCGCAGTACGGGCAGGCGTAGTCGTACGCCTTCACGAGGGTGATCTTGGCGTCGGCCGGACCGTCGAACGGGTCACCGTCGACGGGCACCGAGTAGGTCTTCGTGCGGTCGGGCTCGACGCGCGGCGGACGCTGCTGCCCCGCACCGGCTCCGCCACCACCGCCGACACCCTTGGCCTTGATGTCCTCGAGCATCTTGCGCTGCGCGACTTGCTCGCGCTGGATGCTGTCGAGCTTGTCGGACAGCGCCTTCGTATCGGTATTGCAGGCGCTGACCGCGAAGATCAGCGCAATGATGGACAGCTTCGACATTTCAGTAGGCTCCTTCGTCTCGAAAACACTGCGATTCGAGCGACATTGTTTCCGGGGCGCTGGAACGTCCCAGAGACTCGTCGCAATTGCAACATAGGGGCTCCGCCAGCAGCGACTGAAGTGGCGGCAGCTCGGCATCGGCGGGCGGGTCGACCACGAGGCGGCGCATCTCGGCCTGGAAATCACACGCCTCCTCGCGGGTGACGACGCCATCGCCATCGCGGTCGGCAGCGGGGTGCGCCTCGATGAGCGCCTCCGCGAGCTCGGGCGAATACACGCAGACCTCGGCCTTGCCGCGGGCTTGCGCCGTCCGGGCGCCCCCGAGCGCGAGGACGATCCACGCGACGAGGGCGAGCCGATGCAGCGGGGTCAACCGCGCGCGCGCCGCCGGCCCCAGGACGGCCGTGACCCGCGCGTCGAGGGCACGTGGGGCCGCGAGGGCATTCGCGAAGGCGGGGAGCTGCGCCATCCGCACGAGGAGCCGGGCATACGCCGGGCGCTCGATCGCGCTGGCCTCGAGGGCCCAGGCATCGCAGGCCTGCTCGCGGGCGAGCTCGAGGCGACGATTGACGAGCCGCACGACGGGCCAGAACCAGAGGAGCGCGAGCGCCGCGAGCTGGATGATGCGCGCGACCGCATCGCGGCGGCGCACGTGCGCCAGCTCGTGCGCGAGGGCCGCCCGCAGGAGCGTCGGCTCGGCGGCGAGGGCCATGGGGATCACGATCACCGGACGGAGGACGCCGACCACATGCGGACCGGCGGTGGTGGTGTCGACGGTGACGAGGCGCGGCGCGCCGACCCGCAGCTCGGCAGCGAGCTGGTCGAGGACGGCGAGCGCGGCCATCGGGGCGACCGGAGCGGCGTGGGCCGTCCGGCGAGCGGACAGCTCGGCGCGCACCGCGCGCTGGATGACGTAGATGACGCCCGTGAGCCAGATGCTCGCGAGCGCGAGCCAGCCGAGCGCCGGTGCCATGGAGACGGCCACCGGGGCCCGCGCGCCCGTCGCCGGCGCCAGCACGAGCGTGCCACCCGTCGCTTCGCCGCGCAGCATCGCGAGGAGATCCGCGAGCGACCACGGCAGCGCGGGGGCGTACGGCACCGCGAACTTCACGAGCACGACGAGCCACACCGCCGCCTGCCAGGCGGGGCGGAGCCGGGTCCCGCGGGTCAGCACGAACGCCACCAGCGCGAGCGCCGTCCCGTGGAGTGCGGCCATGCCGACGGCCCCGAGGAGCGCCTTTGCCTGCGCGCCGAGCTCGATCACTTCTTCTTCCCCTCGGCGCTGGCGATGCGGCGCTCGATCGCGCGCAACTCGGCCCGCGTCAGCGACTCGTTCTCGACCAGGTTCAACACGAGCGAGTCGGCCTCGCCGTCGAACACCTCGCGCACGAACTCGCGGAGGCGCTCGCGCAACACGCTCTCGCGGCGCTGGGCGGCCTTGTAGATGAAGGGCTCGCGCGTGCGGTCCACCGTGACGGCGTCCTTCGCGGCGAGCCGACCGAGGAGCGTCATCACCGTGGTGTACGCGAGGTCCTGGCCGCGCTTGCCGAGCTCGGTCCGCACATCCGCCACGGTGCCCGCATCGACCGCCCACAACGCCTTCAGGACCCGCAGCTCGGCGGTGGTCAGGTCCTTGGTGACGGGCACGGCAGGCATGGCTACGACGACCTTCGTAGCATTACTACGTCCGTAGTATCGACCGCAAGCGCGAAACGATCCGTCCCACGGGGCGCTCCACGGGCAGGAGGGCGGCGAAGGCCACCCCGGTCAGCGGATAGACGAACCAGATGTTCATGAGCAGCACGACCCCGAGGTGAAAGCTCCACGCTCCAACCGCCCACAACCGCGCGGGCTTCCCGCCGACGAGCGCGATCGGCGCCCCGAGCTCCAAAGCGAGCGACATCACAGAGAAGATCGTGAAGGCACCGGGGTGGGCCAGGAACAGCGTCGCCAGCGGGGCCAGCCAATCTCCGAGGACCGCCTTGCGCAGGTTATCGAGGGCGATGTGGTTGCGCAGGACCTCCCCATCCAGCCAGCCCAGGCCGCCCAGCCGCAGCTTCGCGATGCCCGCGATCACGTACGTGGCCGCCGTCAGCGCGACGAGCAGCTTCAGGGCCCAGCCGTACCCGGCGCGGGCGGGTCGAGTGGGGGGCTTCGCGAGCGCGAACGCATGCGCCGCCGGCGCGAAGGCGAGCGCGATCATGTGCAGCACGAGCAGGTTGTCGGTGTGAAAGACCATGCCCCACGACGTCCGGTAGGTGGTGCTCCACAGCACCCCCACGGCGGCCAGCGGCCCGACGACGCGATAGCCGACGCCGAGGACGAACAGCACGAGGAGCACGAGCGATGCGCCGAGCGTGATCATGGCGACACTCACCGGCAGGGGCCCGCCGAGGATCCGCGTCACCCCCACCGGCTCGAAGTGCGGCGCGCCCAGCGACGCGACCTTGAAGAACTCGACGGAGCGCGCCGCGAGATACACGAAGGCCCACGTCCCGATGAGGATGCGCACCGCCGCGAGGCGCTCGCGAGGAGCATCCGCGAAGAACCAGTTCACCGCTTCACCTCGCACTGGCCGCGGAGCTTTTCGGGGCCGTGCTTGCCGTCGATCAGGTAGTCGACAGCGTCGTGCGTACCGGTCACGATCCGGATCGCGGTCACGTCGGCGTAGTCCCCATCGGCCGCGACGCGCGTCGCGATCTGCGCGCAGAGCTCGGCGATCCGGCGGGGGCCACCGGCCAGGGCGGTCTCGAACATCGCGCGGGCCTGCAGGACCTCGCCCGTGCCGACGAGAGCGGGGGTGAGCGTCCGGGCGCCGGACGGCGCATCGCCGAGGGCGTAGGTGATGGTCAGCTTCGTCGCGCGCTTCTCGGCGAACATCGGGAACGTCGAGAGCGGATAGCCATCGGACTTCCGCGCCTTCGGATCGCGGGCGAGCGGCGACAGCGTCGCGACGAGGAGCCCGACCGAGAAGACGCCCGCTGCGATGCGCGCGCGAGTTACTGCCGGATCGTGCGCCACGACGTGCGGGCCACATTGTTCTCTACGTGAAAGCCAAAGTCGAACGTGATGAGCCCATCCTTCCCCACGAGCTGCTCCGGCGGGTTGGGGAACGGCGACGCCGCCTTGAACGCGCGCACGGCTTCGTCATCGAGCACGGAGACCTCGGAGGCGCGGATGACCATCACCTTCTTCACCGCGCCCGTCTTGTCGAGCGACACGCGCACGCCCGTGACGCGGGACCTGACGCCGTACTTCGAGCCATCGGGATCCGCGGCCCGCATGACGCTGCTCGGGTCCCAGTGCTGCGCCACGGAGCGCTTCATCCGGTTGAAGAACGTCGCGTGCACGAACTGCTTCGCGTTCAGCGAGTTCTCGTCCCCCTCCTCGACATCCTCGAGGTGATCGACGGAGCCGCCACCGGCCACGCGCTCGAGGATCTCCTTCTGGTCCGTGAGGTCGGGCACGCGAGGCGCACCGCCCCCCGCCCCGCCCTCGCCGCGCGTCTTCTCGCCCGGGTCCTGCTTGACCTGATCGACGCTGCCGTCGCCCCGCTTCTGGATGTAGCCGTCGGGCGATGGCGTGCCCTGGTTACCGTTCTGCGAGCCGCGCTCGCGCGCTTCTTGCGGGGTCTCGCTCGGGTTCACGTCCCCCGGCTTGCGCATCGAGAGCGGGCCCGGCTTGTCGGGCGCCTTCTCGTTGCGCCCCGGATCGCGGTCGGGCTCCAGCTTCGCGACCTGCGGCGTCTCCTGGGGATTCTGCTTCGCCGTCAGCTCCTCGGGCTTCGGCTTGTTGATCAGCGGCTCGTCGACGGAGCCACGCGCGACCTTCTGCTTTTCGACCTTCGAGTTGTGCTCGGCGAGGAACCGCGTGTTCTCGGGCGCCTCGTCGTTCGTCGGCGTGGTCTCGACGATCTGCTGGTTCCGCTGCACCGGCGGCGGCGGCGGTGGTGGCGGCGGCGCGGGTTGCTGCGGCTGCAGCTGGGGGTCGGGCGGCTTCTGCTGCTCCTCGCGGACGAGCTGCTCGGCCTGCTCGATCAGCTGCTCGGCATCGATGGGCTTGAAGTTCGGCGTCTCGCGGTTGGGGACAACCTGGATCGTCGAGACGATGTCCGTCGGCGTACAGCCTGACAGGTCGAACCACATCTGCGTGGAGACGAGGTCCATACACGCCTGGGTATCGTCCTGCCACGGGGCAAAGCAGAGGGCGGCGCGGGCGGTCGTGGCCAGCAGCACGTTGCCTTTGCACGTCTCCGCGATCTCGGTGCGCTTCATCTGCTCGGCGGCGGTGAGCAGCTTGCCGTTCGCGTCGCGGGTA
>JALHPV010000230.1 GCA_022842285.1 Kofleriaceae bacterium
GCTCCGTGGCCGGGCGCGCGGAGGGCGGCGGCGCCGGCGTCGGACGCGAGGGGGCCTTCGAGGCCGTGGCGGCCACGTTCGGGGTGGCTGGTGCCGGCGAGGGCACAGGCAGGGGCTGCTCGATCGGCTCGTCGAGATCCAGATCGTCTGGATCTTCGTCGGCGACCGCGTCGGACGGCATCACGTCGTCGAGGTCGACGGGCTTCGTGACGTCGGTATGCGCGTCAGCAGCGCTGGCGGCGATGTGCTCGTCGAGCTCGCTGATATCGAGAGGCGCGGTGGCCGGATCGTCGGAGACCTGGCCGGAGGGGCGGCGGGCGATGACGTTCGCGCCCGTGCGCGCCCGGCCACGGATGCTCGGGGGCGAGACCTTGGGCGCGGGCGCGGGACCGACGTTGGTCGTCGGGGTCGTGCCATCGGCAACAGGCGGCGGCCCGACCTTCGTCGGCGCATCGGGCATGGGGCCGACCTTCGTGACGATGCCGGGCGGCTTGTCGAGCGTGGTGGCGATGCCCTCGGGGAAGGGCGTCATGCGGTCGACGGGACGAGTCATCGCGTCGCCGACGCTCGGGCGCTCGGGCGGGAGCGGCTGCGCGCGGATGGGTACGGGGGTGGCCCGGTCCGC
The DNA here is from genome assembly GCA_022842285.1 of Kofleriaceae bacterium. GTDB lineage: Bacteria > Myxococcota_A > Polyangia > Haliangiales > Haliangiaceae > JABFXX01. The sequence continues at coordinate 626 of JALHPV010000230.1, forward strand.
GGGGGTGGCCGGCATGCGGTGGTTGGGCGCGAAGCCGTCCTGCGTCTTCTCGGGCTTGATGCGGACGGGAATGCCGGCGAGGCGCGGGAAGCGACTGACGAGGCTGCCGGGGCGACGCGCGTCGAGGAGGTGGAGGATGCGCGAGTTCATCACCGCCGCGACCGGACCGGCGCCCGACGCGGAGATGCTGAAGACGAACGTCGAGCCACACTGCACGCCATCGACGACGCCCGAGACGGCCTGCACCTTGTCCGGATCGAGCGCCGCTCCGACGACGGTGCTCGGGACGCCCGTGACGATGATGACGTCGATCTCCGGATCGTCCAGCCAGCGCGAGAGCCGGTCGGCGATGGCCGAGGGCTGGCGGCTGACCGAGGAGCGAGCGACGACCAGATGCCCGGCGGCGGTAGCGCGGGCTGTCACCGATTCGATGTCGGCGCGACCACCCTTGGCCGGATCGTCGGCCACGGCGAGCACGCCGAGCTGGACGGACGGGGCAGTCACGGCGCCCACGCTACCAAAAACCGACGCTGAGGGGCGGTATCGGGTCGGGTTGTCGTCGGTTACTGAGGCGGCTTCCGGGTGACCAGGCGTGCGTGGGGAGCCTGGTCGTTCGCCTGGTGCGAGATGCGAGGGTGCTTGTCGAGGAGCGTCTGCACGTCGTTGACGGCGCCGCCGGGCTTGAGCTGGACGGTGAGGACGATGGCCCGCCTGGCGTTGACGCGCACCAGGGGGGCGGACGGCCGCGTCTCGACCTTCGCGAGCATGCTGAGCGGAATGGCCGCTCCGTCGGTGGCGCGGACCAGGATGGCGTCGAGGGACGGGCCGAGCTCGACGACGACCGGAAGATCCTCGAGGCGCTCGCGCGCCCGGATGGGTTGATGCGCGAAGGCCCGGGCCATCGTGTCCAAGGCGGCCTGCTTCACGTTCAGGCGTGCCGCCGCAGCCTTGTCGTACGCGAGCAGCGCGACCGGGTCCCGGGTGGCGGGCACGTCTCGCGTGACCGTGGCGATGTCGGACAGGTCCGAGATCAGCGAGTCGGCCAGCGCCTCGAGGGCAGTGCGGTCGTCGCCGACCAGCTCGATCGCGAGAGCGATGGGCAGCGGCCGGGGTGGCGCCGAAGCGAAGGTGACAGTGCGTGGCAGGTTGCGAGGGATCACGCCCAGGGCGGCTTCGACATCGCCCCGCTGCTGCCGGGTCTGGAGCCACACTTCGAGGCCGAGCGGCGCTGGCGAGGTTGGTGGACTGGCCTCGATCCGCAGGGCCGCGACGTCCCGGATGAGGACGGGCACGTGCGAGAGCTGAGCGACCACGAGGTTCCCTGCTTCCTCCAGCGAGAATCGCCCGGCGGTCGCGAGGGCCGTGATCACCTCGTCGTGAGTCACGCCCGTGGCGCGGATGCGGTCGGCATCGATCGCGATCTGCAGCTCGTACGGCCGGGCCCCGGTGACCACGACGCGCCGCACCCCCGGCAGGGACAGCACCGCCGGGGCGACATCACGCTCGAGCGCTCTCGAGATGTCGGCGATGGGCAGCGTGTCGGAATGGACGACATACGCGAAGTCGGGCGGCGCATATGGATCGCCGATCGAGACGGTGGGGGCTTCCGCATCGGGCGGCAACTGCGCCCGCACGCCCGCGACCACGTCGGTGGCGTGCTGGGCAGCTGCCCGCTCGTCGATCCCCGGCTTGAACCACAACACGATGCGCCCCGTGCTCGGGGACGACACGCTGCGAATGGTCACGACCCCCGGCTCCCGGACGAGCGTCTGCTCGAGCGGGGCCACGAGGTCCGTCTCGACGAGGTCCGGCGAGGCGCCCGGGTAGCGCACCGTCACGGCAATCGCAGGGCCGCCGGTGCCATCGGGCTGTGGGTCCTTCGAACCGCACGCGACGATCGCGACGAGCGCGAGCCATCTCATCGAAGCAACACCAGCTCCTCGGCGGTCGTCGGATGCACCGCGAACGTGCGATCCAGATCCGCCTTCGTCGCGCCCATCGTCACCGCGATGGCCGCCGCCTGGATGATCTCCGGGGCATCGGGGCCCACCATGTGCACGCCGAGCACGCGGTCGGTGCTCTTCTCGACGACGACCTTGATCAGCACCTGCTCGTCACGCCCCGACAGTACGTAGCGCATGGACCGGAAGCGCGCACGGTACACGACGACGTCTTTCCCCGCCTCGATGGCCGCTGGCTCCGTATAGCCGATCGTCGCGGCGGGCGGCTGCGCGAAGACGGCGGTCGGGATCAGGTTGTGATGCACCGGCGTCGGGCGCTTGCCGAACAGCGTGTCGGCGACGGCGTGACCTTCGCGGATCGCGATGGGCGTCAGCGCGACGCGGCCGCTGACATCACCGACGGCGTAGATGTGTCCGACGTTCGACCGCGAATATTCGTCGACGGGAATCGCCCCCTTCGCATCGGTCGCCACGCCCGCCGCGGACAGGTTCAGGCCGTCCGTGGCCGGCGCGCGGCCGATGGCGGCCATCAGGCAGTCGACCTCGATCTCGCGCCCCGCAACCATCATCGTGTGACCGCGCAGGCCGAGCTCCGTGCAGTTTACGACGTCGATGCCGGCCGCCGCGAGCTGCTTCGTCATCAGCTCGCGGACCTCGGGATCCCAGCCGCGCAGCACGTGGGAGTCGCGATGGACGAGCGTGACCTGCGCACCGAGCCCCGCGAAGATGTGCGCGAACTCGACGCCGATGTAGCCCCCGCCGAGCACGCCGATTCGCTTCGGCAGCGCGGGGAGGTGAAAGGCTTCGTCGGACGTGATCCAGCCCTCACCGGGCGGCCGCTTCGGAACGCCTCCGACCGCGATCATGATGTGGGCCGCGGTGATGGTCCGACCCTCGCATTCGATCGTATGGGCATCCACGAACCGGGCCCGTCCGTTCAGGAGCTCCACCCCCGCCTTCCGCAAGCGGTCGGAGTAAGCGCGCGACAGCCGCTCGATCTCCTTGTCCTTGGCCGCGATGAGGGCCGCCCAATCGTGCGTGGCATCACCCAGGGTCCAGCCATGACCCACCGCGTCGGCCAGCGAACGCCGGACCTCGCTGGCATACACCAGCAGCTTCTTCGGGACGCATCCGCGAATCACGCACGTGCCCCCCCAGCGGTCGGCCTCGGCGATGGCCACGCGGGCCCCATGCTCGGCGGCGATCCGAGCGCCACGGACCCCGCCCGAGCCCCCTCCGATGACGAAGAAGTCGACGTCGTACCGTGTCATGCGTGGTACCGTCTCATGGCTTCCCCGGGGGTCTCAATGCGGCGCTTGGCTTCGATTGCTGTTGGCTGTTCTCTGTCGCTGTTCGCTTGCGGTGGCGGTGAGGCGGGTGATGACAACTCCGCGGACAATGGCGACGCGGATACGACCACGGATGCGGACGCACAGGATGCGGGTGACGAGCAGTCCGATGACGCCACGCCGCCCGATGCTCCGCTCGATCCGCCCGCGCGCGGCTTCCAGGTGCGGAGCCCGGACATCGTGATCGCGGCCGGCGAAGAGAAGACGCTCTGCTACTACTTCCGAACGCCCAACACGGAAGCCCTGGCGATCAACCGCTTCGTCTCCAACATGACGCCCGGTAGTCACCACATGATCATGTACCGGACGTCGGAGCCGCGGATGCCTGACGGGACGGTCTCCGAGGAAGAGTGCAGCACGTCGGTCCGCGGCACCGACTTCGCGCAGTGGATCTACGCGGCGTCGCAGCCGACAGCCAACCTGCCCTTCCCCGCCGACGATGGCGCCGGCAAGCCCCTCGCGATCGACATCCCCGCTGGCACGCCGATGTTCATCCAGATGCACTACCTGAACGCATCCGATGACCCGCTCACCGTGAACGTCACGCTGAACGCCGAGGCCCTCGAGGCCGGCGTTGCGTACACGAAGACGGCCGCGTACATCACGTTCAACGGCAACATCTTCATCCCTCACGGGTCGGTGGGTCTGGTCGAGTCGGCGTCCTGCGAGTCAAACGCGAACGCGAAGTTCTGGATGATGTCGACGCACGCCCACAAGCAGGCGGTCAAGACACGAGTTCTCGACGGCGCGGTTGAGATGTACTCGGATACGGACTGGGAGCATCCGGTCCCGCGCATGTTCATGGAACCGGACCAGTTCTTCACCTTCACCAATCGCATCAGCTACGAGTGCACGTACAACAACAACACGGGCCGCGCGATCGAAACGGGTGATAGCGCGCAGACCGACGAGATGTGCATGGCGGTGGGTTACTACTTCAAGACCGCGGGCAGCGATGCCGTGCCTCGCGTTTGCTACACGCCCAAAAACAGCACCACGGGAAACGGTGTCACGTTCCCGTCCTGGAACCAGTAACCGCGCCGGGCGCGGCTACTCTTCGATCTCGATCGTGATCTCCTCGGTCATGATCACCTCCTCGGGCTCGGCGGGCGTCGCCGCCGGCGAGGTCGCCTCCGGCGTGATCGAGAACGTGTCCTCGATGAGATCGGCGATCTCGACCACGGGTTCGTCCTTCGTACTGGACGCCTCCACCGCGACGGCGCCGGCGTGGGGTTCGAGGCTCTCGCCGCCGTCCTCCTCGGGCTCCTGACGCTCGGGCCACGCCGGCCCCGGCGCCGCGCCGCCGCAGGCCACGAGCCAGGTTGCGATCAGGATCCCGAACCGACGCATCGCACGAGCGTAGCAGCCATGGGAGGCTCGCGACATGATCGAAGTCGGCAAGAAGGCCCCGGCGTTCTCGCTCGAGAGCAGCGACGGCGGCAGCGTGAAGCTCGCGGATTTCGCGGGCAAGACCGTCGTCCTCTACTTCTACCCGCGCGACAACACGCCGGGCTGCACGGTCGAGGCGGAGGGCTTCCGGGATGCCGTGCCCGCGCTCAAGAAGCTCGGCGCCGTCGTCCTCGGCGTGAGCAAGGACTCCATCGCGTCGCACTGCAAGTTCCGCGACAAGTACAAGCTGACCTTCCCCCTCCTCAGTGACCCCGAGGGCAAGGTCCTCGAGGCCTACGGCGCGTGGGGCGACAAGGTGATGTACGGCAAGAAGATGAAGGGCATCATCCGTTCGACGGTGCTCATCGACAAGGCGGGCAAGGTGGCCAAGCACTGGCCCAAGGTCAGCGTCAAAGGCCACGTCGACGAGGTCGTCGAGGCGGCCAAGGCGCTCAAGTAGTCACGCGGCGTAGTCCCACGTGACCGCGTACCGCCGCCACGTCACGGATACCACTCGTCGCGCGCCAGCCGATCGAGGCGAGCTCGCTCGATCGGCCTGATACGACTCCATGACGAATGCGCGACGGTCGCGCGCAGCAAGAAGTCGAGCAGCGGACCATGGCGACGCAGCGTGCGGCGCAAGCGGTGAGGCACGACGGGATTGAAGTGGCCTCGCCGCGAGAACAGTTGCAGCGGGTTCTTCCGCACCCACGACCACGAGCCCATCTCGAGGGTGAGCGGGACGAGCAACTTCCCTCGCGCGTACGCTTGGTCGTAGATGTGATCCCAGAGGTCGCCGGCGATCGTGTAGCCGAGGGCGGTCGGCTCGACGATGTAGACGTGATTCGCGAGCGTGGCATCGAGCAGGCCACGCAAGGCGTACACCTCGGCGAGCTGCGGGATGGGCTGCTTCGTCCGGGCGTACGGAAACCAGAGGCGATCCGCCCAGCCGTAGCCGGAGTGGAGATCGAGGGCGAGGGCAAAGGGCGCCTGCGCGAGGATGCGATCCACGAGCTCCACGAGGCCGCGTGCTTCGGGCTCCATCGCGGCGTAGCCGCCGAACCACGGCAGCCGCGGCGAGAGGCGCTGGCCGCCGAGAAACGGCGCCGCGGTGGTCAGCGGATGTACGGGGGCGTTGCGCATGAGATCGACACCGGCGTGATTGCCGCGCCGGCGCTGCGAGAGGCCCACCGGATTCAACGCGGGAACGACGACGATGCGCGCCTGCGTGAGCGTGTGCGCGAGCACGTCATCCCACGGCAACTGCGCGAGCAGTGACTGGAGGTACGCGAGCGCGACGTGCGTTCCGATCTCCTCGAGCCCGTGCACGCCTGCCACGACGAGCAGCGTCGGCTCCCCCGTGCCGAACCACAGGGCTCGCACGGGACCAGCCGCGGTCTCGGCCAGGGTCTCGATGCGGGCCCACCTGCTGGCGGCGGCGCAGACGCGATCGACCGCCTCGAGGATCACGCCGCCATCAGCGCGAGCACTTCGTACGCGAGATACGCCGTCAGGTGCGCGGTGATGTCGGCGTGGTCGAGGGCCGGGCAGTACTCGACGACATCGCCGCCGATCACGTCCAGGCCCCGCAGGCCGCGCACGAACTGGAAGGCCTCGCGGGACGTGAGGCCACCCGGCACCGGCGTGCCCGTCCCCGGCGCGAACGCCGGATCGATCGCATCGACATCGAACGTCACGTACGTCGGCCGCTTGCCGATGCGCTCCCGCAGCTCGGCGCATGCGTAGTCGATGCCGCGCTTCGCCAGGTCATCGGGGGACCACAGCGTGTGCTGCTTCTGTCGCACGAGCGCATCGTCGCCAGCGCCACCGCGCGGCCCGCGAATCCCCACCTGGAACAACGCACCGTCGGCCACCAGCCCCTCATTGATCGCGTGCCGGATCGGGGTGCCATGATGATGCGCGTCGCCCCACACATCGGGCGTGCTCGTGTCGAGATGCGCGTCGAGGTGCACCACGGCGAGCGGGCCATGCCGCTTCGCCAGCGCACGGATGACAGGCAAGCTCACCGAGTGGTCGCCGCCGATCACGACGGGCTTCACGTGCGCCGCGGACAGCTGTCGAATCTCGCCCTCCACGGCCTCGCGCATCATCGCGCGGTCGAACGGCGGGAACACCACGTTGCCACCGTCGACACACTTGAGGGCCGCGAACACGTCCACCTCGTGCACCGGGTGAAAGCTCTGCACCATCGCCGACACGCGTCGCACGTGATACGGCGCGAACCGCGCTCCCGGCTGATACGTCGTCCCCGCATCCGTCGGCACTCCGAGCACCGCCGCATTGGCGCTCGCTACGTCACCGTGTAGTGGTAGGCGGAAGAAGGGCGTCTGTCCGTGTTTCAGGTAAGCGAAGGCTGGGTCCTGCATGGAGACTCCTCTCGAGTAGGCGAGCCACGGCATTCCGGGCTCGCGCGGCCATCACCTCGGCGGGCTCGCCGGTCCGGCCATACAGCGGCGAACCGAACCGCAGCTCCACGTCGATCCGCCGCCGCCCGACCGTGTCCAGGTAGTGCGGCAAGAACGACGCTCCGCCGTACCAGGCCAGCGCGGGGTCAGCGTACTTCACGGCGAGCGGCACGACGGGAACCCCCAGACGCGCTGCCACCCCGAAGCTGCCCCGCCAGAACGGGCCGACCGCGTCACCACGCGTGGTCGTACCCTCGGGAAAATTGAGCACCGAAGTCCCGTTCGCGAGCAGCGCAGACATGCGCCGCAACGTGCGGATGCGTCCCTGAGGATCGCAACGCTTCACGAACATCACCCCGAGTTGCTCTCCAATCGCACCCACGATCGGCCACTGTGCGACCTCGCCCTTTGCGACGGGGACGGCCGGCACGATCGGCAGGATCGCGATCGGATCCAGATAACTCACATGATTCGCCACGAGCAGCACCGGCCCCCGTGGCACCTCCCCGTACACCGTCGGCGCGATGTCATGCGCCACCGCGATCGCCTCGAGCGCATCGGAGAGTCGCTCCGCACCCGTCTTCGAGTCGCGGGGCGGGCTCATCCGCGCCGATCCGAGCGTGGCCAGCGCATAGAACAGCCCACCGCCCAGATGCCTCGCGGCATGGATGCTCTTCACGCGGCCACTCCCATCACCACCGGCGCGGGCAACAGCCCCAGCCGCTGATACTTCGCCCGCACCCGCTCGAACGCCTGGCGGTCGATGCGCGACACGATGCGCCGGTCACCCGGTCCGTAGAAATCCACGAGCTCTCCCGCTTCGGTCGCTCCGAGCATCGCGTGCAGCGCGCGCGCCGCCTGGTTGCCGGGCTCGACCGTGAACCAGCAGGTGTCGACTCGCTCGACGATGGTGCGCACGAACGCCGCGAGCAGCATCAGCGTCACCCGCGTGCGTTGATACTCGGGCCGCACCGCCAGCGTCGTGCAGTAGGCGTCGGTCCCCCGCACGAAGCACAGCACGTACCCAACGGGCCGCCCGTCCGCGAGCGCGATGAAGCACGTATCCCCGTAGAACTCCGTGCACAGCCGCAGGTAGTGCGGGCACAACACCCCGCCACCCTCGCCACCAAAAATGTCCGCTTCGAGCGTCTGCAATGCCGAGAAGTCTTCGCTGGAGAGAGCACGAACGACGAACTTCGTCATGGGACCTCCTCCTTCAGTGTCCTCACCCTGACAGCCCCACGTGCCGATCCTCGGGAGCGTCGGCTTCACCTGCGAGAACCGATCGCAACGTCTTCATCGCAGCTCGGCATCGCGCTCACGCCGCCCGTGCCGATCGTCCCCCAGCGTCCCGCACTCCGTGGCGCCCCCGTGTCGCCGGCCTCCTCGTCGTCGCCCTCCCGTCACACCGCGGTCGTGATGCCGCGTGGCCGTCACCCGGCCGCTACCCCGTGCCGCTTCCTGCCTGCTCACCGCCTCGCGCCTGGGCCGGCAGACAACTCACGACGCCGCGCGCGAAGGAACCGTGGGCGACACGCTTCCGCATGCTCGACGAACGTCGCGGTGGGCCGTGGCTCATCCTTGCCCTCGCCGAGTAAGATGGCTCGATGTCCGAGAACCGCCGTCAGCATGAGCGTTTCGAGCTGCTTGCCCAGGTGCAGCTCCGCCGCAGCGGCGCGATCGAGACCTTCGTGACCATCAACATCTCCGCCGGCGGTCTCCTCGTGCGCAACGACAGCGGCGTCGCCGTCGAGATCGGCGAGCGGGTGCGCATCCTCCTCGATGCCCAGCAGCTCGCGCCTCCGTTCGAGACCGACGCCACCGTCGTCCGCGTCGTCGCGCCGACGTCGAAGCCGGGCCTCCTCGCCTTCATGTGGAGCTCGAGCGACCCGGCCGCGAGCGCTGCGCTCGGTCAGATGCTCTGGAACCTCCACCGCACCTAGAACCGGCTTCGGAGAAGCGATACCGGCCGTCGGTCTTGGCGACTGGCACCGCAGCGCGAGGCTGGCGAACGTGAGTGCTACGATGCGCGAGTGCCCGGCGAGCATCGTACGAGATCGGAGCTGATTCTCTGGTGCGCTAGCGTCGCACTCCTGGCTGCATGCCGCGACGAGAAGGCTCCAGAGCACGCGCCGCCCGCACAGGTGAAGGTACGAACGACCGAGGTCGTGTGTCAGTTCACGTTCGAGGCGTACACCGAGAGTGGAACGCCCGACGCCTGCCGCGGCGCCCTCGATAAGTTTCTCGCTGACCATCCGACCGACGGGATTCTGTCAGTGATTCCCATCGAAGCACCGCCGGCCGAAAAGGTGGCCCAGCACCACAACGCAGCGGGAGGCACCCAGCGGCTAGTTGTCGTGCACCACGAAGGCGCTGGCCCCGGGATCCGCGCCGACACGCTCGAAGTCAATGGGATTGTCTGCACTGATGGGAGTCTTGGACTCCCGATGGGCCCCGCGTATTGCCAGCAGGTAGTTAACGAGTTCTACAACTACAGCATGAGTCCCACGGCGCTCTGGGTTCCGCTCACCAAGGACGCGAATGCGGATCGTGGAGAGGTCAGGGGAACGCACAAGATCCTCCGTCTGACCCCCCGCGCCGTCAGTCCCCCGGCCGCGAGCCGATGATCTGCTCCTTCACGGCCAGCAGCTGCGTCAGCCGCTTCTGCCATCGCTGCTCTTCCTTCTCGAAGGTGCCGCGAGCCCAGCGCAGCTCACCCACGCACCGGAGGAAGTTTTCGACGTTGGGCTCCTGATGATACTGGGCGATTCCCAGCCCGATGCCCGATGCCTTCGAGTACGCGGGAGTCGTTGCAGCGATACGAATCGAACGCGCGCGAGCGATCACGAGCTCAACCAGCGGGATCGCCGCCATCATCCCGCTGATGGTCTTGCCGCTGTCTCCAGGGCAGTCGATCTCCGAAGCGGCGGTCGTCCCGAGGTTGTTGTAAGCATCTCGGCGCTTTGACAAGGTCTCCAGCAACTCCGCTTTGGCCTTATCGACGTCCGCCAGACTTCCCTTGAGCCGCGACCGCGCACCGCTGACGCGAAGCGCGGCCTCGCTAACGCGGGCATCCTTGTAGCGCTTCTCTGCGCTTTCGAGCTTCTTCTGCGCCTTGTCGAGCTTGTCCGCGTTCAGATGGCTGACGATCGTGCTCACGAGCACGCCCACCTTGTCGAGCGCGTCTCCATGGTCTTCATTAAGGTCATAAACCACAGCCGTCACGAGGCTCGTGACGATGTCCACGCCTTCGCGCCAGGCAGCGGCCTCCTCCTGGAGCTCCGCAATCTCCTTCTTCGCCTCATCCGCGTCGTCTTGCGCCTGCAGCTGCGTGACGACGGCCAGCGCTGCTTCGAGCTCGTTGCTCGCGGCCTTGGCGCTCTCGACCTGTGCTCGGACGCCGGCAAGCTTTCCTTTGACGGCATTGTCGGAAGCGGTGGTCCTGCTGGCGGCTGCCTCCGTGTTCCCCTTCCCCTTCCGCGTGGCGTTCGCGGTGCTGGCGATCGCGCGCTTGTCGTGCGCCGTCATCTTCAGATCGTCGTTCTTTCCGAAGAGATCGCGGACCTTGACGCCGCCTCGCTTCGGGACGCTCTGCGCGTCGGTGAGTGTCGACGCGTCACCCTGCCAGTTCTCCCCCGGCAGCAAGTAGAGCAGGGCTCTCATTTGCTCGTCCTTTTCGGCATGCGTGAACGCATGAAGCTCGGGTCCCAGCGCTTCGTGCGCAGTGTGCACCGCCAGACTGTCGGCCCCGATCGCGAGCCAGTACTTGGTGCGGTCGACGTCATGGGGCGCAAAGTCACCCAGCACATCGATCTCGCCGTTCTCGACCCGTCGCTTCGCGACTGCCTGCCGATCCGGATCCGCCGGAATGCCCCCTTGGGCAAGCACGCAGCTAAGGTGCTCGTAACTCTGGGGGGGCTCTTGATACCGGATGCCCCACTTGACCTCGGTCTCATCGCGCGAGGTCACGGTCCCCTTCCCCATATCAGGAACGCCGCTGTCGGCCTCGCGGAACGCGCTCTCGAAGATCGCGCGCAGCATCTCGTCCGTGGGCTTCTGGCCGAGGCCTGACTCGCCGCCCCACCGCTTGGGCTTCGGGGCCGGGGATGGGCTGGTGGCCTGGGTGGGGGCTTGCGTGGTGTTGGGGCGCTCTTCGCGGTC
>JALHPV010000231.1 GCA_022842285.1 Kofleriaceae bacterium
GCCCGGCGGGGGCGCGCCCCGTCCGTCCGGCAACTTCGGGGCGAACCGGCCTCCCGGTGGCGGCAATGCAGGGCGCAAGAAGCCCGGCGGCGATCGCGATCGGGAAGGCGCTGGCGACCGCAAGAAGCGGAAGCGCGCCGACGACGACGGATGGTGAGTCTCGCCGCGTCGGCCTGCTAGGGTCGGCGCGTGAAGACGACATTCACGGTCGCGCCCGAGGATGAGGGCCTGCGCCTCGACCAGGTCGTGCCCAAGCACGTGCCTGGACTATCCCGACGCAAGGCGCGTGCCGTCATCGATACCGGCGGCGTGTTCGTCGATCGCTCGCGCGTGAAGGTCGCGGGCCGGTTGGTGAAGGCGGGCCAGTCGATCGAGGTGAACGTGGGCGGCGCCATCGAGCGGACGCATGTCGAGCCGCTCGCCCCTCGCTTGGTTCACCTCGACGATCACGTGATCGTCGTCGACAAGCCCGCGGGCCTGGTGACCGCCCCGACGCCCGAGAGCGATCGCGGAGACCTCCTCGACCAGCTCCAGCGCACCCACGGTGAGGTGTACCTGGTGCATCGGATCGATCTTCCGACGAGCGGGCTGCTCGTGTTCGCGCGCACGCGCGCGGCCAACAAGCTGCTCGGCGATGCGTTCGTGAAACACGACATCGATCGCGAGTACCGCGCCGTCGCGGCAGGCCACGTCGAGGCCCAGACCATCGACCGGCCGATCGCTGATCGCCGCGCCGTCACGCACCTCGAGCCACTGCAGAAGCTCGCCGACGCGACGCTGCTCGCGGTGCGCCTCGAGACGGGCCGCACGCATCAGATCCGGATCCACCTCGCGGGGCTCGGGCATCCCATCCTCGGCGATCACCAGCACGGCGGGGAGCGTGCCCGCACGTTCCTGCCGCGACCGCCGCGGCTCGCGCTGCATGCCGCGGTCCTCGGGTTCACGCACCCCGCGACGAACGAGCGCGTGCGGTTCACGAGCGAGCTGCCGCCCGAGCTCTCGACCTGGCTGGCCCAGCTCGGCTGAGCGCGTCGAAGGCTCAGGCGGCTTCGAAGGTCCAGGCCTTCACGACGACGGCGCGAGCCGCCAGCTCGTCGAAGACGCCCGTCATCATCGGCAGGGCGGCGAGGGTATGCCACGCCTCGAGCGTCTCGGTCGTGATGACGATGGAGAGGTCCCAGCGCGCGGCGCTGTCGTCGGCGGGGATGCCCACGATGGCATTCGCTCCGGCGGAGTCGAGCTGGACCCGAAGGATCTGCGCGAGCTCGCCGCGCGTCTCCACTTCGTGGTCGGCGAGCTTCACGAAGCAGAACCGCTGGATCACGCCCTCAGCGTATCACTCGCGGCCCCGGGGCTTCAGGTCCATGGATCGCGCTCGCGCAGCGCCCGGGCCCTCGCGCGGACGGCCTCGTCGAGCCGGGTCTCGAACGCCGCTTCGAATGCTGCCTCGAGCTCGCTCGCACTCGCGAACCGATCCTCCGGCGCATCCGCGAGACCGATGCGCAGTACATGGCCCACGTCGCGCGGGAGCTCGGCGATGCCGTCGAGATCGGGCGGCCGCATATGCGCATTGCCGACACGCGCCGCCGTGAACGCGGGCCGGCCGGCCAGCACGCGGAACACCACGAGGCACAGACTGTACAGATCGCTGCGAGGATCCGCCGGATGACCGGCGAGCTGCTCCGGCGCCATGTAGGCGGGCGTGCCGACGATGACGTGCCCGGTGGTCGCGCGGGCCGCGCCGGCCACCCGCGCGATGCCGAAATCGACGAGCTTCCAGCGCGGCGCGCCGGCCACGGTGGTGAGCACGAGGTTGTGCGGCTTCACGTCGCGGTGCACGACCTCGGCGCGATGACAGTCGCCGAGCCCGCGCGCGACATCGCGGACCATTCCGGGCACCGTCTCGAGGCCGAGCTTGGCGCCCCCGCGCAGCTGATCGGCGAGCGAGATGCCCAGGGCGAGCTCCATCGCCAGGTACGGCAGCCGGTCCTCTTCGGCGCCGACATCGAGCACGCGCGCCACATACGGACTCTCGACGCGCTTCAGCACGTCGGCCTCCCCGGCGAAGCGCTTCCGCACCGTCGCATCGGCGAGGCGGTCGGCGCGGATGATCTTCAACGCCACCTGCTGGCCCGCGCGCTGCGCCGAGTACACCTCGCCCATGCCGCCGCGCCCGAGCAGCTTCTCGACGCGATAGCCGCCGATCGTCGCGCCGGTGAAGAGCCCGCCCGCATAGCCGGCGAGCACGCGTTCGATCTCCGCGCGTGCCGATGCGAGCAGCGCTTCCTCCGCTGCCACCCCCCGCGCCGCTGCCTCGTTGCGGCGCACGAGGTCCACGTAGCGGGTCTGTACCAGTCGCCCCATCATGAACGCGACGACGAACACGCCGAGCACCATGAGCTCGACGACGAGGCCCTCGGCGAGGCCGTGGTGGCGCACGGGGGTCACCGCACCGTCGGGAATCACGCCCGTCACGACGAGGGCGTACGTCGTGGCGTGACTGACGAGGATGGCGGTCAGCGTGTAGCCGCGCCCGATGAGGGTGGACTCCGTTGCCTGAAACGAGCACTCGACGAACAAGGTCACCGCGAGGACCGCGGCGTACGCGGAGTGCAACCCGAGCACGTACGCGGGACCGATCGACAGCGCCGCGACGACGATCCAGGGCCATTCGAGCCCGCGCGCCCGCTCGACGAGAAGCACGACGCCCGCGAGCGCGATCGACCCGATGCCCACCACGAGCATGATGGGGCGGGTGACGACGAGCGCGATGAGCGCCGCCCCGCCGATGCAGGCGGCGAACATGGCCGCGAATTGCAGGCGCAGGCGGTCGACGAAGGCGCCCTTCCACGCCTTGTCGGCGACGACCTCGATGTTGGCGATCGAGGCGCGCATCGGCACGACCTCGGGTGGCGGCGAGGCCGGCGGCGTTGCGTCCTGTCCGCCCCGGGCCGTCCCGACCGGCGGGGCGGAGGCCGCCGGACGCTCGTCCTGGGCCGGCGCGAGGAGCGACTCGGCGCGCACGGCGGTGGTGGTCTGGGCAAGGGGCGAGCTCGCGATGGGGTCGACGCGCCAGGCCGGGGCCACGTGGTCGGGGGCGGCGCCGACGGCCTTGCCCTCGAGCGCGGCGACGATCGCCGATCCGAAGTCGGCGCGTCGTGCGGCGGGGGCGGTGGCGAGCCCGCCGGCGAGCGCCTCCGCCACCTCATCGGAGACATCGCCCACCAGACGCGGATCGAGCGGCATCTCCCGCGCGATCGCGTGGGCGAGACCCGGCGCAGCCACATCCTCGAACGGGGCCCTCCCCGTGAGAGCGAAGTAGAGGCTCGCCGCCAGGCCGTAGATATCGGCGCGCGCCGACGGTGGCCCGCTCAGCCGCTCCGGCGCGAGGTAGCGCAACGTGCCGTGGCCCGTGCGGGCATCGGAGCCGCGACCAGGGACCGGGCCGTCGGCCGGTCGTCCTCCACTCGCGTCGCCGAGTGCCATCGTCGCGATGCCGAAGTCGATGAGCTTCCAGACGCCGTCGGCCCGGATCAAGTTGGTCGGGTTGACGTCGCCGTGCTGGATGCCGGCCGCATGGATCGCCGCCAGGGCTTCGGCGCCGCCACGCGCGAGCGCGAGGGCATCCGCGCGCGAGAGGGGCCCGCCGTCGGCGACGAGCTGCGCGAGCGTCTGGCCGTCGAGGCGCTCCATCGCGATGTAGGGCAGGACCTCGCCGGGGCCGCCGACGTGCGTGGCCTTCACGACGTGCGGACTCGTGACGCGCGTGAGGGCCGTGCCTTCATCGAGGAAGCCCTGCACGCTCGCCGGATCGTCGAGCTTGTCGCCGCGCAGGACCTTCACCGCGACCTGCGAACCGTCGCGCACGTCCGTCGCCGCGTACACTTCGCCCGCGCCGCCGCGCGCGATCAGGTCGCCGAGCTGGAACTGCCCGAGGGTGCGACCGGCGAAGATGCCCTCCTGGCCGAGGGCGAACATGCGGCGGTACTCGGCGCGCGCTTCGTCGAGCAACGCGTCGCGGCGAGCGGCGGCGCGGGTGGCCTGCTCGAGCTGCTCGGAGATGCGCCAGTACACGCGGTGGAGTCCGCGACCGATCACGAACGCGGCCGCGTAGACGAGTTGCACCACCACGTGCGCGGCCACGTGGTGCCAGGCTGTGGAGCCCACCGGGCGCACCGGGAGCAGACCCACGTCGGGCAACGCGCCGACGAAGATCAGCGTCGCGACCACGGCCTGGCTGCCGGCGAGCGCGACGTACACCGACCACGCGGCGATGGGCGGGAAGGGCGTGCCGACACCCCCCATCACGAGACCGCTGAACACGAGCAGGATCGCGACGACCCCCGCGTACGCCGACGAGGGCCCGAAGTACCAGCCGGGGAGGGCGGCCGACATGCCCAGGGCGGTCAGCGCCACGACGCGACGGATCGTGGCCATGTGGCCCGGCGGTTGCGCCCACCACATGCCGATGCACGCACTCAGGAGCGCTGCGGCCCCGAAGCTCACCGCCCCCGCGATGCTCGCCATGCGACTGCGCTGCAACAGCAGCATCACCGGGATGGCCGCCGCGCACGCGCCGCCGAGCGCCAGGAACACCTGCCGCGGGGAGAACAGCAGCGTGCCGTCGCGAGTCACTTCGGTTCGCGGAGACCAGCGCGGCGCAGGAGCTTGTAGATCGTCATGCGATCCAGATCGGCGGCGCGGGCCGCGGCCGAGACGTTGCCATCGTGCGCCTCGATGAGCTCGGTGATGTACTTCTTCTCGAGCTCGTCGAGGATGCGGCGCTTCGCCTCCTTGAACGGCACCGAGACGTCCACCGCGAGGCTCGAGGACCACTGCTGGGTCGCCAGCTCGGGGCGATCTCCGAGGACGAGCGCCTGCTCGACGGCGGAGCGCAGCTCGCGGACGTTGCCCGGCCAGGGGTGGCTGCGGGCGTGGTCCTTGAACGACGCGGACAGCTGCCCGCCACCCGACGCGGCGACGAAGTGCTCGACCAGCGCGTCGATGTCCTCGCGGTGCTCGCGGAGCGGGGGCGCGTGGATGCGAGCGACGGCGAGGCGGAAGTAGAGGTCCGGCCGGAAGCGCTCGCGGTTCACCTCGACGGCGAGGTCGCGGCTCGTGGCGGCGACGATGCGAACGTCGGTGTCGCTCTTGGTCTCGATGGCCCGGAGCAGCCGTGGCTGATCCTCGAGCGGTAGCTCGCCGATCTCGTCGAGAAACAGGGTGCCGCCCTGCGCCGCCTCGAAGGCGCCGCTGAGCTGTCCCGACACCTGCGCGAGCGAGCGGCAGTCCAGGACCACGAACGGTGCGTCCTTGCGGCGCGAGCTCGCGTGGATGGCCTCGGCGACGAGCTCCTTGCCCGTGCCCGTCTCGCCCGTCACGAGCACCGTCGCGTCCGTCTTGGCGAAGCGCTCGATCAACGCGTACATGCGGCGCATCGCGGGAGCACCGCCGACCAGGCCCCCGAGGCGCTGCATCGACGCGAGCGGCAGCTCGTTCGACAACGCGAGCGGCGTGAACCGGATCGACGTGTCGCCGAGCGTGATCACCACCCCGGACGTGAGGAACGCGTCGAGGAGCTTCACGCCACCGGCGTGCGTTCCGTTCGTCGAGCCGAGGTCGCGGAGCCGGAAGCCCTGCGGCTCGAGGCGGATCTCTGCGTGCAGCGCCGAGACGAGCTTGTCATCGAGCTGGAAGTCCGCGTTGGCACGCCCGATCACGACCGTCTGCGCCGTGAAGGTCTTCGCGAGGCCCACGTCGGGGCCGCCGATCACCTCGAGGCGAACCGCACGGACATGGAGGGCGGGTCCACCCGCTCGATGCTCTGCCCAGGTGGCCGTCTCGTCTTCCACACTGCACAGCGTAACCCGGTCTAAAGACGCTCTAGCAAGTACGTCGGGCTGATCGTCGCGCTTGCATCCCAGCGCGAGACGCCCGCGAGGAGCAACGCGGCGGGAATGCCCGCCCCCTGCGCACCCGCGATATCCGTCTCGAGCTGATCGCCGATCATGACGAGCTGGGCGGGCTCGAGGCCGAGCCTCGCGGCACCGGCGTGGAACAGATGCGGCTCCGGCTTTCCGAGGTGATCGAACGTGAGCCCCGCCCCCGGCAGCCGCCGCGCGAGCGCTGCTTCGATCAGCAGGGCCATCGCCCCGGCCGTGAAGCCGTACTCGCCGCCGCCCTTCGGATAGACGAGGTCGGGGTTCGGCAGCACGAGCGCGGGGCGTCGGCCCGCTTCGACCGCACGCACGATCGCCGAGAGCGCGAGCTCGATTCCGGCGAGGAACGGCGTGCCGGAGTCATCGCAGACCGCGACGAGATCGATCTCCATTCCCGCCGTGACGGGCACGACCTCGGCGCCCCCGGCGCGCACGAACGCCTCCGAATCGGGCGTCCCGAGGACGCAGGCCCGCGCCCCGGCGAGGCCGCGCGAGCGCACGTACGCGGGGAGCAAGCTGCCCGACGTGACGAAGCGATCCGGCGCGATGGTGATGCCGTAGCCCGCGAAGCGCCGCGCGTACGTATCGCCGGCGCGCGAAGCATCGTTGGTCACGATCGCGAAGGGCGTCTTCCGCCGGGCGAGCTCGGCGAACACGTCCGCCGTCCAGGGCAGGGCGCCACGGCCATCGACGAGCACGCCGTACGCGTCGAGCAGCACGCCGTGATGGCGATCGAGCAGGTCGGCGAAGGTAGTCGCTGTCGGGGCCACGCGAGCGCGCTACGCTACACCGCTCGCTCGCATGACACCACGCACCACCCGCCGGCGCGCTGCCTTTCTCCTGTACGCGGCGGTGCAGTTCATCGTGCTGTCGTTCGTCGCGATGCAGCTCTACGCGGGCGGCACGTGGTTCCATCCGCGCGCTTCCGGCTATCACTTCTTCCACAACTTCCTCTCGGATCTCGGCACCACGCGCACCTTCTCCGGCCAGTCGAACTGGCCCTCGTGTCTCCTGTTCTCGTTCGCGCTCGTCACCATCGGCATCGCGCTGATCCTGTTCGCGGGCGCGTGGCGCGGCTTTGCCTACGGGCGCGAGCAGGCCCGGCGCGCCGGTATCGCGGCCCAGATCTTCGGCGTGATGTCCGGGCTCGCCTTTGCCGGCGTGGGCCTGACGCCGTTCGATCGCTACATGTGGCCGCACAACACGCTCGTCATCTGCGCGTTCGCGATGCTGCTCGGCTACGTGATCTGCCTCTCCCTGCTGCTGATCTGGAATCGCACCGGCGCGACCGTCATCGGGGCGAACCTCGCGTACCTCGCCGTCGTCGTCGGGTACCTAATCCTGATCTTCGCCGGGCCGCGCATGAACACCCCACACGGCCACCAGATGCAGGTCACGGGACAGAAGATCATCGTCTACGCGTCGATGGTCTACGTCATCTACCTCACCCTCGCGACCCGCCGCCGGCTCGGCCCGGCGCATGCCCTGGGCGATGTGCGGTGAAGCGCTGCTCCCTCCGTCAGCCCCCGGTGCTAGAAATCCAGCATGCGTCCGTACCTGGGACTCCTCCGTGACGTTCTCGAGCACGGTGAGAAGCGGACCGATCGCACGGGGACGGGGACGATCTCACTCTTCGGAGCGCAGACCCGCTACGACCTCCGCGAGGGCTTCCCGCTCGTCACCACGAAGAAAGTGTTGTTCCCGGCGGTCGTCCGCGAGCTCCTCTGGTTCCTGAAGGGCTCCACGAACATCAACGACGATCTCAAGCAGCACACGCCCATCTGGGACGCGTGGGCGGACGAGAGCGGCGAGCTGGGGCCCATCTACGGCTACCAGTGGCGCAACTGGGGCGGCACGGGCCCCGTCGCCGGAGGCGAGAGCGGGGCCGAAGGGCAGCGACGTGGGATCGATCAGATCTCGGAGGTCATCACGACGCTCAAGACCAACCCGCAGTCGCGGCGCATCATCGTGAGCGCGTGGAATGTCGCCGACATCCCGAAGATGAAGCTGCCCCCGTGCCACGCCTTCTTCCAGTTCTACGTCTCGGGTGACAAGGGTCTCGACTGCCAGCTCTACCAGCGCTCCGCGGACCTCGCGCTCGGCGTGCCGTTCAACATCGCGAGCTACGCGCTACTCATGTCGATGATCGCGCAGGAGGTGGGGCTGACCCCGCGCTACTTCGTGCACACGCTCGGCGACGCGCACATCTACCTGAATCACGTCGAAGGCGTGAAGCTCCAGCTCGAGCGCACGCCCCACCCGCTACCGAAGCTCGTCCTTGCTCAGAAGCCCACCCTCGAGATGACCTTCGAGGACATCGCGCTCGAGGGTTACCAGCACCACCCGTTCATCAAGTTCCCGGTGGCGGTCTGACGAGACGCTCGATCTTGTAGCGCGTCTCGAACTCTTCGCCCGACAGCCCCGTCCACGAGGAATCGACCTTGAAGCCCCGCGCATCGAGGTTCGGCATGAACACCTCGCACCCGAACTCGCCGATGACGCGCGTCAGGTACACGTAGCGGAGGGCGGCGTGCTCGACGGCGTCCTGCAGCAGCCCCGCGCCGCCGACGACGAACGTGTTCTCGACGTCGTGCCCGGTGATGGCCGCATCGAGTGAGCTCGCCACCACGACCCCCGTCGGCACCTCGAGCTCGCCGCGCGTGACGACGATGTTGAGGCGATTGCCCAGCGGGGCCCCTCCGACCTCTTTGCTCTGCCACGTCTTGCGACCCATCACGATCGCGTTGCGCTTGCCGGGGCTCGCGGTCGACGTGATGGCCTTGAAGTGGCGGAGGTCACCGCGCAGCTTCGGCCAGGGGAGGGCTTGTTCCTTGCCAATGCCCCAGGCCTGGTCTGCGGCCACCACGATGTCGAAGCTCATTGGGCGGTCACTGTAACCGGCTTACCGTCGACCTTGGTGGGCTGGCCCTTCTTGATCACGAGCTGGTGCCCCGAGCCGTCGGGATAGTTCGAAAGTTCTTGCTCCGGGACCTCGAACGCGAGCCGCCCCTCTTCGTAGCTGAGCGTCACGACGTACCGAGGGATCCTCGTGGCGCGCTCCTGCTCGCCCTCGCCGAGGCCCTGGCCGACCCGGGCTTCTTCGACGGGCCAGCGCATCCCGGTGATGCCGTGGCCCTGCGCGACGGCGTGGCGATGATGGCCCCAGTCCCAGATCTGGTAGCGGATCGACTCCTGGTACCGAGCCACGTCGATGTAGCGCGGCACCTGCCGGGACCGCTGCTCGCTGCAGTACTTCGTGGAGCACTTGCGGCCGCCGCCGGTGCAGCTCGTGGTGCACGACGCGAAGCCATTGCCGTTATCGGAGCACCGCTCGCTGCACCGCTCGGGCTCGTCGTAGCAGTCCTGGCCGCACGCGACGCGCTCCGTGTAGTACTGGGTCTCGTAGCCGTCCTGCACCTTGTCGTAGTGGTGGATCTTGTCCCCGAGCGAGACGACATCGAAGGCGGCGCCGGGTTGCTCGGCGCGCCAGCCCTCGCGCGTCCAGATCTGGTAGCGCTCGACGGAGATCGTGTGGGTCCATGCGACGTCGGCGACCTTCGCAGAGAACGTACGCGTGCGGTGCGACCAGACGTACCAGCTCACGCCCAGCACGATCACCGTGCCCGCGATACCGAGGATGACCCGGTGCTTCTTGACCCACGCGAGGAACGCGGTCCACCGGGTACGCGCGACCACCGGCGGATCGCCGCTCTGCACGCGCTCCGTCAGATCGATCGCAGCGCCGCACTGGCCGCATGCATTGTCGATCGTGCGCTGGTTGCTGCCGCAGTAGGGGCAGACCCAGTTCGCGCCCGCGACCGCCATCTTGATCAGACCCGCCTCCGTGACGCTCTGGGCGCCAGCGGTGTCCTTCGGCATCTCGTACTTCTCGGACTTGTCTTTCGGGTCACCGCACTGCTGACAGGTCTTGTGACGGCCGAGGTTCTGCTGCCCGCAGGACGAGCACGTCCACGTCATCTCGATCTGCCGCACCCCTGGTGGCACGGCCTCAGTATCGCACGTGAAAAATCCTGCGACCGGATGCCCGCCCGCGTCCACTAGAGCGGCATGAGGACAGTCTGCTTGCTCGCCATCGCGCTGACCGGTGCGTGTGGCGATGACGGCGAGATCGACAGCGACGAAGCAGCTCGCCGCGCCTATCTCGGACTGGACCAGTCGATCGAGGCGTCGATCGCGCTGGGCTTCGACGGCTTCAACGCCGCCAGCAGCGCCAATATCGCTGCCCAGGCCGCGCCGGGCCTGGTCTCCGGCACGTTGACCATCACCGGCCAGGTCGATCAGGGGGCGTCCGACAACAAGGGCATGCGTCTGCTCGTCGGCATGGACGACTACAGCGATGGCCCCTTCACGATCCAGTACGACGACGAGGAGATCGAGGTCGCGATCACGTACGAGACCGCAGACGGGGCGCTACCCGCGCTCGATATGCAGCTCAAGAGCATCCCGGACGGTACGCTCGACGGGACCTTGGAAGGCTCCTACCTGATGACAGGTGATATCGAGGGCGAAGCCGTCCTGAGCCTGACGTTCAGCGGCGCCCTGCGACCGATCCCCGGCACCGAGGATGTCGAACGGGTTCCGGGCACGACGACGGTGACGGGCACTGTCACGTCGGGAGATGGCGTGTACATGGTTGATCTCTCGATCTAGGACCCGGGCCACGGCCACCAGCGTGCGCTCGCGTGCCGTAGACTCGAACGGCTCACGCATGGCGGCCTCGGACCCAGAAGCATGGCTCGCCACGCTCGACGCGGAGACGCAAGTCAGCGTCGTCGCGCGGCCGTCCGCGACCATCCGCCCGACGCGGATGAGCCTCTCGGGGCGTAGCGAAGCGCTCGTGGCGGCGAGCAAGCCGACCATCGAGCTGCGCGTCGGCAAAGGTGATCGTCGCCATCAAGACGATGAAGGATCACGCGACCGACCCGGTGGTCGTGCGCGACCTCCTGCGTAGTCGGTTCGCATCTGGAAGGCGCCGTGGCGACGATCGCGTCATCTGACGCGGTTGCCGCGACCGCAAGCCGCGACCACGACCGTAGCCGCGACCACCACCGCAGCCGCAGCCGCAGCCGCAGCCGCAGCCGCGACCGCCACGGTAGCCGCGACCGCGACCGCGACCGCAGCCGCAGCCGCAGCCGCGACCGCGACCGCAGCCGCAGCCGCGACCGCCACGGTAGCCGCGACCGCCACGGTAGCCGCGACCGCAGCCGCAGCCGCGACCGCATCTGCTTCCGATCAGCGTAGGCGAGAACCCGCGCGGGAATCGGCCGGCCGACGGCCGTTGGCCGGTGGCGATCCGGCTGGGAGCCGTCAGTGGGTGAGGCGCCAGAGCATGGCGCGGACGCGATCGAGGGGCGTGTCGATGGCGGCGAACTCCTCGGCGGTGATGATGCGGCCGGCGCGTGCGATGCGGAGGGCGGTGGTGAGCTCGCTGGCGGAGCCTGCGGCTCGCCGGTAGAGGTCGGGCTTGTCGAGGCCGGCGCGGGGGCGGCCTTCGCTGACGTTGAGGGCGATGCTCTGGGCGGCCCGGCCGATCTCGTCGGCGAGTGACTTCCGCTTCGAGCGGAGCTTCGGCTCGACGAGGGCGAGCTGGTCGATGACTTCGAGGGCGGCTTCGAGGACGTGAAACATGAGGTTCTCCGATGAATGGGTAAAGACGCTGCGAGGGGCCGGCGTCGTCGTTCGCCGAAGCGAAGCGGCCCGCGCACGGCCCGTGACGGGCGCGGGCACGGCGCGGAGGACGTGGCCGTGCTCGCAACTTGGCGGCGGTGGGTGATGCGGCGACGGTGCTCCTGGCGCTCGGCACGCGGCCGGTGCGCGGGCGCGAAGCAAGGCGACGACGCCGGCCCCGAGCGC
>JALHPV010000232.1 GCA_022842285.1 Kofleriaceae bacterium
TCAGCGCGACGCCGATGCCGCCGACGCCGACCTTGGTTGCGGCGCCGCCGCGGGCGGTCTTTCCGCGCACGTCGACGACATCATCGTTACGGGTACCCCGAGTCCACTTCACGGGGGGGAACCTACCTCGGTCCGGCGGCGTGAGGCAGATCGTGAGGCAGCGCATCACGCCGCCAGGCGCGGAGCTCGCGGCCTTGTGAGGGTCAGTACGCGATGACCTCCCAGCGCAATGGCCCGTCCTCGCCGTCTGAGGCCCGCGGTCTAGCGGACGCCCTGCTCGACGATCTCGCACTCGCGCGGCTGATCGCCGGGCGTGTAGACGAGAGCGATCTGGCACATCTCCTCGGCCGCCGAGAAGCCCCAGTGGACATCGGCGCCCGTCGGATTGTCGTAGTGACACTCGAGCTCGAAGCCCTGGCCCGCCTCGAGGTGCATCGGCGTGGCGGTCATGTCCTGGAGCTTCGGCGCGTGCCAGTCGAAGTTCTCGTACACGACGGCGCCGGTCGTCGACCCGTCGAAGCTGCGCACCACCGTCTTCTCGGCCAGCGCGTGCGTGTGCGTCGAGAGGAACAACACGTCGACCGGCGCATCCATCACGCAGCGCATCCACTCGACGTGCGAGGTCGAACCCGCGGGGATGTTGATGTCCAGGTCGCGCACCGCTCCGCCCCAGATCGTCTGCGTGACGTCGACGGCGGGGTAGCTGTACGCGTTGATGAGCGAGTAGACCTCGACGGGCTCATCCGTCGGATTCACGAAGTGGATCTCGTGCATCAGCATCGTGGCCGGAGGCAGCGCGGCGACGGTGTTCTGGGGGAGCACGATCTCCTGCGCGGCCTGCTGGCTCGCGTAGACGATGATTCCCTCTTCCATGAGGGCCGGATAGTCGGCGTAGACCTGATTGCAGTCGTACTCACCGGGCTCGAGATCGGGCGCGGCGAGCGTCACCGCCATCAGATCCATGTGATGGGTCGCGTTGTTCTGCACCGACTCGACATGGTTCACGAACATGGTGTCGTCGGTCGGGAGGGGCGCGACCTTGCACGACCACGCCTCCTCCCCGGGACCGACCATGAGCCGGTGCTCCATCTGGACGCCGGTACCGGGCGCCGGTGCTGGCAGCTCGCTGTCGTCGCCGTCGCCGCTGACATCGGCGGGCGGCTCCACCGCGTCGCTGCCACATCCGGAGAGGACCAACCCGAGGAGGAGAAAGGTGCGCACGATGCGCGCACACTCGCACGACCCGTGGCGGGTCGCCGCTATAGCCAGCTTTCAGGCATCCCGGCCGACCTTGCGTGGCTGTCATCGCCTGCAAGGCGACGACATCGGAGTAGAACATCGACCCATGGCCGCGTCTTTCTTCGAGGGCTCTGCGTTCACGCAGAGCTTGTTCTTCCCGCGCCCGGATCGCTCCCCCTGTCCCGAAGGGGCGAGTGACGTGCACCTGCCAGTGGCACCGGGCGCCAAGGTCCACGTCCGCGTGCACGGCGCGAACGACGGTCACTGCACGGTGCTGCTGTTCCACGGGAACGGCGAGGTGGTCGCCGACTACGACGGGGTCGCGCAGAGGTTCCGCCAGGCCGGCGCGACGCTCGCGGTCGCGGACTTCCGGGGCTATGGCGAGAGCACGGGCTCGCCCACGCTCGAAGCGGTGGTCGCCGACGCCCGGGTGATCGCAGGGGCCGTCTGCCATGCCGCCCGGCGCCCCGTGATCGTGATGGGCCGCTCGCTCGGCGGGATCGCCGCCCACGAGCTCTACGCGAACCCGATCGACGGCATCGGGGGCGTCATCCTGGAGAGCGCGATGTTCGATCTCGCCGGCCTCGTGCGGCGCCGCGGTCTCGAAGCCCCCGCGCAGTTCTCGGCCGCCGACCGCGAGCGCTTCGATCCGGCCGCGAAGCTGCCGCGCGGCCGCACTCCGCTGCTCCTGCTCCACGGCGAGCAGGACACGCTGATCTCCGCTCGCGAGGCGCACGCTGCCCTCGATGTGGCCGGGAGCGCATCGAAGCGTCTCGTGTTGATTCCTCAGCGCGGCCACAACGACGTGAGCCACTCGGACGTCTACTGGAACGCGGTCACCGACTTCCTCGCCGACCTGCGCGGGTAGCAGCGGGCCTCGGCCGGCGCGAAACCGCGCGAAACCGCACCGGGGTTGATTTCTGCCCGGCACCAAAGGCGAAGGCTGTCCGGTGTCCGTCCGAACCACGGACCGTCCTGTCCGACCACCGGACAGAATAGTGACACGCGCGTGGGTTGTTCAGTGCTTGCGTCTCGCCAGCAGCTTGCTGGTTGCGCCAGCGCATGACCGCACCGCGGCCGGTGTTCCCGGGCCAGTATCTGTTCATCACGCGCCGATGCACGCAGCGGCAGTTCTTGCTGCGGCCCGACCCCGTCACGAACAACGCGTTCACCTACGCGCTCGCCGAGGCGGCGCAGCGCCACGACATCGCGATTGTCCTGCCGCAGATGATGTCCAACCACCATCACACCGCGGCCTACGATGCACACGGCAACCACGTGGTGCGAATGCTGCCGCATGCACCGTTGCGGCGTGGCACGCGCCCGTAAGCGCAGCGATGCAGCGCTCGTGCGATCGGGTCGAGACGCAGGTCAGGCCTCAGAAGCGCCGATCGGCGGAGACCAGGATCTGTGTCAACTCCGGTGGGGCTTCTCCAAGTATGGATTGACGTCTTCTAAATTGTACTCTTGGAGTCCAGCTGCTGTCGGGCCGACACGTTCGATTATGGTGGCTTCCGAGCGATAGAAATCCTCGCTGAAGGCGTCGATTCCGATTCGCTTCAGAAGCTCGATGAGATGCTCTGGCAGAAAGCGTTCTCGGACGCGAGCGGCCGAAAACCATGTCGCGTCTTCCTCGGGGAGTGGCGATCCATAGAAACTCTGCCCCCACTTTCCTCCGTCGTTCATGACGCTGATGCTACGAGCATGATTAAGCCAGTCGGTTCTTATCGGGCCGTAGAGTTCGAATACTCTAGCTCCGTACTGCACGTGCGTTTGTCCGAGCTTGAGATCATCGGCCAAACAGACCCTCACTGCTCGACATTTCATCTCTTGAGCCGTGTACCACAATCCCGACGCATCGCTGCCTCTCCAACCGTTGTCGAAGACAGCAGTCCATGGAGACCTTGTAGGTATCAAGAGTGTTCGCCGGTGCTCGATGCTCGTAAGAGGAAGGAGGCTACGCAGAATGTCGCCCAGCCGTCCGTCTACTCTCCTCGTGATCGCTGTATTCGAGCGACAGGCAAGTATTGTTCGCTCGCGTTCCTCGTACCAGGCGCATAACGCACCTGTGCCGACTTCTACGAAACCGAAGTTGACTGTGATGGGGGCGAGATCCAGGAATAACTTGTTCACGGGATGATCTTGAGAATTTCGCTTATTCCAGGTACGCCCAATCGGGAAACGCGTCAGTTTCAGCGTAGCAGATTAGTAGTCGAAGCCTTCGCTCGGAAGTATCATCAGTGTGCAGCACTTCGATGACCTCTTTGGCGACTGCGACTTCGAGAAAATAGGCGAACCCGGCTTGCTCGATTTCTTCAGGCACCCTAGCGCGCTGGTCAGGAAGCGTTAACACCGCTTCGCTGGTAGCGGTCCAAGGCTTGACCGCGCAGATGATCTGCTCGTCGTCGAACTCGTCGAGTCTCGCTATCGCGTGTTGTAGCTGCATCATGTTCAGGACTCACTCAGCAGCGCGAGCACGCGTGCCGCCTCGTGCGTAAACTCGATCCATTCGAGGCTCGATACGAGAAGCTCTGGCGAGAGTTGCATGTTCAGGTCCGTTGCCAACGAGCTTAGTCGCCTTAACGCGGCATCGGCTGTTTTCGAGAAGACTACGCCCTCAGCAAGAAGACTGTCGATTCCGCTGTCGTCGAAGATGTGGCAGATGAGCTCGTTCGGTGTTGGGAAACAGGTGATCGTCTGAGAAATCCACGCGTCTCTCTGCGCATTAATGTCTGAAGCTTCAGTGAGAGAGTGGATGAAATCAGAATGCCAAGACGGATTGCTCATGGTTGATGGTGCTGTTCTAGTCAGAACGGCCAAACAAAGTCGTCGAGCGGGATATGGGCGTCTGGTGTGTTCTTGGGTGCTACATTGCCATGCGCCGTCGCGGCGTGGCCCGCGGCCGTGAGCGCAGCGATGCAGCGCTGGTGCGCTCGGGTCGAGACGCAGGTCAGTCCTCAGAAGCGCTGATCGGCGGAGACCAGGATCTGTGTCAACTCCGGCGGGGCTTCTCCTTCCCAACATCAACTACGGTCGAGTGACGACCCGGGTGACGACGCCGCGCTAAATGACGCCCCGAGCAAGACACGCGGAAGCGCGCGCGGCTGCGCGAGAACCGCGCAGACCCTAGAGGCCGAGCGCGCTCGAGAGCCGCTTCACCATCGCGAGCTCGTGCGGTGACAGCTTGCCGTCCACGCCGGCCGCGTCGACGAGCATCTCGACCAGCGCCTGCCGCTCCTCGGCCGGCAGCGCCTTCACGAAGCCTTCGGCTTGATCGAGGCCCTTGAGCTCGATCACCGACGAGCGCTCGTCGGGGGTGAGGTTCAACGTCGTCATCATGTGATCGAGGAAGCCGCGCTCCTCGTCTTGCATCATGCCGTCTGCGATCAGCACCTTCGACACCAGCAAGCACTTCGCGACGTTCGGCTGCATTGGTTCGAGCTTACCTCGGTGGGTCAATCAATGAGGAATTCGATGTCGACGCACGCGGACGCGGCCGCTTCGACGACGAAGTAGTACGTCTGGCCGGCCGCGTAGGTCGTGCCGAGGATGCCGGCGCACGATCCCATCGACGCACTACACGCCGCATCGACCCTCGCGACGGAGTTCGAGACGTTATCCGTGCCGGGATTGAGAGCGCGCGCGGTGTAGCCACCCGACGTGGTGGGCGTGAACTCGAACACGACCTCCTCCTGGTTGGCGCCGGCACAGCCATCGATGAGGTCACCGCGACACGTGTTGGCCAGGAGCCGCGTGCCGGGGGTCACCACCAGCGCCGAGTCGCACTGTGTGGCCGGGGCGTCGATCGAGGCGTCGGGCTCGAGCGTCTGCTGATCGGGGCGCGCATCGAACGTGACGGTGTCGTCGCCGTCCATCGCGACATCGTCACTGCGGTCGTCGGTCGAACCATCGGTGGCATCGAAGCCGATCCGACACGCCGCCGTCACCACCAGGAGCCACACCGCCTTCACCGGATGAGCATACCCCGGCTACCCGCGAGAGTTAGCGACGCGCGGGCGAGTCCCACGACAGGTTGAGCGGCGGCGCGGGGCGCGGCGCCTCGGGCGGCACCACGACCTCCGGCTCCGGCATCGGCTCCAGCCCACCGGCGACCTCGTGGTAGTCGTCGTCGGCAACTGGTGGTTCGCCCAGCAGCTCGCGCGGCCGCTCCGGATCATCGCTCGAGAAGAACTTCATCGCCATGCCAGCCGCGCTCCCCGCGAGCATGGCCACGGCGCCGGCGGCGAAGAGCCGGCGCTTGCGGCGCTTCGACACGCCGATCGTACAGTCCTTGAGGAGGATCGTGCCGTCGCTGCGCTGGAAGTAGCGCACGCACAGCTTGCCTTCCTTCTCGATCAACAGGGCCTGCGCCTCGTCGCGGGTGAGCCCGCTGATGTTGTAGACGCTCTTGTTGCAGTCGGTGCAGTGCCGCGAGCGCTCGTCGCCCGTCATGTCGGCCCACCGCTTCGTGCAGGGCGTGGCGATGCGGAGGTTGTCGAGCACGGGCAGGCTCGCGCGCCGCGCGGCATCCTCGTGGAGCCGGGTCGCCTCGGCGAGCTCCTGCTGCTTCTGCGAGACCTCGTCGGCGAGGGCCCGGCGGCGGGCGGCGAGGGCGTCGAGGTCGCTGCGGTAGGTCATGCCTTCCTACCAACGCACGAGCCCCGGCGGTCGCTCTACTCGCGGGCCTCGGTCGCCGGGAGGAGGGTGGGACCGGCGATAACTGCGCGTGGGTCTTCGCCTCTCGCGATCTCTTGCCAGGCCGTCGACCACACCGTCCAGTAGAGCGGCGTGGCCCCAAAGTTGGGCGTGACGTGCTCCCACTCGGCCACCTGGTCCACGGCCGACAGCTTGTAGAAGCCCGCGAGGGCGGTCTCGACGATCGACTGCTGCCGCTCGTCGAGGACGGTGATCCAGCCCGGCTCCTCCATCGCGACGAGCAGCTCGCCGTCCCGGAGCTCGAACTGGATGACGGCGTGGGTGGGCGCGACGCTCGGGCACGCCGTCACGATGCGGATGCGGTTGCTGCCGACCGTCACCGACACGAGCGCCACGTCGTTCGCGCGGAACGTGGAGACCTCCGTCAACATCGACACGAACTGGCGCTCCGTGAAGCGCGCGATCGACTCCTCGGCGTGATGCAGCACTTCTTCCTGCTTCGCGACCGCGCGCTCGTCATCACGCCAGGCCGCGCGTCGCAGCCGCGTGTACGCCTTCGGCAGCGTGCCCGAGTGGAAACCGGGGCGCAGGAAGCTCGCCATCGTCTCGCCGTGGTGGCCGATCGCCTGCGGGCGCAGGGTCTTCGGGCGGGTGGTCCGATAGAGCTTCCAGTTCTCCTTGAGCTCCCAGACGAGGAAGCCCGCGAGGCCGGGGAGCACGAGCACGGTGAAGCCCGCGAACGCGTTGCCGACCGCGGGACCGAACACCGAGCTCACCGGGCCCGCGACGCCGGAGAGGATCGCGGGGATGAACGGAATGATCAGCTTCGCGGCGACGGTGACGACCGGGAAGTGCTTGATGGGGTTCACCGTCGGCTCGATGAAGAGATCGACGTAGAGGCGCAGGAAGTACGTGATGAAGAACCAGATCGTCCCGAGGAAGCCCTTGATGACGAGCTTCAGCTTCGACTCGCCGCTGCGGAAGCGCAGGTACTCGTCGACGCGGTAGATGCCGCGGTCGAGGAGGTCGAGCAGCTTCTCGAAGATCTCGAGCATCCACTTCACGAGTGCCGGCACGGCCCGCGTGCGGACGTAGCGACTGCCACGCACCACGCCGTCGGCGATGCGCTCCTCGAGGATGTGGCCGAAGCCGGACGCGAACAGGGCTACGAAGGCGAGGAACGTGCCGCCCGCCGCGACCCAGCGCCAGATGCCGTGGGGGATCACGGCGAGCATGATCAGGGCCGGTAGCGCGGGCTTCACGCCCCACTGCATGACGATGCTGCGCCGGATGGCGACGACGAGCGGGTTGCGCCAGATGGCGACGGGGATGGTCCAGAGGATGACCTTCAGGACGCGGCCGACGATCTTCGTCACGTGCCACAGACCACGCCGGATCGGGCCGACGTGCATCAGCAAGAACAGGATGCCCGTGCCGACGAGGAGCGACTCCTGCGACGCGATGTGAGGCTGCCAGCCCGCGATCATCTTCCACAGCGGGCCAACCATGTGCTGGAGACCCTCGAGCACGGCGAACGAGCCGAGGAACGGCAGCATCAGATAGAGCGTGAGCATCCGGCCCACGCGCGTCCCGAACAGGAGCGAGCTCACCTTCTGCAGGAAGCGCATGTAGATCTCGGCTCGGCGGTACACACCGTCGAGGGACTTCGCGAGCAGGCGGTCGCTGCGAAGCAGCTGGTCGCCGTCGCGAAGCTCCGCGAGCTTCAGATCGTGCATCTTGAGATCGTTGTGCGAGATGGTGTCGCGCAGATCGCCGAGCGAGAGCCGGCCGACGGCGACGGCGCGGTCGAGCAGCTCGTCGACGAGCTTCTTCTCCGCCACGCGCTCGGGGACGCTATGGGGGTGCAGGGCGACTTCTTCGAGCGCCGCTTCCACCTTCGGCTTCAGCGTCGCGCGCACGTTGTCGTCGGCGAGCTTCGTCATCGCGTGCAGCACCGCCGCGAGGCGCTCGCGCTGTTCGATCGTGGAGACCTCGCACTGCGCGAGCTTGGCCGCGGCCGCGTGCAGGTGCTTCGCGACGCGGACCTCGCGCGTGGCCGGGAGGGGGCGGACGACGGGGAGCTTGCCGCGCGAGAGGGCCCACTCGACCACATCGACGACCTTCACTTCGCGCTCGGCGGTGACGGCGGCGACCTGGAGGTCATGGAGGAGGCGCACGCCCGCGTTGAAGCGAAGGGAACGATGTGACGCGGCCAGGAACGCGACGGGCGCGAGAGCATCGGCCCACCCCGTCGTATCGATGACGCGGTTCGTGATCTCCGGCGGCGAGAGGGCCTTGGCCACGCGCTCGATCAGGGCCTCAAGGTCGAGCCGGGCCGTGGGAATGTCACCCGCGCGGGCGGACAGGATCGCGGCCCGTGCCCGGTTGCCCTTGGTACGCGCGCGGGCGGCCGACTTGCGCGCCGATGGATCCGAGTACTCGAGGCGCGGTGCTTCCGCGTCCGGCCCGACGGGGTGCGGCGTGAAGGGCTGGGCCGGGGCGCGCGCAGGCCGCGAGGCGGCCAGGAGGGCGTCCGGATCGACATCCTGGCGAACGGTCTCGTCGATGCGCGCGAGGTCCAGGAGCGCGGGAAACGTGTATGCGATCGCATCGGGGGCGAACAGCCGCAGCTCGAGGTAGAGCGCGACGAGCTCGATGTAGACGCTGGTGTCGTCGACGGGCGGGAGGAGCAGGTGCTCCTGCTCGAGGACCGCCCGCGCCTCCTCGAACTCGATCCGCCCGATGCGCTCGATGCGCGCCCGCACCACCGCCTCGGACAACGCGCCCTGGGCCAACATCTCGTCGAGCTCGAGGTGGATGCGGGCGTGAAAGATCTGGCGCCAGAGCTGGGTGAGCGCGGCGGCGTCGCCCGCCTCGATCTTCGCGCGCTCGCCTGACACCACGACGACGTGGGGAGGGAGCTCCGAGAACGGCGGGATCGGGGCTCCGACGGTGGCGACCTCGGAGAGCACCGCGAGGGCCTCGCGCGGCAGGTGATAGAGGTGATCGTGCGGGATCTGGACCCCCGCACCGTCGAGCTTGCGGTGGGCCTTGATGATCCGGCGCAGCATCGCCGTCTCGACGAGCACGATGCCGTCCCGGGCCAGCTCGGCCGACAAGGCATCGGTGGGGCCCGCAGGCAGCGCGATGTGGTCTCGCGCGTCGGTTGATTCGTCGGTCAGCTCGGCCATGACAACTGCCCGGGAGGTCTACGCGATCAGCTCGACGCCGTCGATCGCGATGGCGTCCGGACCGCGATATCCGCCGAGCTCGATCCGCGACCGGCTGCGGCGGGCCCGGGCGAGGGCGGCAATGAGATCCAGCCGTACGGTACCCCCGGTGATCGGTACCGTGCCGTCCGTGGCCAGCTCGAGGTCGAAGCTCGCATCTCCCGTGTACGGATCGATCGAGACGTGCCGAAGCCGGCGGACGTCGATCGTGCGCCCGGTACCGGCCGTGCCGTCCCAATCGCCGAGCGCGACCTCGAGGTTCTTCACGCCACCGTTCGGCTCGCCGCGCCGGAGCGCCGCTTCCCGCATCGACAGGGCGAGCGAAGCGCCGAGGCCGCGATCGACGAGGGTGAACCGGCGGACCGCGTCGCCGTCGTCGCCGAGCGGTGCGGAGAGGAGGCCGAAGTCACGCGCCCCATCACTGATGATGGAGAGGGGAGGGACCGTGCGGTCGGCGCCGGCCGCGATGACGGTGCCGGGACGATACCGAGTGAGGCCCTGCCGTTCGAGCACGGCATCTGCTTGCGGCGCGAACACCGACCAGACGCCGCCAGGCACGTTGCCCGCAACCATGGCACTGCCGCGCAGGACCAGCGTGACCAACCCCGGCCGGGGCGCCGTCGCGCGGTCGAGATCCGCGAGATCCGTCCGCGCCGCCGCCAGCTCCTCGTCGAAGCGGCCCGCCACCTCACTCCGTTCGCGGCCCTCGCTCGCCACCGCGAGGGACCGCGTGGCCGTCGCGATCACGCCCTGCAGTCGGAGCTGGCTCGCCGTCCACGTCGTCACGAGGCCGGCGCGGGTCGTGGCCTCGACCCGCTCGATCTGCGCCCGGCCGACGAGCTCCACGGTCGCGTTCCGCGGCCGCAGCGCGCGCTCCACGAGCGAGGCCGCGATCGTCTCGACCGCCTGGCCGGCCAGCCTCGGATCGAACACGGTCACCGCGGCCGGCGCGGCCACCGGCACCGACTGCCACGCCGGTCCCACGGCGGCGGTCGCCAGCTTGATCGCCTGTGCGACCAGCTCGTCGGGATTCACGTCGGTCGCCACCAGCTCGAGGCGCGCCGACCCACGCCCCCGTGGCACGTCGTGATGGACGATCAGCGTGAGCCGGTGGCACTCCTCGCGCCGCACCAGGTCGCGCACCTCGTCGGCAGTGGCGATCTCCTGCTCGCGCGTGATCACCGTCCAGTCGGCGACCTTGCTCCGGCGGAGCGCCGCGACGAGCTTGCGGATCGCGATCATGACTGGCTCCGGCGAACGCGCAGGAGCCCGCGCGAGACCACCGCCGGCGTCGACACCGATCGCCAGCGGGGCTCGCCATCGATCTCGTCGCGGAGCGGAACGACGAGGGAGTCGGCTCCGATCCCGGTCACGGCGGCGAGGAGGTCGGCCAGCTCCCCGACGAGCTCCACGTCGGCGAAGACGCGACCGGTCCAGCTCCCCGCCTTGTATTCCTTCGCGCGGGCCGCGCCGATGATCACGCGCGAGCTCGTCGGCGACACCACCGCGCCGGTAGCCCCGATGAGCTCGAACCCATCCGCGAGCGAAGCGCCCCCGACCGGGCCGGGCGTCACGCGCAGATGGCTCGGGGCCGCCTCGCTGACGCCGACATGCCCCGGGCGCCGGGTCCGGCCCTCGCCCAGCACCCCGACCGTGAGGCCCCGCTCGATCAGCGGCCGGGGCTGCGCGGGCACGCCCTCGTCGTCGAACGCGAACCCACCGTACGCCGTCGGGTCCGTCGGATCGTCGACGAGCGAGATCAGGCCCGGGCTCGCCGCCGGGGTTGCCGCAAACCTCGCCGCGACCTCCGGCCGCCGTCGGGCCGCAGCCGTGAGCAACGTCCGCGCGCCCGCGTCCACCAGGGCCGCCGCGACATCGGGCGCCAGCCGCACGGCGAGAACCGCATCGGGGAACCCACCCGGGGTGGTCAGCGCGAGCGCGCTCTCGGTCGCAGCGGCGATCGCGGCCGGTGCCAGCGCCCCCGCCGCCAGGCCGCCGCGCCACCCGTGCACGGCCTCCGCGATGATGGGGCGCGTTCCGTTCCACGCCGCCCGCAGCGCCCGCTCCCGGATGCGCACGGTCTGCTGCTGCCGATCGTGGCTCGTACCGATGGACCACACCATCGTCTCGTCGACATCGATGGACGTGGCCGCATAGATGATGCGACTCGACAGCGGCTCCCCCCGTCCCAGCTCCGCCGCCCTGACCTCGAGCGCAGCGTCCACGATCGGCGCCATCACCGGCATCACCGGCGGTGCCGGCAGGTCGAGTGACTTCGTCTTCGTCGAGTCCCCGATCAAGCTGCGGACGGCCGTGTCGATCCCCGCCGCCGACAGCTCCGACGTCACGCGCTCCTGCACGCGGCCCTGGGCATCGCGCACGACCAGCACGACGCCATCGCGCCGCGTGCGCGCCACGCCCGCACCGATCACGTCGACCGACGCGGTGGCCCGCGATCGGGCCACCGCCAGGGCGTGCGCGTACGGGTGCACGGCCGCCAGTCGCGCCACCGCATCTCGCAGGGACGACCGCACATCGCCGTAGTCCGTGACCCCGGTGGTCGTCGCGGCCCGCTGCGGAGCGC
>JALHPV010000233.1 GCA_022842285.1 Kofleriaceae bacterium
ATCTCGAACGGCGGGCCAGACAGGAGATCGACGGCCTGAGGGCCTGACGCGGCGGCCTGACACTCGTACCCGAGGCGCTCGAGCTCGGCCACGAGCTGGATGCGGCCGGGCGGATCCGGGTCCACGACGAGCGCGCGCATCGACATCACGTCCTCCGGCTGGGCGGTCGGCGCGTGATGATCGAGCTCTTCCGCGATCGTGAGGGTGCGCTCGAGGTCCGCAGGCTCCTCATTCGTCGTGGTGATCGTGTTGGCGTGCCACTCCGACGAGAATGCCCCCGTCGCGCCCACGTCCTCCGAGGGCAGCTCGTCGCGGCGCTCGATGTTGCGGGCCGCCTCCTCGGCGAGCGCGCGCTGCGCCTTGCGCATCTCGGTCTCGGGGCCCTCGTCGGCCGGCGGGCGCAGGGAGTCCGGGGGCTCGATGATCACGAGCCCGGTGGGCGCGGTCCGCTCGCACTCCGCGCCCCGCAAGCGCTTCTCGCCCGCCTTCGCGTGCCGGAATGCGAGCCGGATCGTCCGTGCGAGCGTGATGTCGAGAGCGATCCGGAGCTCCACGCTCTTGTTGCGCTGCGCCGCGAGCTGCCTCACGGGGACGATCGCGTCCTCCGGACGAGCGGCGGCCACGATGATCGAATCGGCGGTCTCGCCGACCACCAGCGCCGAGAAGATGCGGGACCACTCCGGGGTCACGTACGCGGTGAGGCGGAGGTCGAGGACCGATTCATCGAGCACCACCGCGGGCCAGCCACTCTGCGCGGCCAGGGCGCTGGCCAGTTGCCGTTCGGAGGCGTAGCCCAGCATGTAGAGCTCGGAGGCCACCGGGTGTCGGCCACCTTGCCGGGTCAGGGCATCGGTCAGACCTGCAGCATCGATGACCCCCTGCTGGATCAGTATCTGACCTAGCGACCCCCTCAATGCCGCCCATGGTACACCAAGCGCATCGCCAAGTAGTTGAAAAGTCGTTCGTGTCTGGCGACTCGATCCGCCGGAGGTGACGTTTTCTGTGGCGGCATGCGTCGAGGTTGGTATCCTCCGCGCCTAGTTGGGGAATCTCGCCGCGAAGCCACCTCGCGGCTGTGACAGCTTGGCGCAGTGAGCGTCCGGCGTTGCACTCCCCGATCTTCAACCAAGCAGAAGCAATCCATCAAGAATCAGGGGATCCCCCCCCTGGTGGCACCCGCATTGCTTAAGGAGCGCGCGTGAACAACGACTTCAGAATCGGCGAAAAGGCCGTCTATCCTGCCCACGGTGTTGCCGAGGTGATCGGGATCGAGAAGAAGGAGATCAACACCTCGGTGTGTTCCTTCTACGTTCTCAAGGTGATCGCGACCGGGATGCAGATCCTGGTGCCCAAGGAGAAGGCAGACCAGGTGGGCCTGCGCCACGTGGCCACGTCATCCGAGATCGACGAGGTGTTCGACATCCTCCGCGAGAAGGACGTCCACATCGACAAGCAGACCTGGAACCGCCGTTATCGCGGGTTCATGGAGAAGATCAAGACGGGCTCGCTCTTCGACGTCGCCGAGGTCTATCGCGACCTGTACCGCCTGAAGAGCAGCAAGGTCCTCTCCTTCGGCGAGCGCAAGATGCTCGACAGCGCCAAGCAGCTGATCGTGAAGGAGCTCGCCGTCGCCAAGAAGTGGGACGAGACCAAGGTCGAAGCCGAGCTCGAGAAGGCCTGCGCCTAGCAATCTGTTTACGAACGTCAGGCGCTTGCGCTATAGGGCACCCCGATGCAGGTGCACGTAGCGCAGGCCGAGATCTGGACCCTCCCCGTTGACGCAGTGGTCAATCCGGCGAATTCGCTCGGGATCATGGGCGGGGGGATCGGCGGCGCGATCCGTCGGCAAGGTGGCGACGTCATCCAGCAGGCGGCGATGCAGGCCGCCCCCATCGCCGTCGGGGCCGCGCTCGTCACCACCGCCGGCCAGCTCCCGGCGAAGAACGTGATCCACGTTCCCACGATGGAAGAGCCCGGCATGAAGATCGGGGCCGAGAACGTGCGCCGGGCCGCCCGGGCCGCCCTGATCGCGGCAGATCGCAATAACTTCAAGATCATCGCCATGCCCGGCATCGGGACCGACCTGGGGGACGTGCCCGTCGAAGAGGCGGCCCGCGCCATCGTCGAGGAGATCCGGGCGCACCGCCGGCCGAACCCCGAGCAGATCTACCTGGTCGACCAGAACGAGCTGATGATCGAGGCGCTGAAAGACGCGCTCCAGAACGCTCAGGCGAACATCTAGGCGAGTCCCGAGGGCGGTCGCAGATCCACCTGCGACAATCTAGGCAGCTCGGCGGATTGACCCGCCTTTTCAGCGCCCTATACTCGGCGCGCTTTGCAGCTACAGGCCTATATGCCAGCGGGGCTGGCGATCGCATTCGCGCTCGGCTTTTGCGGGTTGTTCACCGCACTCGCCGTGTTGATCGGCCCCAAGGCCACCAACCCTGACAAGCTCAAGCCGTTCGAGTGCGGCTCCGAGCCCATCGGAACACCACGCGGTCGCTACAGCGTGAAGTTCTACCAGGTGGCTATCCTTTTCCTCGTCTTCGACATCGAAGCAGCGTTCATGTACCCGTGGGCGGTGCTCTACAAGCAGCTCTCGACCGGCGTCCAGCCCGGCACGGTGAGCGTGTTTGGATTTGCGGAGATGCTGATCTTCGTCGCGATCCTCGTGGTCGCTCTCGCCTACGTCTGGAGAAAGAAGGCGATCGGATGGGAGTAGAAATCACCACAACCCGCATCGAGGATGCGGCGAAGTGGGCCAAGCAGTCGCTCGTCGAGAAGGCGAGCAACTGGGGCCGTAAGTTCTCGCTGTTCAGCTATCCGTTCGTGACGGCGTGCTGCGGCATGGAGTTCATGTCCGTCGCCGGACCGAAGTACGACCTCGCGCGCTTCGGTGCCGAGTTCCCGCGCTTCTCGCCGCGCCAGAGCGATCTGCTCATGGTCGTCGGGACGATCACGGAGAAGCAGGGTCCGGCGCTCAAGCGCGTGTTCGACCAGATGGCCGAGCCCAAGTGGGTCATGGCCTTCGGCGTATGCGCGTCGACGGGTGGCTTCTATCAGAACTACTCGGCGATGCCGGGCTGCGACCAGGTCATCCCCGTCGACGTCTACGTCCCGGGCTGCCCGCCGCGTCCCGAGCAGGTGCTCGACGCGATCATCATCCTCATGGACCGCATCCAGTCGGGCCGTGGTCACAGCCAGCTCCGCACGAAGCGCGAAGACATCATCGCCGCCCAGCAGGCCGGCGAGATCGTGGAGTAGGTATGGCGCAGAAAGTTCTCGACGGTCTCCTGAAGCACCACGGGTCCGCCGTGGAGCGCACGGGCTCGCAGCACGGTGACGAGATCGCCTGGATCAAGCGGGACCAGCTCCTCGAGGTCGCCCGATGGCTCAAGACGGATCCGTCGATGCTCTTCGATGCGCCGGTGTTCGTCACCGCGATCGACTGGCTCGACTATCGTCCGCTGAACCGTCCGCCGAGCGAGGCGTGGGCCGAAGGCAAGCCGCGCTTCACCGTCTGCTACCAGCTCCGCTCGCAGACGCACCGCCACCGCATCCGCCTCGAGATCGAGCTGCCGGAGACGGACCCTCGCCTGCCCTCGCTCTCGAGCCTCTGGCCCGCGTTCGACTGGCAGGAGCGCGAGACGTTCGACATGTACGGCATCAAGTTCGACGCGCACCCGGACCTGCGTCGCATCTACATGTACGAAGAGTTTGTCGGGTACCCGCTCCGCAAGGACTACCCGAAGGAGAAGCGCCAGCCCCTCGTGCGGCGCGATGACTTGCCCTTGAATCCCATCAAGGCGCCGGGACACGGAGACCGCTAATGGCGACCGACGCGATGTCTCTGAAGCAGCTCGTCCTGGGTCACAAGGACGTGCAGGACCTGACCGATGTCGAGGTGGAGCAGCCGCCCGATCTGATGACGGTCAACATGGGTCCGTCTCACCCCGCGATGCACGGCACGGTTCGCATCGTGCTGACCGTCGACGGCGAGCGGATCGTGAAGTCCGACATCCAGCCCGGCTATCTGCATCGCTGCTTCGAGAAGGAGAGCGAGCACGCGACGTACACGCAGGTGTTCCCGTACACGGACCGCCTCAACTACGTCTCGCCGATGATCAACAACTGCGGCTGGGCGATGGCCGTCGAGAAGCTGATGGGGCTGACCGAGCGGCTCCCCAAGCGGACCGAGTACATCCGCGTGATCGTCAGCGAGATGTCGCGCATGACCGACCACCTGACGTGCATCGGCGCGTCGGCGATGGAGCTCGGGGCGTTCACCGCGTTCCTCTACTTCCTGAAGGCGCGTGAGTGGATCTACGAGCTCCTCGAGAAGGTCTCGGGCGCGCGGCTCACGCACAGCTATATCCGCGTCGGTGGCGTCTCGAAGGACCTGCCCGACAACTTCCACGAGGAGCTGACCCACACCTTGAACGAGACCGAGAAGGTCATGGTCGAGGTCGTGGCGATGCTCAACAACAACAAGATCTTCCGCGACCGCATGGCGGGCATCGGCGCGATGACGAAGGCCGACGCGATCGCCACGGGCTGCGTGGGTCCGATCGCTCGCTCCGCGGGCGTCGACTACGACGTCCGCAAGGACTACCCGTACTCGGTCTACCCCGAAGTGGAGTTCGACGTTCCCGTCGGCACCACCGGTGACTGCTACGACCGCTACCTCGTTCGCGTCGAGGAGCTCGTCCAGTCGATCCGGATCCTGCGCCAGTGCCTGAAGCAGATCCCCGACGGTCCGGTGATGGTCGACGACCCGCGCGTGACGCTGCCGCCGAAGACCCACACGTACAACACAATCGAGTCGATGATCCGGCACTTCAAGCACATCGTCGACGGCATCAAGGTGCCGGCCGGCGAGGCCTACACGTTCGTCGAGGGCGGCAACGGCGAGCTCGGCTTCTACATCGTGGCCGACGGCACCGGACGCCCCTACAAGGCGTACGTGCGGTCACCCGCATTCGTTCACCTCTCGACGGCTGGCCAGCTCATCCACAACCACCTCATCGCGGACGTGGTTCCGATCTTCGGCATGATCAACATGATCGGCGGGGAGTGCGACAAGTGAGTACGACGACAACGCCCCCGCAACCTGCTGCTGCTGGAGGAGCCGCTCCGCCGGCGCCGCCGCTCGATACGAACAACGTCACGCTGTCGATCGACGGCCAGAGCGTCACGGTGCCGAAGGGGACCAACGTCCTCGAGGCCGCCCGCACGCTCGGCAACGATATCTCGGCCTTCTGCTACCACCCGGGTCTCCCGGTCGTGGCGCAGTGCCGGCAGTGCCTGGTGTCGGTCGAGAAGAACCCCAAGCTCCAGCCCGCCTGCCAGCAGGTCTGCGGCGAGGGCATGGTGGTCCACACGACCGACGCGCAGTCGACCAACGCGCGCCGGCAGATGCTCGAGTTCACGCTCGTCAATCACCCGATCGATTGCCCGATCTGTGACAAGGCTGGCGAGTGCACGCTGCAGAAGCTGTACTTCGACGACGACAACAAGGACTCGCGCGTCGACACGCCCAAGGTCGAGAAGGACAAGGTGGTGGACCTCGGTCCGCACATCGTCCTCGATCAGGAGCGCTGCATCCTCTGCTCGCGCTGTATCCGCACCTGCGACCACGTCGCCGGTGTGCACCAGCTCGAGTTCGCGCACCGCGGTGACCACGAGGTGCTCACGACGGCGCCGGGCGAGCAGCTCGACAACGCCTACTCGCTGAACACCGTCGACGTGTGCCCGGTCGGCGCGCTGACGGCGAAGGACTTCCGCTTCACGATGCGCGCGTGGGAGCTCGAGGCGACCCCCTCGGTCTGCAACGGCTGCGCGACGGGCTGCAACGTCGAGATCCACCACAAGAACGGGCGCGCCTGGCGCCTGGTGCCGCGCCACAACCCGGACGTGAACGCGTACTGGATGTGCGACGAGGGCCGGTTCACCTATCACGACCTGCGCGAAGTGCGGCTCGCCGCTGCCCTCATCGATGGGCTGCCCGCCGGGTGGGACCGCGCGGTGCGTGCGGCCGCCGACAAGATCAAGGATGCAGGTGCGGGCGGCGTGGCCGTCGCCCTGTCGGCGCTCGCCACCAACGAGGACAACTTCGCGCTCGCGAAGCTGGCCAAGTCCCTCGGCCTCTCGTCGGTGCTCGTCGCGGCCAAGCCGCCGGTCCCGGCGCGTGCCGACGGTCGCCTGCGCGTGGCGGATGTGAATCCGAACACGGCGGGGGTCGCCGAGATCGCGAAGGCGCTCGGCCTCGCGACGAAGCCGGCGTTCGAGCCCGGTGCGCTCGACGGCGTACGCGTGCTCGTCGTCCTCGGCGATGTGTTGCCGGGCGTCGAGCTCGGCAAGGTGGATGTGATCGCCCTCGCCTCGCACGAGCGCGGTCCGGTGGGCGCGGCGAAGGTCGCGCTGCCGATCGCGGCGTGGGCCGAGAACGCGGGCACGATCACCAACGACCAGGGTCACGTGCAGCGGATGCACGCCGCCTTCCCGCCGCCCGGTCAGGCGCTGCCGGGCTGGGAAGCTGTCACCCGGCTCGCTCACGCCGCCGGCGTCACGATGTCGTGGACGCATGCCCGGGAAGTGTTCAAGGACATGACGGCCGCGGTGCCGACCTGGAGCTCGCTCACGTGGGTACGTGAAGCCCGGCCGCTCGCGCTGCGCTTCGCAGGGAGCCGCGGCTAATGAAGAACTGGGTAGTCAAACTCTTCACGCTCACGCTGCTGGTGCTCGGGGCCTGCACGGAGCATGGCCAGCTGAAGAAGGAATTGAAGGATGCCTACGGGCAGCCGCGCAAGGACGAGTCGGTTCCGACGGCGAGCTGCAAGGCCGACGATCAGTGCGGTGACGGCGCCTACTGCGGTCTCGACGGCACGTGTACGCGGGACTGCCGCCCGGTCCCCGCCCAGGGCGAGGAGCAGACCTGCGACGCGTGCAACACGAAGGGCTACTGCGAGGACAAGGGTGCCGGCGGCTGGGCCGCGGCGATCCTCGACTGGCCGGGCACGAAGTGGATCTTCCTGATCCTCGTCCTCGTCATGCCGCTCGCGTCGATCCTCACGTGGATGGAGCGCCGGCAGTCCGCGATGATGCAGGACCGCCTCGGTCCGAACCGCGCCAACATCGGCCCGATCAAGCTGAAGGGCATCCTCCACTTCGTCGCCGACGCCGTGAAGATGATCTTCAAGGAAGACTTCATCCCCGCGAACGTCCACAAGGGCCTCTACGCGCTGGCGCCGATCCTCGCGATCGCGCCCGTGTTCATCGCCTTTGCGATCATCCCGTTCGGCCCGACGATCTATCCGCATGCCCTCACGCAGACGCTCGACCCGGTGGCGCTCGCGCAGTCGCCTCAGTCGTTCGCGTTCGCCGATGCGATCCGCATGCAGATGTTCCAGGTCGACTTCGGCCTGATCTTCTACTTCGCGGTCCTCACGCTCGCGAACTACGGCGGCACCATCGCGGGCTGGGCGTCCTACAACAAGTGGGCGCTCCTCGGCGGCCTCCGCAGCTCGTCGCAGATGATGTCGTACGAGGTCGCCATGGGCCTCGCGCTCATGGGCGCGTTCCTCGTCGCCGGCAGCCTCGAGCCCGGCTACATCGTGTCCCACGGCGCGGTCGCGTCGATGTCGGCGTCGAACCCGCTCAACTGGCTCTGGCTCTGGCAGCCCGTCGGCCTGGTGCTCTTCTTCACGGCGGCGATCGCCGAGACGAAGCGTGCGCCGTTCGACATCCCCGAGGGCGAGCCCGAGATCATCGGCTACTTCGTCGAGTACTCCGGCCTGCGCTGGGGTCTCTTCTTCCTCGCCGAGTTCATCGAGATCGTCTTCGTCTCCGCGGTCGTCGCCACCGTCTTTCTGGGCGGCTGGCAGGTGCCCTTCCTCGATGCGGACGGCTTCCGGATCGGCGGCTGGGTCGATCAGGCGACGGGCGTGTCGATGGGCGGCTCCGTGCTCAAGCTGCCGCACGCCATCGTGGTGGCGCTGCAGTTTGGCGCCTTCGGCCTGAAGGTCGTCCTGCTGTGCTGGTTCCAGCTGATGATCCGCTGGACCCTCCCGCGCTTCCGCGCCGATCAGCTCATGAACCTCGGATGGAAGCTGCTGCTGCCTCTCGCGCTCGCCAACATCATGGTCACCGCGCTGATCAAACTCATCTTCATGGGGAGCTGATCCATGGGTTCTTCACACCACGACACTCACGAAGACCAGGGCGCCGGCCCGGTGATCATCTCGGTCTCCGACCGCCACCCGCGCTCGAAGACCATCCAGGTGGTCCGCCCCGAGTCGGCCGATACGACGTTCCTCGCCGCGACGGCGAAGGGCCTCGGCATCACGCTCAAGCACTTCGCCAAGAACTTGTTCCTCCCGCTGAAGAAGCTCTCCGGTCGCGCGAAGGCCGGTGCTCCGGATCCGGAGCGGTTCAAGAACGACATCGAGACCGTCCAGTATCCGGAAGAGCGCGTCATCTATCCAGAGCGCTTCCGTGGTCTGCACCGCCTGACGAAGCGCGAGGACGACTCGGTCCGCTGCGTCGCCTGCATGTGCTGCCCGACGGTGTGCCCGGCGAACTGCATCACGATCGTGCCCGAGGAGTCGACGGACAGCTCGATCGAGAAGCGCCCCGCGATCTTCGAGATCGACGAGCTGCGCTGCATCGCCTGCGGCCTGTGCGTCGAGGCGTGCCCCTGCGACGCGATCCGGATGGACACCGGCATGCACGCGCACCCGGTCGAAGATCGCGCGGACGCGATCGAGACGCTGGAATCGATGCTCGCGCGCGGGATCCGCTCGGTGGCCCAGCAAGGTGGGCAGGGTGCGAACTGGCGCGAGACCGCCGTGCTTCCCGGTCCGGAGAAGCACACGACGCCGAAGAACGGTCCGCCCGGATCGCGCTGAGCGCTCCCGCCCGAAAAAGTATTTTCGGGTCGGACGATTTTTTCCGATTGACGATCACGATCACGATCGCCAATATCGAAGTTGAGCACCGGCGGTTCGATTCGGTACCGGGGTGAATCTGTCCTCTACTTCAGCTATCCAGGGATCTGCCTCTGATCT
Organism: Kofleriaceae bacterium; assembly: GCA_022842285.1. Lineage (GTDB taxonomy): Bacteria > Myxococcota_A > Polyangia > Haliangiales > Haliangiaceae > JABFXX01. The sequence continues at coordinate 9,066 of JALHPV010000233.1, forward strand.
GGGTGTGCACGCCCGCTCGTCGGGAAGCCCAAAGGATTATCGTGGAGCCCACCTACGCAAAGCGTAGGGGGTAGACAACCCTTCGGTCGAACGGTCGTGCTCATTTGGGCGCAGTGGTCACAAGCCACTGCGCCCTACCTTGTTTCGGTCTAACGTCGCGCCGGGATGAGTGCTGTTCCGCCCGTCGGAAGCATGCTTCTCGGCAAATATCGCGTCGAGCGCGTGCTGGGCGAAGGTGGGATGGGAGTGGTGGTCGCGGCCCGCCACGTGGGGCTCGACGATCTCGTCGCCATCAAGCTCCTCGCCCAGGACGCGGCCCGCAGCCACGAGATGTTCCAGCGCTTCGTCCGCGAAGCCAAGACCACCGCGAAGCTCCGGAGCGATCATGTCGTCCGGGTGTCGGACGTCGGCCGACTTCCCAACGGCACGCCGTACATGGTCATGGAGCTCCTGGCGGGCCGGGATCTCATGCGCATCATCCGCGACGACGGCCGCCAGTCCGTCAAGTTCGCCGCCCTCATCGGGATGCAGGTGTGCGAGGCGCTCGCCGAAGCGCATGGCCTTGGCGTCGTTCACCGCGACCTCAAGGCCGCCAACCTGTTCGTGACCGCGGCCCCCACCGGCTCCGCGCACATCAAGGTCCTCGACTTCGGCGTCGCCAAGACTCCCGTCAGCAGCCTCCAGGGCGCTCTCACCCTCGAGAGCACCATCCTCGGCACGCCGAGCTACATGGCTCCCGAGCAGCTCCGCTCGACCCGCACCGTCGACAGCCGCGCCGACATCTGGTCGCTCGGTGTCGTCCTCTACGAAGTGATCGAGGGTCGCCGCCCCTTCGGCTATCCGGGCGTGGCGTACCAGGACCTCTTGATCGCCATTGCCTCCCAGCCTCCCCCGCCGATGAAGTACGCGTCCGCGGATCTCGCGGCCGCGATCATGCGCTGCCTCGCGAAGGACCCGGCCGAGCGGACGGCCTCGATGCAGGAGCTGGCCCGCGAGCTCGGTCCGTTCCTGTCCGATCACCGCGCGGCCGAGCTCGCGATCACCAAGATCACGACGCTCGTCGAGAGCAGTGCCCTCGCCGCGGCCGCGCGCGCGATCGCCAAGGGCAAGCCCACGCTCGTCGGCCGCTTCCACGCGACCGCGTCGATGTCGGTCCCTGACGATGCCGACCCCACCGATCGCGAGCCCGACCGGTTTCTCGACGACGACGACGTGGACGAGGACGCCAACACCACCTTCGCGATGCCCGACCACGCGAGTGCCGGTCCCCAGGTCCAGCTGGGTCTCGAGCCCCTGCGCGTCGCCCCCGGAGCGGGCCTCGTGCCACCAGGTGTCGTCGTCGCGAGCCCCTCGCAGCCCACGCTCGTGGACGAGCGTTTGGCGGAGTCTGCCTCGCTTGGCGCGGTGGCGGACCGGCACCTGGCGCCGCTCTCTCCCAACGTGCTCGCGACGCCGAGCCTCGGCGCGAACTCGCTGCCCGCCCCGCAGTTCGCGAGTGGGCCGGTCCTGCCTCCACGGCCCGCCCCGGTCGTCGCGACTCCGATGCCGTCGCTCGACGTGCCCCCCGTGCGCGCGTCGCCGGGCCCGTCGTGGACGGTCCTCGCGATCGGCGCCGCCCTCGCCGGAGCCGCGGGGGCGATCGCGTACACCCTGCTCACGTGATCGCGTGCGCCCACGTCGCTGGCTGCGCCGAACGGCCGCCGATGGCAGGGCCGAACGTGCGAGCGCGGTGGGCGATGACGCTCGCTGCGCGCGCCGGAGCGGCGAGGAGCGGCGTGATTCGTGGCGGTTGCAGCGGTCGAGCGAGGCACGCGAAGTGCTCTGTGTCGGGGCATGAACAACCGCAACACCACCGAAGCCACGGCTCCGAACCTCGATGCGATCAAGGACAACGTGAAGACGCTGATCGACCACGGCAGCGAGGCGGCGGACGACATCAAGGCGCGCGTCGGCGAGGTCGCGGGTGAGGCGCGCGAGAAGCTCGACGAGGCGCTCGACCAGGCGGAGACGTTCATCGGCGAGCACCCACTGAAGGCGATCGGCCTCGCGTTCGGCGTGGGCTACCTCGCGATGCGCGTCCGCACGAGCCGGCTCTTCCCCGTCGCGGTGATCGCGGGCGCGGGCATGCTCGTCAAGCGCCAGCTCGACAAGCGCTAGCGGCAGTACTTGCCGCTGCCCATCTCGGGGCAACCGCGCAGGGCGAGCACGTCCATCGAGATCGCCACGCCGACGTGGATCATCACGCCGCCCCAGATCGACTTGGTGCGCATCGCGAAGGTGCCGAGCAGGAGCCCCGCGAGGATCGCGCCGCATGTCTCGGGGAGCGGCTTGCCGTAGTGGATCATGCAGTACGGCACGACCATCACGAAGATGGCGTTGGCCCCCATCGCGCGCCGCAGGCCTTGCAGCAGGAAGCCGCGGAAGAAGAACTCGAGGGAGAGGAACTGCGCGGCGTAGAGCGCTTCCCACACCCAGAGGTCGGTCTGCGAGCGATTCGCCATCCGGTAGAACGGGTACATGTGCCGGAAGGACTGCGTCTTCGACGCGAGGTACACGATCGGCAGGAACGCGAGGAACATCGCGCCGTAGATGCCGATGTGCTTGATGAAGCCCTTGGCAGAGACGTTGTAGTCGCG
>JALHPV010000234.1 GCA_022842285.1 Kofleriaceae bacterium
CTTCGCCGCCTCGGCGATCGCCTGGCCAAAGGCCGCGCGGCCATCGCCGGTCACGACCACGAAGCGGTACGGCCGGAGCTGCCCGTGGTCGGGCACGGTGCCGGCGGCGGCGAGGATCTTCGCCAGCTCGGCCTGCGAGGGGCCCGGGTCGCCGAGCTTGTCGATGCTCCGGCGCGAGACGATCCAGGTGTGCAGGGCTTCGCGATCCATGGCGAGACCGTACTCCAGAGCTCACGGGCTCGCACCCGACCTGGTACCTCCCACAGAGGATCTGACCGGTCCAAGGTCACCGATCCATCACGCGCGCTACCTCGAGCGTCATGGCACGCCGAAGCAGCTCGTCGACCTCGGCGGGCATCGCATGTTCGGCTACTACCCGGCACTCGCTCACCTGCGCTTCGCCTTCCGCGCCGACAGCGAGGAGCTGGACGTGGGCATCCCGGATCAGATCCTGGTGATCGTCACCATCGGCGACCTCGAGTAGCCAACCCGCTACGGGGTGATGAGGCCACAGGCGATGCGATCGCCAGCGTTGCCCGCCGGGTCCGACTTCATGTCGTCGGCGGCCGCGTGAATGACGAGCGCCGTGCCCGTCGTGCCGCCCGCACCGCCGAACACGGAGTGCTCGCCGCGGTCGTAGGTCACGCCCGGCGCGATGATCGTCATCTTCGCCGTGCCGTCGGCCGCGACATTGATGTTGGCCATGTCACCGGCGTGTGGACCGTTCGGGTTGTCCATGCCGTGCTGCTTCGCGTGCGGGTTCCAGTGCGAGCCGGCGCTCTTGAAGTCGGGCGCCTCGCACTTCGGCGTCTCGTGGACGTGGATCGCGTGATCGCCGGGCGGGAGGCCCTTGAGGTCGAGCGCGATCGCGACGCCCTTGTCGTCGGTCGACAGGGTCGCCGTGCCGACGGATTCGCCCTTCGCATTCGCGAGCTGGACGATCGTGGCCGCGGGTAACGCGGGGGCGGCGCTGCCACTGCCCGGGGCATCGGTCGCGCCCGCGGGCGCCATGGTGCCGGTCGGCGCCATCGTGCCCGTCGCGCCGCTGGCGCCGGCCTTGGCTTCTTCCGCCTTCTTCCCGCACGCGCCGAGGGCAAGCGTGGCAAGCGAGGCGATCAAGATCGTACGAGCTACATGCATGCTGTCGGCGTAGCTCCCGATGACGCGATCGCGAAGTCAGGTCACCGTGAGAAGCGGTCGGTCGCCCCGCAGCCGTCGGCGGCGAGGGCGGTGTGCAGAAGCGACCTTTATCGATCGCGGCCGCGAGAGAGCCCTCCGGGTCGGCGATCGCTCCGCCTCGTCGCGCGTGCTGCGCTGATCCGGTAGCACCAGCGCGCAACACCAAGCATGGGTAGCGCGACGAGATCTGTCGGATCGAGTGCCAGCTTGGTGCTGTTGCTCCGGTTGATCAGTTCCAGGACTCGCTCCGCGATCTGATTGGCCGGGTCCCACAGCTTCACCAGGGTGAAGGCGATGGCGGTCGCGACGATGCAGCCATCGACGACGCGCGGGTACAGGTGACGCGGCAAGCCGACTCCGACCAAAGCCGCGAGGACAAGCGGACACAGCAGCACCCCCGAGACGTCTGACAGCTTGCCCGTGATCCAGCCAGGGTAGTGCTCCTGCAGGTACCACGTGTTCGCAAGCCCGACCGCCAATGCGACGAGCGCCACCGGGTGCAGCAGGCCGCTAGGGCGCATCATGGTCCAGGGGACAGCACGCTCCGTACCAAGCCGTCTGCAGGTGGTTCCGCCCAGCGACACTCTGGCGGGCGAAGTTCGCTGCACTCGAAGGGCAGGTGTCTACCGCTCAAGCGACAGGTCGCGCACCACGAGATGCACGAGTCGCGGTTGCTCGAGCTGTATCTCGTTGATTCTCCGTCGGTGAGAAGTTGGCCAACCGCGTGCTCTTGGGTTCGGGCACAACAACGAATCGGAGTCCGCCATGTCGAAGACCATCTCGATCCTGTCCGCGTCCGAGCTCGAAGTGATCTACGGCGGCATCGACCGCAACACGTACACGAGCGGCGGTAAGAACATCGCCGAAGTCGGCGTCCTCGCGGGCGGTGCGGCGGCCGGCACATACGCGGGCGGTCCGGGCGGCGCCGCGCTCGGCACTGCGGGGGCGGAGCTTGCGAATCGCACGGGGATTCCGGGCCGGATCGGATCGGCCGTCGGTGGCGCGGTCTGGGACGCAGGCTCGGCGATCGGCCAGGGCGCATACAACGCATACAGCTGGGGCAGGGGCCTGTTCGGCGGCAAGTAAGCCGTCGCTCCAGCCAATCACGTAGCTGCGCATCAGCAAGCCGCTGGTGCGCGTCGTCGTTTCGGTCGACCGGCGCAAGACCACGGACCTCGTCCCAGCCTAGTAGGTTCGTGTCACCCCAGATAGCGACACGAGGTAGTCGTGTTGCATGCCGGACTTCACGAAGTCCTGGACCGTGCGGGCCAGCGTCGCGCCGATCATGCCGATCATCGGCAGATGTTCACCACCCTCGCAGGTGGCCGCGCCGGCCTGATCCTCGCGATCCGCGGTGAAGCGCTCGTCCCAGCGCACGAGGCCGAACATGCCGTCGGCAGCGAGCGCGCCGTGGAGGAGCGGCACGCCCAGCGCGCGCGCCGCTTCGGACAGGAGGATACGGCTGTCCGCGTTGTCGAAGCAGTCGAGCGCCAGGTCGCAGCCGCCGAGGAGCTCGGTCGCGTTCGTGGCCGCGAGCCGCACCCCAAACGCCTCGGCCTTGACGCCGTAGAAGTTCGCGAGCTGCAGGCGGATCGCCTCGGCCTTGTTCTTGCCGAGCGATTGCTTGACGAACCACTGCGCGAGCAGGTTCTTCGACTCGACGCGATCGAAGTCGACCAGGCGCAGCTCGGCCCCGACGGCGCGCAGGTACTGCACGGCCGTGGAGCCGAGGGCGCCGACACCGCAGATTACGATGCGCATCCGAACGGCACCTTCGGCCGCAGGTAGATGCGGTCCTCGCCGCCGGGCGCGCGGACGCGATCGACGACGAAGCCGTCGAAGGCGTCGGTCCGGAGATCCGGCACGTGCAGACCGCGCACGCCACCCGAGCGCACGACCTCGGTCGCGATGCGACGGATATCGGCGTCGCTCACGGTCGTGTCGATCGACAGATCGTAGTCGGCGTTCTGGCCCTGGTAGGTGATGTTCAGCGTGGTCATCGTCGGCTGTCCTTTCGCATGCCCGAGGCGAGCCGCAGGAGCGCGGCCCACCATGGTTCGTCAGTGGTCTCGGAAGTCTCGCCGTGGTCCCGCACGATCATGACGCGGGGAGCAACGACGCTGTAGCGGAGCGGGCGGCCGAGCGCGGCATCGAGCGCGGCCATCGTGGTTTCGTCCTCTCGGCTGAAGGCCGCGGGTCCGACCGGATGCGAGTGTGCGATCTCGCGGAGCCGCTCGCGGTTCGACCAGATCGCCTCCCACCGCTGGCGGGAGTCGGGGAGGGCGGTGGGGCTGTTGGACGCATCAGCCCACAGGACCGATCCATCGTGGCCGATCAAAAAACAGACCTCGCGCGCCGTCACCCGTGCCTCCAGATGTTGAGCACGCCGTCCCGGACAGCCTCGCGAATCACGGACGGCATCGCATCGAGCGTGAGCTCGCCCTCGTCGTAGATGCACATGCCAGGGTCGAGGACGGTGAGGTGGCGCCCATCGACGAGCGAGATCAAGCGGACGCCATCGACATCGTAGGTGACGTCGAGGTTCTCTCCCACGCGTCGACACGCGAGCATCGTCGCGTTCGCCGCGTCCAGTGCGGCCGTGACGCGCTCCTCGGCTGATCCACCGCGGCGGGCCCGCGCGTAGTCACCTCGCGCCACCTGGAGCAGATGCGCGGCGTAGCGCTCGGCCTCGTCCTCGCGCATGCGGGCGCGGCGCTCTGCGGCCCGCGCGCGGCGTTGCTGATCGAGCAGGTCGAAGAGGCGCTGCGCGGCGGGGACGCCCCCGTCGGCGATCGTGACGACGTGTGCCGAGAGCTCGGGCAGGGTGATGACGAAGTTGCGCTCGCGGGCGACGGCCCGGCCGAGGGCATAGGCGAAGGCCGCCCGCAGCGACGGGACGACATGCGCGACCCGCGCGATATCCGCCCGCGATTGCAGTGCGGTGCGAGCCTCCTGTTCGGCGCTGTCCTCGAACTCGACCGTGTCGAACAGGAGCTGGCCCGAGTACCAGCGTCGCGCCGTGACGCGGGTGAGCTGGTCGGGCTCTTCAAGAAGTGGAAGGGCAAGGCGGCCGATCTCTCGGCCACTCTGCACCACCCAGCCGTCGACCCAATGGCCACGAACGGCAGGGAGTTTGCTGAGGTCGGTGGGCTCCGCGGGCTCCGTCGCGACGGCGCGTCGACCCTGCACCTCGAACCGGTACCAGCCCGGTTCCAGATCGGTGTCGATGCGCAGTCGACGATCCGGGGCGTCGACGCGTGCTCCCCCGAAGTACGGCAGCACCAGTGGCGCCGTCGGCTTCAGGAACGCACGAAAGTCAGCCACGGATCAGATCACCTCGAGCAGCTTCGTCCCCATGACCTTTTCGACGAGTCCCGGCAAATGCGCCGCAACGGCGACGGGGGCCTCGAGGATCGCCCGTAGCACGCGGGTGACGTGATATGGGTCGTCGAACTGATCGACGGTGACTTCGCTGTAGGGGATCTTCAGGAACTTCGCGCAGTCCCGCACCGTGTTACCCCGGCCCGGAGCCGCCACGATGAACGCGATCGCGTCGGGGCGGAAGCCGACCGCAGCGAACGAGCGCCCGAAGGACTCGCCCGACTCGCCGGCTTCGTCACCGACGACGATCACGATCAGCTTCGCGTCCGCGGGGATGCGCACGCCATCTCGGTGCAGCGCCTGGACGCCAGCGGCGTGCACCGTGCCACCCTCGCCCTTGAGGGGAGCGAGCATGTGCTGCACGGCGAGCCGCGTGGCTGCCTTCGGCTTGAGGACGTGGCCCATCGTGTCGAACGCCGCGATGTGGAGCTTCTCGAGCGGGAATCCGCCGAGCATCCGGGAGAGGGCCTCCTTCGCCGCGTCGATGGCCGCGCTCATGGATCCCGACTTGTCGATCAGGAACATGACGTGCACGTCCGCCTCCTTCGTGGCGGCCGCGACGGCCTTCTTGGCTGCGTTGTCGGCAGACTCCTCCAGCTTCTCCTTCAGCTCCTTGCTGCGAACGTTCTTCGCGATGTTCAGTCCTCGCTGATCCGTGGCCTGCGCGATCGCCTGCTCCCAGCGCTCGCGAATCTCGGGGACCATGAGCAGACCGAGCTCCTCGAGCGTGGGCGTGAGCTGACGCAGATCGCGATCCGACAGCGTCGGCAGCAGCGCGACCATGATGGCCGGCGTGAGGCCGATGTCCGACGGCAGACGACCGACAGCGTCCTTGTAGCGCAGACGCTGCGACACGATCGTCTCGCAGATCTCCGCCTCGGACAGACCGTCGAAGCGCTCGCTCTTCACGAGCTCCAGGTTCTCGAGCCCCACCTCGCGGTGGCCGCCCTCGGCCTGCGTCTGCTTCCAGCCCAGCAACGCGAAGAAGCTCGGCGCCGCCGGCTTGTAACCGACCTTGCGCGCGAGGTTCTTGATCGTCTGCTTGTAGCCGGCCTTCACGAGACCCTGCAGCATCGGCTGGTTCTTCTCGCGAAGCTGGAGATACTTCGTGGCCGCCTTCGCCCAGCGTCCGAGCGGAGCTCGCTTGCTGGCCGGATCGCCGAAGCCTGCCTTGCGGTTCAGCGCGGCGATCTCCGGCACCTCGAGCAGCTCCGCGATGCGCAGCACCGCCTTGGGCGTGAGCATGCGGTTCGACTTCTTCTGGTACCAGAGGACCATCGCCTCGCCGATCGCACGGTAGTCGTCGTCGAAGAACGCGACCTCGCCATCCTCATCCTTCACGGGCTTGCCGTGACGAGACTGCACGAGCATGAGGGCCGCACACGCGACCTTCAGGTCTCGCCAGTCCGTCTCGATGAGCGCGTAGCTCGCGAGGTGGGCCATGAGGTCCGGGTTGAGCGCGTGGATCTCGAGCAGCTTCGCGTACAGCTCGACCGCGGCCGGCACGAACAGGCCCGGCTTCACCGGCGTACCGGTTCCGGTCTTCGCTCCCTTCGCCGGCTTCCACACGCCACCGACATCGAGGCCGGGGCGGTTGTGCCAGAGGTGAGCCGAGGATCCGAGGACGACGTCGAGCAGGCGCTCGGCGGGTCCCATCTGCTGCTCGGGCAGTGGTGTGGTCTTCGTCGCGGTCATGACACGTTCAGCCTATCTGAAGTTCGAGGGAGAACAATCGCGCGCGAGTCTGGGGCCGGATGGCCTCGACCTCGTGCCCTTTGAACGAGCTACGCGCGAACCGGGAGAGCAGGCCGCGGGACTCGAAGTCTCACGGGAGACCGAGCGTGTGCTGCCCGCGGTTCGACGACCTGAATGTTGAAAGCGTAGGCGCGCGCTACGCGCACGTCCTGGAGCCTGCTCGACGTCGCTGCCGCGACACCGGCCTCAGTCGCTGAGCTTCGATACAGAAAAAATTTCACGTCCGAGTGTCGGGGCCACGATGGCCTGAGCCTCGTGCTCTGCCACTGAGCTACGCCCGCGTAACGAGCAGGCGGCGGGATTCGAACCCGCGTCCTCGAGAATATTGCGTGTAGGGCCTCGGCGATTGGACGTGAGAAAACGGTGATGCGGCTGGGCGCGGTGCGGAGAAATCGGGTGCGGGTCCGAGAGCTGAGATCGCGAGTTTGACGTTTGTCGACTTTCGAAATCGATGCCTTGATCCACTCGGCCACTCCCCGGTAGGTCGGGGAGGCAGGATTCGAACCTGCGAAGCAAAGTGCGTGTGGGATCACAGCGATTGGACCCGCACCCAGAACGAAAACGGTTGGTCCCCCTGCCCGAGTGTTGAAACCATGTGGGTGACTCTGTGTAAGAGAGTTGCAGAACCATTCTGCAAAAGCCCCATGGCAGGGCCTCCTGGAATCGAACCAAGATTGTGCGTGGAGGGTTTCTACGGCGGGAAAATTGTTCACTCGCCCGAGTGTTGAAGCCGCAAGGTTTTGTCTTTTCCCTAAAAAGATGCCGACCATCGGCGTTTTCGCCTTACGGCGAAACTTGGAATCGAACCAAGAGGTCTGCGTGTAGGGCTTCGACGGCGGGGCGCGTGAACGAAAACAAAAAAGCCGCCAGGACGGCGGCTCGGCGAGGAGGACCGCGGTTCGTGTCAGGTCGTGATGTTCGCCGAGGGAGTCATCTGAACGAGCGCCACTATACGGATCGCGATCGCGATGACAAGCACTTTTTTAAATCACGCTATGAACGGTGCGCATTGCGGTACTGCGTCCCTTCGAGAACAGCGCGTCGTCTCCGTTGGAGGATCACCACACGCAGGCGAGCAGCTTGATCCGGACCGGCAGCACGCGCGGTCCGGAACAGCATAGGGTTGGGAATGGATCTGTGGCAGGCCCTGGTCGACCCACGCTTCATGCCCCACGGGCACTGCTACTGGTGGGAGCCAGCCATGGTGTGGTCGCAGGTGTCGACCAACCTGGTGATCGGGCTGTCGTACCTGAGCATCTCGGCCACGCTCTGGATGTTGACCCGCCGGATGAAGGGGATCCCCTTCTCGAAGGCCTACCTCGCGTTCGGCCTCTTCATCGTGTCGTGCGGCATCACGCACTTCATCGACATCGTCACGATCTGGCGAGGCGTGTACTGGCTCGACGTCTCGCTCCGCGCCTTCACCGCGCTTGCCTCGGCCGCGACGGCGATCTGGCTATTCCCCCTCTTCCCCCGGGTGGTCAGCCTCGGAGCGCTCTTTCAGGCGGAACGCGAGCAGTCGCGCGCCGCGCTCCAGGAGGAGCTCGCTCGCAGCGAGGCCCTGCGGCGGAAGCTCGAAGCGAGCGAGCACCAGTTCCGGGAGGTGGTGGAGAACCTGCCCGACCTGGCGTGGAGCGCCGCCGCCGACGGGGCAATCGATTTCTACAATCAGCGCTGGTACGAGTACACGGGGACGACCAGCGACGACATGCTGGGCTGGGGCTGGAAGTCCGTGCACGACGCGGCACATATCGAGGCCGTGGAAGCGCAGTGGAGGGCGTCCATCACCAGCGGCGTGCCGTTCGAGATGGAGTTCCCGCTGCGCGCGGCCGATGGCAGCTTCCGCTGGTTTCTGACCCGCGTCCGGCCGTTGCGTGGACCCACGGGCGACGTGCTGCGCTGGATCGGCACGAATACCGACATCCACGAGCAGCGGCAGATCCGTGGCGAGCTCAAGCGTGCGGTCGAGCAGCGCGATCTGTTTCTCTCGATCGCGGCGCACGAGCTCCGCACGCCGATCATGACGATGGGCATCCAGCTCGAGCTCGCCGAGCAGGCCATCACCGATGCCCCGCCGGTGCGCAAGCGGGTCTCCACCGCGCTCACGCAGCTGGAACGGCTGCAGACCCTCGTCGAGGAGCTGCTCGACGTCACGCGGATGGGCACCGACGGGCTGACCATCGCAAAGGTGCCCGTGGACCTCGTCGAGATCGCGCGGGCGGTGCTCGACCGAAAGGAAGGGCGCGCCCAGCGGAGCGGCACCGAGCTACGGCTGCGGGGCGACGCTCAGTTGGTCGTGCAGGGAGACGGGTCGCGGCTCGACCGCGTGCTCACCAACCTCGTCAACAACGCCATCAAGTACGGCAACGGAACGCCGGTCACGGTGGAGGTGTCGCGTGCCGCCGATCATGCGGAGATCACGGTCACGGATCACGGCATCGGGATCGCCGCAGCAGACCAGGCCCGCATCTTCGACAAGTTCGAACGTGCCGTGTCGGCCGACAATTTCGGAGGCTTCGGCCTCGGCCTGTACATCGTTCGCGAGATTGTCCTCGCTCACGGCGGGAGCGTCGGGGTGACCTCCGAGCCGAGCGCCGGCACCACGTTTCGCGTACGCTTACCGCTGTGACGGGTCCCTGCAACGTGCTCGTGGTCGAAGACGATGACGACATCCGCGAGTCCTTGGTGGATGTACTGACCGAGTACGGCCACGTCGTTCATGCCGTGACCAACGGGGCGGAGGCCATCGTATGGCTGGAGCAGGCGGCGACGATGCCCGGCTTGATCCTCCTCGACCTCATGATGCCCGTGATGGATGGCTTCGTGTTCCGCGCGATGCAGCGGACCCATGCCCGCTGGGCATCGATTCCAGTGGTCGTGCTGAGCGCGCACGCCGCGTCAGAGACGCGACGGGAGGAGCTTCAGGCGAACGCGGTGTTCAAGAAGCCACTCGGGGTCTCGGCGATCCGCGATATCGTCGATCAGCACTGTCAGAACGCGGCCTGACGCGCTCTCTACCGGACCTTGGCTTCGGGCATGCCCCGCGTCTCGCGGTCTTTCCGCTTGGCGAGATAGGTCTGCGCCGCGATCGCGATCGTGAAGACGACCGCGGCCGAGATGATCGTCACCCACATCACGAAGCCCCCGGCCCCGATGTTGCGACCGACCTGGACGTGCTTCTCGTACACGTCCACGTTCGGGCCCGACCCGTCCGGCTTCACGAGCGTGTAGGCGATGAAATACGCCACCGCTCCTGCCGCGAGTCCCGCGAGCACCGAGACCACCAGGCGCTTCAGGCGCGGACCGCGATCGAGCAGGTCGACTGAGGGGAGGAGGGCCATCCCCAGATGGTAGCTCAAGCGTTCGACGGCTTCATGATGTCGCGCATGTCGGCGTCGAGCGACGAGCTCACGTGCTGGATCGTGGCCCCTCGGAGCCGCTGCTTCGTCTGGACGAACGGCACGCGGGGTAGGGCGGCCAACTTGATGGCTTCCGCCCGGGCCCGCGTCAGGACCTGGTCGGCGGGCACCACGACATCGAGGTAGCCGGCCGCGACCGCCGCATCCGGCTCGTACATCGTCGCGAGGAGAGTGGCCTGCACCAGGGCGCGTCGCGAGAGCCGGTCACGCGCGAGCTCCATCGCGAGCACTGGCACGGGCAAGCCGATCGACACCTCGTTGAGCCCCATCTTGAACGGGCCCTGCGCGCCGATGCGGTAGTCGCCGGTGAGCGCGAGCAGCGCACCACCCGCGACCGCGTGACCCGTACACGCGACGACGAGGGGAATCGGCGAGCCGTAGAACTTCATGAGCAAGTTCGAGCCCGACTTGAGCAGCGTGGTCGCGGCTTCGGGACCGCTCATCATGACGCGCAGATCGAAGCCGGCGCAGAAGCGCTCCGGTCGTCCCGCGAGCACCATGGCGTTCGCCTCGCGCTCGGCGCGCGCGTGCGCGGCCAGGAGCGCATCGATCATCACTTGCGACAGGGCGTTCGCCTTGCCGTCGTCCATCGTCACGATCGCGACCTTGTCCTCCAGGACGTACGAGACAGCCTCGGTTGTCATGCGCGCAACTCTACCTCCGCTCCCGCGTCGGCTTGCAGAGTGATCTCCAGGCGAGCGGCGTGACGGCGTTTCCGCCATAGCGACAGGCTGAGCGCCAACGCGTGGTGATAAACGATCCGTGATGGGTGACACGTCGCCTCCGCGCACGTTGGGTGATGCTGCTGCAAGGCAGCTCTCGAACACGACCAAGACCCCGCCCCAGTGGGTGGGCATCACGCCGCGCTGGCTCGTCCAGCTCATGCCGTGGGTGCCGCTCGAGGCGGGCGTCTACCGGCTGAATCGCGTCATCGACGACAAGCTGAACATGAAGTGCAGCCCCGACGATGACGAGGAGCGCACCCTCGACGTCGTACGGTACGAGGAGAAGCCGCGCGAATACGTCCTCGCGACGTGCACGAAGACCATCGAGGTCCACACCCGCATCTCCGATCTGTTCCGCTCGCCGATGGATCAGACGAAGGAGCAGCTGACGGTCGCCGTCGAGAAGCTGAAGGAGAAGCAGGAGGACGAGCTCGTCAACAACGGCTCGTACGGTCTCCTCAGCAACGTTCACGACTCGATGCGCGTCAAGCCGCGCGGCGGCGCTCCGACGCCCGACGACATGGACGAGCTCATCGCCCGCGTCTGGAAGGAGCCGTCGTTCTTCCTCGCGCACCCGCGGGCCATCGCCGCCTTCGGTCGCGAGTGCACGCGCCGCGGCGTTCCGCCTCCGACGGTCACGCTCTTCGGCACGCCGATGCTCACGTGGCGCGGCCTCCCGATCGTTCCCTGCGACAAGCTGCACGTGTCCGGAACCCGGACCGACATCATGCTCATGCGCACGGGCGAGAAGAAGCGGGGCGTCGTTGGTCTCTTCCAGCCGGGCGTGCCGGGCGAAGTGAACCCGTCGCTCTCGATCAAGTTCATGGGCATCAATCAGAAGGGCGCCGCGGCGTACCTCCTGTCGCTCTACTGCTCGTCGGCCGTGATGGTCGAGGACGCCCTCGGCGTGCTCGAAGGCGTCTCGGTTGACCGGTATCACGACTACGGTCCGTGAGCATGGATGACCTGACGGGCTCCCTCCCGCCGCACGAGCTCCGTGCGATCGCGGGCAACGTCGTCGATCATTCGGATCCCCACGTGGGTCCGAGCGTGGTCGGCGGCAGCACGCCAGGTCTGTCCACCGGCGCGGCGTCACCCGCCGCGGTCACCGCGCCCGTGCTCGGCCCCGATGACCCCGCGGCGCTCGCCGTCGCGCTGTCGCGGATGCTGGGTGACATGGGCGTTCCATCGTCAG
>JALHPV010000235.1 GCA_022842285.1 Kofleriaceae bacterium
GCGCAATGCGCGCGCGAGCGCCGGGAGTCCGGGCGCACCGTCGTCGGACGCCGCCGCATTCTGCGTCAGTCCTGGCGCGATAGCCCCACCAGCCAGGAGCCCCGGCGCAACCTGCGGCCCCGCATCGCGGCCCGCGAGGTGGGCCAGCGGATCGAGGCGCTCCGCCGCAACCGGGACTGGCGCCTCGAGTACCAACGAGTGCGGCAGCTCTGGCTGGCGGGCTTCGACGTCGAGTTCCCCTACGGCACCTACTGGCTACGGCGGTATGCGCGCGTCGCGGTGAGACCGCCGCCGGTTCACTGACACGCGGTCACGACGGGTCGATCCAGCACCGGCACGAGCCGGTCGTTCGTATGCGGGGCATCCGGCATGCGCCGTCGCGGCGTGGCTGATCGTTGCTGTTGCGTCGGCGGGAAGTTTCCCCGCAGCCGAGCGAACGCGCACTCGACGTCGCGATGGGCCGCGATGCTCTTGCCGTTCCAAACATCAACTCCGGTCGGGTTTCGGGCGCCAGCGGGCGGTGCGGCGGGCTTGCAACGTCGCGACAACGTCGTCGAGGCGTTCGCCACGCTTGTGGTCGTGGCGCTTGCCCTTCTCGCGGTTGCAGCGCGCGCATGCGATCGCGAGATTGGTGACGTCGTCGGTGCCGCCGCGCGTCTGCGGGACGATGTGCTCGAGGGTCGCCTCGCCAAGCGAGCGGCCGTCAGCGGCGACGACGAGCTTCGCGTTGCAGTGGATGCACTTGCCGACCCAGACCTTGGCGCCGTCGAGGACGGATGGCTCGAAGGTCGTGTCCGTGCGCACGACGTCGAGCATCAGCCGATGCCGGCGGTTGGGGTTCACCCGACCGTCATGCGGCCGCCGTCGCGCAGGACGGCGGGGAGGAGCGGCGAGGGCTCGGAGGTCGAGACGAGCCAGAGCTGGTGCGCGGCGCGGGTGACGCCGATGTGGAGGAGGTGTCGCGCCCAGTGCTGGTCGGGGTAGCTGTTCGCGTTCACGTCGACCATGACGACGTAGTCGAACTCGAGGCCTTTGACGTTCATGACGTCGGTGACGTCGACGCCCGGCTGGAAGTTGAACTCGTCGCGCTTGATGTGGCGGAGGGCAGGGACCTCGGCGCGGCGCAGGCCCTCGAAGTACTGGCCGGCCTGCTCGGGGTGGCGCGCGATGACGGCGCAGGAGGCCGTGGGCTCGCGGTTCATGAGGTTGCGCAGGGAGTCGCCGAGGAAGGCGACGGCCTCGCCGATGTCGCCGAACTCGTGGAGCTCGACGGGCTCGCCGGGGCGCGCGGCGACCGGCTCCTCGGGGGCGAGCTCGGGACCGAGGATCTCGCGGGCGAGGACCATGACCTCGGCCGTCGAGCGGTAGGAGAGGCGGAGGGGCCGCACGATGGCGGGCTGACCGGTCTGCTGGAGGAGCTCGGCCCAGCCGGAGAAGTTGTTGTCGAAGACGATGCGCTGGGCGGTGTCGCCGGCGATCGTGACGGAGCGCTTCTCGGGATCATTGTCCGGCGAGCGGACAGCTTCGACGAGGACCTTGACCTCGAGGGCGGAGCGGTCCTGGGCCTCGTCGATCGCGACGTGCTCGTAGCTGATCTCGTCGCCGCCGGGGATGTCGAGGCCGCCGCGCTTGAGCTGGAGGAGGCGGAGGAGGATGGGGTCGTCCTCGTCGTCGAACTTGCCGGCGGGGTCGTCCTCGTCGGGACCGACGGCGAGGCCCTCGCTGTCGAGGACGGGGTTGCCCTCCTCGTCGACGGGGGACTTCTGCGGCTTCGCGAGCTGCTTCTTCACCCACGAGACGAGGCGCTCGACGTCTTTCTGCGAGACGTCGGTGCCTTCGAAGCCCTTCATGAGGGTCGTCGCATCGGTGAGGAGCTCGGCCCAGTCGAGGACGCAGTCGTCGGCGCGGCGCCGTCCGCGCTTCACGATGCCCTCGAGGGCGATGCGCGCGGGGGCGTCGAGGTCGGCGGGGCCGGCCTTCAGCCACTTCGAGACCCCGGCCATGCGGTTCACGAGCGGGCGCCGCGAGAGGCGATCGAACTCGGCGAGCGCGGGCTCCGAGCCGGGGACGTCGGCGATCTCGGCGCGGATCTGCGCGGCCTGCGTGGTGCACCAGTTCGCGAGGATCGTGAGCATCGCGGGATGCTTCTTCACGCGCGACACGTTCTCGGGCGGGTCGGCGTTGTACTTCGTCGGGGACTCGGGGAAGCAACGCATGCGCGTGGAGCGCGCCCAGCCCGTGTACGTCACGACGGGGACGCCCGGCACGCCGAGCGCCGGCAGCACGCCCGACACGTAGCGGACGAGCGCCGCCGACGGCACCACGAAGAGGAGTTGCTGCGCCTTGAAGCGCTTCGGGTCGGAGAAGTTCAGGTACGCGACGCGGTGGAGCGCGACCGTCGTCTTGCCGGAGCCGGCGCCGCCCTGGATGACGACGATGCCGCTGTCGGGATGGGAGATGAGCTCGAACTGATCCTTGTCGATCAGGGCCGCGATCTCGGGCAGGGCCTTGTCCGCGCGAACCGCGGAGCCGTGATGAATGCCGAGCTTGCCCTTGTCGCGGACGTTGGGGCCGGTCGGCACCACGGGGCGCGCGGCCTTGCCCATGCCACCGTGCAGGACGGGCGCGAGCGTGCCGACCGCTTCGATCCAGCCGTGCGCGCCCTTCAGGAAGGTGCCCTGCGGCGCGCCGATGCGGCGGAGCTGGCCCTTCGCGATGGAGACGTTGCGGCGGACATCGACCTCGCCCGAGGTGCGGCGGCCAGCGATCTCTTCCTCGTAATCGTCGCCCTCTTCGTAGCGGTAGTAGATGCGCGAGACGGGGGCGTTGCGCCAGTCGACGATCTGGACGTTCGACTGCCGGTCGATGAAGCCGCGCTTGCCGATCATCACGTCGCGCGTCTTGCCGCCCTCTTTCAGGCGCATATGGGCGAAGTAGGGGCTCGTGATGTCGACCGGGAGTGACCGGCCGCCGCCCACGCGGGCGCGAAGGGCCGCCAGGCGGGTCATCTGCTCGACGAGGGGGGGTAAGTCCTCGGCCCGGGCCTCGGAGATCTGATCGCGCAGCGAAAGCAGGTCCTTATCGAGGTCGGCGCCGTCCACGCGCGGCTGGCCTTCGTCCTCTTCGCCCATCGCGACGCGGGCCTGGATCTGCCCGTAAAGCCGCTCCTCGTCGGCGATAATTGCCGCGCCGGGACTGCTCTTGGCGACCGGGGTGCCCATGGGGGTCGGGCACTCTACAAACTGGTACCGCAGTGCGCCATGGGATTTTCCGGGAATCCACCCGGGGGTCCGTGTCGTAACAGAGGACGTGCGCGTCGGGTCCTATGACCTCGTTCGCCTCCTGGCCCGCGGCGGAATGGCCGACATCTACCTGGGCCGTGGAGCAGACGGCCGTTTGGCCGCGGTGAAGGTCATGAACCGTCGGCGAGCCCTCGATGCCGAGGCCGCGGCGATGTTCCTCGACGAGACCAAGCTCGGCATGTTGTTCGACCACCCGAACATCGTCGAGACGCTCGAGGTGGGCACCGAGGCCGGCCAGCCCTACTGCGTGATGGAGCTGGTTCACGGGGTCGACCTGCGGGCGATGCTGAACGCCGCTGCCGCCGCCGGGACGCGCATCCCGTATGGCGTGGCGGTCACCATGGTGATCGAGGTCGCGGCCGGGCTCGAGCACGCGCACCGGCGCGCGGCTCCCGACGGCACGCCGCTCCAGCTCGTCCACCGCGACGTCTCGCTCTCGAACGTCATGGTGGGCCACGACGGGACGGTGAAGATCCTCGACTTCGGCATCGCCTCGACCGCCGTCCAGACGGTCCACACCGCCCCTGGCATCGTCCGCGGCAAGGCGAGCTACATGGCGCCCGAGCAGTGCCTCGCGGAAGCCATCGACGCGCGCGCCGATGTCTTCGCCCTCGGCGTCGTCCTCTACGAGATCACCACCGGCATGCGCTGCTTCCATGGCACGAGCGACTTCGAGCGCATGGTCGCGGTGGTGCGCGGCGCGTACCACCTGCCGAGCGCGATCTACGCCGATTTCCCCGCCGAGCTCGAGCACGTCATCGCCAGGGCGCTCGCGCGCTGCCCCGATCAGCGGTATCAGAGCTGTGCCGAGCTCGCGAACGCCCTCGCCGACGTACAGCTCCTCCACGGCTGGGAGGGCGACATCGTCGGATGGATGTACTCGCTGTACGGCCAGGTGCCGCTGCCAGACGGCGCGGCCCCCGCGGCCCCCGCCGCGTCGCTGACGATACCGGCCCGCCCACGCTTCGCTCGTGGCACCAACTCTGACGGCTACGAGCCGCGTGACACGACGATGACGCGCATGGAGCTGGCGAGCGACTTCGGAAGCTCCGACGAGGACGACGAACCGACGCGCGGCACCATGCGCCTACGTCTGGGGACAAATTCGATTGCGCCGGGGGGCAATACCTCGTAATTCCATCTCACTAAGATGGCGCGCGCCAAGGCCCTGCTCTCGTCCGATCCTCTTCGTCGCTGGACCGCCTCGGACGCGAACGACACCTACAACATTCCCCGCTGGGGCTGCGGCTACTTCGGCGTCAACGACGCGGGTAACCTCATCGTCACGCCGACGGCGGAAGCCGCCACACCGAACGTGACCGATGCGGTGACGACGGTCAGCGTCGCCGCGAGCAAGGTCGGCCAGATCGACATGAAGGAGCTCATCGACGAACTCGTCGCGCGCGGCATCCAGCTGCCGATCCTGCTGCGCTTCTCCGACATCCTGCGCGCCCGCATCGCGCTCCTGTGCGGGGCGTTCAACAACGCGATCCGCGAGTACGGCTACCAGGGCCAGTACCGTGGCGTGTACCCGATCAAGGTCAACCAGAACCGCACCGTCGTCGAGGAGATCATCGAGTACGGCCGCCCGTTCCACTACGGCCTCGAGGCGGGCAGCAAGCCCGAGCTCCTCGCCATCATGGCGATCCATCAGGACGACGAGTCCTTGATCATCTGCAACGGCTACAAGGACGAGGAGTACATCGAGACGGCGCTCCTCTGCTCGAAGATGGGCAAGACGGTCATCCTCGTCGTCGAGAAGCCCACCGAGCTCGACCAGATTCACCGGGTCAGCACGCGCATCGGCATCAAGCCGACGCTCGGCATGCGCGCGCGGCTGTCGTCGCGCGGCGCGGGTCGCTGGGAGCAGTCGGGCGGCGACTTCTCGAAGTTCGGCCTCTCGCCCGCCGAGATGGTCGAGACCGTCTCCAAGCTCAAGGCCTGGGGCGAGGTCGATACCCTCAAGCTCCTGCACTTCCACCTCGGCTCGCAGATCAGCGCCATCAAGAGCGTCAAGAACGCGCTGCGCGAGGCCGGTCGCATCTACTCCGAGCTCTTCAAGCTGGGCGCGAAGGGCCTCAAGTACGTCGACGTCGGCGGCGGCCTCGGCGTCGACTACGACGGCTCGCAGACCAACTTCGCGTCCTCCATGAACTACACCGTTCAGGAGTACGCCAACGACGTCGTCTACGCGATCAAGGAGATCTGCGACGCGGACAACGTCCCGCACCCCAACATCGTCAGCGAGTCGGGGCGCGCCGTCACCGCGCACCACTCGGTCCTCGTCGTTAACGTCCTCGGCGTCACCGAGTTCAACACGAACATCCCGAAGGAGCTCGCGAAGCCCGCGCCGCCCCTCGTGATCAACATGTGGGAGACGTACCAGTCCGTCTCTGCGAAGAACCTCCTCGAGGCCTATCACGACGCCGTCGAGTACAAGGACCAGGTCCTCCAGCTCTTCAACCTGGGGCACCTCTCCCTCGAGCACCGCGTCCTCTGCGAGAACCTCTTCTGGGCCACGTGCGAGAAGGTCCTGAACCTCACGCGCGGTCGCGACCACATGCCCGAGGAGCTCGAGGGGCTCGAGAAGGCGCTCTCGGACACCTACTTCTGCAACTTCTCGATGTTCCAGTCGGTCCCCGACGCCTGGGCCGTCGACCAGCTCTTCCCGATCTGTCCGATCCACCGCCTCAACGAGGAGCCGCAGCGCCGCGGCACGCTCGCCGACATCACCTGTGACTCCGACGGCAAGATCGCCTCGTTCATCGATCTCCGCGACGTGAAGCACGTCCTCGAGCTCCATGACAAGCCCGAAGGTCAGGACTACTACCTGGGCATCTTCCTCGTCGGCGCGTACCAGGAGATCCTCGGCGACCTCCACAACCTCTTCGGTGACACCAACACCGTCCACGTCCAGCTGTCTCCCGAGGGCGACTACGACGTCAAGGAGGTCGTGGCCGGTGACACCGTCTCCGAGGTGCTCGCGTTCGTCGACTACTCGCCAAGCGACCTCCTCGGGCGCCTGCGCAACTCCGTCGAGCAGGCCCTGCGCAAGAAGCTGATGACGATCGAGGAGTCCCGCACCCTCATCAATCGCTTCCGCAACGGCATGATCGGCTACACGTACCTCGACCGCGAGTAGCCACAAACTCATCGACGAGCTGTACGCGATCGCGGCCGCTCTTCAGGCGAGGCAACATTCGCTACGCAGTATGTGGTGGGAGCGCGGTCGCGGCTCAGGATGAAGCGCCTCGCGGACCGGCCGCTCGACCGCGTCATCGCGCGCCTGACCGGCAACGATGCGTAAGGTCGATCCCACCTCCGTGCCCTCTGCGAGCTGACGAGCTATCTGCTCGCCGTCGCGCGCCCGGCGTAGCGTCGGCGGGGCTATGGTGCGGGCGTGTCCCGCTCGAGGTTCGTGCCCATCATCCCCACGCTGATCGCGGGGACCGTGCTGATCGTGTTCGGCACCCAGCAGACCGAGCTTCTGTGCGAGCGCGCGACGGGCACGTGCTCGTGGCGCGATGGCTTCATCGGCGGTGATGCGTTCGACTTCCCGCTGTCCGAGGTCCGGGAGGTCCGCGCCATCGGCGATCTCGGCCGGTACGGCAACGATGGGCACGTGGAGCTCTACGCCGGCCGTCGCGCGGCGATGGTCTTTGGCCAGGGCGAGCGCGAAGCCACCGCGGCGCGGATGACCGACCAAGCGAGGAGCTTCTTCGCCGGCCAGGGCACCACGCTCCACTTCCACACGCCCTCGCGCACCTGGATGTTCTTCCTTGGAGGCGGCCTCCTCTGCGGCGCGCTCGTGATGCTCGCCAACGCGAAGCGGCCCGAGAAGGGCTCGGTGCTCCGGACCGTCGCGATCGTCGTGGCGGCGCTCGCCGTCGGGGGCGCGATCACCACGTGCGTGCGGCGCGATGATCCGGGCCTGACCGTTTCGGGTTAGCGCGCGTACCAGGCGACCACGGCAGGGTGCGCCTTCACCGCGTCGTGGAGGCGCGTGAGCTTCGGCGCGTCGGCAAAGACCGTCGTCGGGATGTGGTCGAGGACGCCGGAGAGAAACCACTTCGTCACGACGTAGAGTTTAATGTCGGCGACATGGATCTGGTCGCCGGCGACGAACGGCCCGGGGCCCGTGAGCTGGCGATCGATCATCGCGCCCCACTGCGGGATCGTCGAGCGCGCGAGCTCGGTGCGCACGCGCTCCTTCTCGGCCGCGTCCTTGATCGCGAGGGACGGCGAGAGCGTCATGCGGAGCTCTTCACAGGCCGCGAGCAGGGCCTCGTGCCGGGCCGCCTCGAAGAGGTCGGTGGGGTGGAGGCCGTGGCGACGCCCGACGAGGACGAGGATGGCGTTCGACTGGGCGATGGGCGGTTTGCCGTCCTCTTCGTAGACAGGGAGTGCACCGAACGGCGTGCCGGCCTTCATCGCCGGCCAGTCGGGAAACTTCACGCGGTGGTCCTCGAAGGGGATGCCGGCGATGTGGAGGGCGAGCCGGCACTCCTCGCCACGGCTCACCGGCATGTCGAAATACGAGAGCTTGATCATGCGCGTCAGCATACGCGCGCGGGTGCGCGACTCGACGGATGCGCGGGCTGGCCGAGTGGCCAGGGTGCGACTACTGCAGCGTCCAGGTCAGCGTGTACGCGCCGACGCCCGCGCCGGGATTGGCCGTGCCGAAGCCATCGACGATGACCCACCACAAGTTCGCCCCGGTGAGCGTCGTCGGGCCGATGCGAGACTCGAGCGAACAGTTGTCGTCACCGCAGGCGACGTCGCTCGTGCCCGCCGCCGAGCCCGCACGCAGGTAGAGGATCGTGTCGCGGTTGCCAACCGTCGAGCACGTGTCCGCGCGGAACTGCTTCGAGCCTGGGCACGTGGTGAAGTAGTAGGCCTCGTCGGGCTGGGCGGTCTGGCTCTCGCAGCTCGAGATCGACTGGTTGGTGGCGTCGCTGGTATCGCCCACGATCGGGCTGGCCGGCAGGACCGGTCCCACGCGGCGGCCACGGCGGTAGTTGAGCCGCAGGCTGCCGGCGGTGACGGCCTCGGACTGCTGGTCGACGATCATGCAGTACTGGCCGGCGGGCAGCTCGCGCGCTTCCTGCGACTGGAGCAGGCCACACGAATCACTGCCGCAGCTCACGAGCGACGACAGCGCGGTGCAGGAGCCGCTGTAGACGCGGATGACGGTGTCGAAGTTCGAGCCGAACGTGTCCCAGTAGACGACCTCGGGGGCCGGCAGCGTGAACGTGTAGAAGAGGTCGCGGCCGCCCTGCGCGCCGCAGCCCGCCGTCGCATCCCAGTGATCGTCGCGCGCGGAGGAGAGATCGACGGTCAGGCCGGCCCCCGTGCCCGCCGAGATATCGATGGCGCCCGCGCCAGTGTCGTTGACGGGGCACGGCGCGTCCGCCCCGGTGCAGTCCTCGTCGACGCCGTTGCCGCAGATCTCGAGCAGCGGCGAGCCGGGGAGGGCGGTACACGTCGCGGCCGTCCCGGAGGTCGCGCAGACCCGCGTGCCGTTGCGCGCGCAGGTGCCGAGGCCAACGGTGCACGTCGCGCCGACGTCGTAGCCCTCGTCCGTCATGCCGTTGCAGTCGTTGTCGAGACCGTCGCAGAGCTCGGTGTTCACGGTGTTGGCATCGTTGCAGACCGTCGACATCGCATCGGCGGAGCAGACGATCGAGCCCTCGTTGCAGGTGTCGGCGTCGGTGCCGTCGCAGCCGGCGCCGAGCGTGTAGCCCTCGTCGACGTTCTCGTCGCAGTCGTTGTCGATGCCATCGCAGACCTCGGGCAGGAAGCCGTCGACGTCGGTGCAGCGGGTGCCGCCGGCGCCGTCGCAGACCGTCATGCCGTCGAGGCACGAGTCGGCGTCCGCGCCGTCGCAGCCGTTCCCGACGTTGAAGCCCTCGTCGATCGCCATGTCGCAGTCGTTGTCGAGGCCGTCGCAGGTCTCGTCGGAGGCCGTGCCCTCGACGGCGCTGCAGCGCGTGCCGGTGCCATCGTCGCTGCACACCATCGTCCCGGTCGCGGCGCATTCGCCCATGCCGACCGAGCACTCCTGATCCTTCAGCGGGAAGCCCTCGTCGACGATGATGTCGCAGTCATCGTCCATGCCGTTGCACGTCTCTTCGGTCCCAGGCGGGGTGCACGGCCGGGGCGCGTCGACGGCGGCATCGACATCGTCGTTGTTCGAATTGCCGGATGCGCACGCAGACAGCGCGATGGCCACGACGAGCATCCAAGGCTTCATAGGCGCCGCAATCCACCACACGCGGTTGTGCAAGCGCAAGCACAACTAGAAAGGTGCTAGGACAAGGATATGGACAAGTTGCCGGTGATCGGGACCACACCTGCCGCCCCCATCGACCTGGGGATGACGGAGGACGAGCTGGAGGCCGGGATCCGCCGGCTCAAGGCCGAGCGCAACGCCGTGATCCTGGCCCACTATTATCAGGAGTCGGAGATCCAGGACCTCGCCGACCATGTCGGGGACTCGCTCCAGCTCTCCCAGGCGGCGGCCAAGACGACCGCCGACGTCATCGCCTTCTGCGGCGTCCACTTCATGGCCGAGACGGCGAAGATCCTGAATCCCACCAAGATCGTGGTCGTGCCGGACCTCGAGGCCGGCTGCTCGCTGGCCGACGGCTGCCCGGCCCCCGTCTTCTCCAAGTGGCTCGAGAAGTACCCGGGCCACACCGTGGTGAGCTACATCAACTGCTCGGCGGAAGTGAAGGCGCTTTCTGACGTCATCGTGACGTCTTCCAACGCGGTGAAGATCGTGAAGGCGCTCGAGGGCCAGAAGATCGTCTTCGCGCCCGACCGCTACCTGGGCGCGTGGGTCCAGAAGCAGGCGAACCGCCCCGACATGGTCAAGTGGGAGGGCTCCTGCATCGTCCACGAGACCTTCAGCGAGAAGCGCATGCTCGCGCTGAAGGTGCAGAACCCCGACGCCGAGATCATCGCGCACCCCGAGTGCCACGAGGGCATCCTCAAGCATGCGGACTTCATCGGCTCGACCAGCGCGTTGATCGACTATGCGAAGAAGTCGCCCTCCATGGCGTTCATCGTCGCGACCGAGGCCGGCATCCTCCACAAGATGCAGATCGCCGCGCCGGGCAAGACGCTCATCGCCGCGCCGCCTGAGGACGAGAGCTGCGCATGCAACGTGTGTCCGCACATGCGGCGCAACACGCTCGAGAAGCTGTACCTGTCGCTGCGCGATCTGCAGCCGCAGGTCGATGTGCCGGAGGCGGTGCGCGTTCGCGCGCTCGCGCCCATCCAGCGCATGCTCGAGATGTCGGTGTGAAGCCCGCGCTCCTCGCCGCGCTGGCGCTGGCGGGATGCAAGGGCGACGCGAAGGAAGCGAAGGCTCCCACCGTGGCGCTCGCGCACGACGCCGCCGCCCCGCGCGAGGATCCGTCCGTGCCCGGGTTCGCCGAGGCGGGCGTTCCGGATGCCATGGTGGCCGCCGGGGATGCCGGGAGCTCGGTCGTGGTGGCGAGCGCGTCCCCGATCCCGGCCGACACCACCCAGCTCGTCGTCGGTGTCATCGACGACTGGGACGACATCTCCGTCGAGCTCGAGCGGTTCCAGCGCACCAACGGCACGTGGGTCCGTGACGGCAAGCCGTGGACCGGCGTGATCGGCAAAGGGGCGGCCTGGGGCGCGGGCCTGCACGGCATCGGTCCGGTGCCCGGACGCACGGGGCCCGTGAAGGCAGAAGGCGATGGCCGCTCGCCCGCTGGCGTCTTCTCGCTGGTCGCGACGTACGGCTACGCCCGGACCGGGCCCGGCACCGCCGCCAGCCTGCCGTACACGCCGGCGACCTCGAAGCTCGAGTGTGTCGACGACTCGGCGTCGGCGCACTACAACCAGATCGTCGAGGCCACGGCCCAGAAGGACTGGACGTCCTCCGAGGACATGAAGCGCCGCGACGAGCTCTACGAGTATGTCGTGGAGGTCGGCCACAACCCGGCCCACACGCCCGCGCTCGGCAGCTGCATCTTCCTGCATGTCTGGCGCGAGGCCGACGCCCCGACCGTCGGGTGCACGGCGATGCCCGCGGACACCCTGCGCGGCCTCATGACCTGGCTGACCCGCGACGCGAACCCGGTCTACGTGCTCCTGCCGAAGGCCGAGTACGCGGCCCTGGCGCCCGCCTGGGGGCTCCCCAACTAGGGCTGCCCGGTCGAGTGTCGCAGGGGTCCGACCCCTGCGACACCCCCGCAAACCCGGGGTCTTGGCGTCAAGAGATTCCGGGCCGCGCTCGAACGAGCCCGAACGAGACTCGCAGGGCCGCCAGTCGACCCCGGCGTGTCGCACCGATGGATTGGCG
>JALHPV010000236.1 GCA_022842285.1 Kofleriaceae bacterium
AAGGAGGCCGTAGCGATCGAAGTATTACTCGAGGCCCTTGGCGTCGTAGACGCGCTCCATCGCGCGCCCGCCGAGCACGTAGCTCGGCCGCACCATGACCGGGAACCCGATCTCGGCCGCGACCCGCCGCGCTTCCTCGAGGCTGCGCGCGATGCCCCACCGGGGGGCCCGGAGCCCGAGCTTGGTCATGACCTCGCCGAAGCGCTCGCGGTCCTCCGCCCGATCGATGGCATCGGCGGAGGTCCCGATGATGGGCACGCCCGCCTGCTCGAGCGCGACGGCGAGCTTCAGCGGGGTCTGGCCCCCGAACTGTACGATCACGCCCCACGGCTTCTCGAGGTGGCAGATCTCGAGGACGTCCTCGAGAGTCAGCGGCTCGAAGTAGAGGCGGTCCGAGGTGTCGTAGTCCGTCGAGACCGTCTCGGGGTTGCAGTTGACCATGATCGACTCGATGCCGATCTCGCGGAGGGCCATGGCCGCGTGGACGCAGCAGTAGTCGAACTCGATGCCCTGACCGATGCGGTTCGGGCCGCCGCCGAGGATCATCACCTTGCGGTTCGTCGTCGGGCGCGACTCGCACTCGTCCTCGTACGAGGAGTACAGGTACGGGGTCTGCGATTCGTACTCGGCGGCGCAGGTGTCGACGCGCTTGTAGACGGGATGAACGCCGGCGTCCCAGCGCGCCTTGCGCACCGTGGCCTCGTCGGTGCCGACGAGCTTCGCGATGCGCCGATCCGATATGCCCAGGCGCTTCACGCGTCGCAGGTCCTCACCGCTCGTCAGCACGGCGGTGGTGTTCACGAGCAGCTGCTCGGTCTGCACGATCGATTGCACGTGGTGGAGGAACCAGGGGTCGATGCGCGTCAGCTCGTGCGCGCGCTCCAGCGTGAGCCCCTTGTGAAAGGCGCGCGCGACCTGGAACAGCCGGTCCGGCGAGGGCGTGGCCATCGCGCGCTCGAGCTCGGCGAGGTCCACGGTGGCGTCGATATCGATCGAACCGCGCTGCCCTTCGGCCGCGCTGCTGGCGAGCCTCCGCTCGCCATCGAAGCCGGCGCGGCCCGTCTCGAGCGAGCGAATCGCTTTCCCCAGCGCCTCCCGGAACGTGCGTCCGATCGACATCGCCTCGCCGACGCTCTTCATCTGCGGCCCCAGGGTGGGCGACGCCGACGGGAACTTCTCGAACGCGAAGCGCGGCCACTTCACGACCACGTAGTCGATGGTCGGCTCGAACGATGCGGGCGTGACCTTCGTGATGTCGTTGTCGAGCTCGTCGAGCGTGTAGCCGATGGCGAGCTTGGCGGCGATCTTCGCGATGGGGAATCCCGTCGCCTTCGATGCCAGCGCGGAGCTGCGCGACACGCGCGGGTTCATCTCGATCACGAGCATGCGCCCCGTGGCCGGATCGACGGCCCACTGGACGTTGCTGCCGCCCGTCGTGACGCCCACCTCGCGGAGTACGGCGATCGAGGCGTCGCGCATGCGCTGATATTCCTTGTCGGTCAAGGTCATCGCGGGCGCGACCGTGATCGAGTCGCCCGTGTGCACGCCCATCGGGTCCAGGTTCTCGATCGAACAGACAATCACCGCGTTGTCGTTCTTGTCGCGCACGACCTCGAGCTCGAACTCCTTCCAGCCGAGGACGCTCTGCTCGATGAGGATCGAGTGCACCGGGGACTGGTCGAGTCCGAACTGCACCATGCGATCGAGCTCGCTGCGGTTGTAGGCGATGCCACCGCCCGAGCCGCCCATCGTGAACGACGGCCGCAAGATCGCCGGGAAGCCGATCTCGTCGATGGCCCCGCGCGCCTCCTCGACGGAGGTCACGAGCTTCGACACCGGACACGAGAGCCCGATGCGCGCCATCGCCTGCTTGAACAGCTCGCGGTCCTCGGCCATCTCGATGGTCTCGACCGTCGCGCCGAGCAGCTCGACGTTGTGCTTCTTGAGGATGCCCGCCTTGCTCGCCGCCATCGCGAGGTTCAGGCCCGTTTGCCCCCCGAGCGTCGGCAGCACGGCGCTGACCTTCTCGCGCTCGAGGACCTTGTCCAGGACCTCGACCGTCAGCGGCTCGACGTAGGTCGCGTCCGCGAGCTCGGGGTCGGTCATGATGGTGGCCGGATTCGAGTTGATCAGGACGACTCGCAGGCCCTCCTCCCGGAGCGCCTTGCAGGCCTGGGTCCCCGAGTAGTCGAACTCGCAGGCCTGTCCGATCACGATCGGCCCCGACCCGATAATCAGCACCGACTCCAGATCTTTGCGGCGCGGCACGGCCCCCTAGGTAGCACAACTACTGCGACGGAAAGCGGTCCACGCCGACGCCGCGAGCCTCACCTCTGAACCTGCTTCGAGGGTGGGCGTGCCGGACCGCTTGGAACGATGAAGAACCAACCCCAACCGCGTGAGCCACGAGGAGTAGGGGCCCCCTCGGTTGGGATTGGTCCTTCGAGACAGTTCGCGGCCTACTGCTCTCGCGTTTCGGCATCGGGCCCGGTCGCGTCGACCTTCACGCCCGCACCGCCGGTGATCACGAACTCGACGCGACGGTTGATGGCCCGGCCGTCCTTCGTGTCGTTCGTGGCCTTGGGCTGCTCCTCGCCAAAGCCCAGGGCCTCGAGCCGGTCCGCCGCGACCCCCGTCTTCACGAGGAACTTCATCACGGCCTCCGCGCGCGACTGCGAGAGCTTCTTGTTGTAGGCGTCATTGCCCTGGCTGTCGGTGTGACCCTCGATGCGGATCTTCGTGATCTCCGGGTGCGCCTTCAGCACGTCGGCGACGGCGGTCAGGACCTTGAAGGACCGCTTCTGGATCTTCGCCTTGTTGAGGGCGAAGTAGACGATGTCGAGGATCTCGAGCTTGCCATCGACGATCTTGACGAGCTGCTCCTGCTTGCAGCCCTGGCGATCGACGAGGCCGGGCTCGTCCGGGCAGTTGTCGATGCGATCCACCACGGTGTCACCATCGCGGTCGGGATCGGGGCAGCCCTGCATCACGACCACGCCGAAGACGTCGCGGCACTGGTCGGCGGCGTCGAGGACCGTGTCTCCGTCGTTGTCGGGATCGGGGCAGCCCGTGTCTTCGAAGTCGTCGAAGTCCTCGGGCTCGTTCGGACACGCGTCGGCCTCGCCGAGGAGGCCGTCGCGATCCGGATCCAGGTCCACGACGGGCTCGGGCGTGATGGGCGTCGGCGTCACCGCCACTCGCCGCGCGGGCGGCTCGTCCTTGGTTCCGACGCGGACGCCGGCGAGGACGCGCCAGTCGGGCGTGCCGAAGCCCTCGGCGACGCCGATGCCACCGGCGGCGAAGAGGCGCACCTGGGACACCACGTCGAAGCCCACACCCGCCCGGACCTCTGCCGCGTTGCGGTTGAACGACCCGAACATGTCATCGCGGGCGGTGGCGACATCGAAGCTCGCGTCGAGCTCGAGCGAGTTGGTGAAGCGGTAGCCCACGCCGAGCGCGCCGAAGATCTCGTCGTCCACCACGAGATCGAGCGAGCGCGCCTCGGGCCGCATCCGGTAGCCGACATTCAGTGATGCCCGCGCGCCGACCGCTCGCCCCGCCGACACGGCGAGCGTCGGGCTGACGGTCACGCCGTCATCACCGCCGTAGTCATCGCTCGTCGACGTCGGCAGGCCGATGGTGGCCATCACCGCGATCGCGACCCCCTTCGTCGGGCGCACCAGCACGACCTTGGGCATGAGGCGGAGGTCTCCGAGCCCGAAGCCCGAGAGGCTCTCGCCGCCGACCGGCATGATCGAGCCGAGATCGTCGGACTGCGACACGATGAGCGGAGCGCCGAGGCCGAGCTCGAGGCGAGACCAGAGGCGGATCGCGCCGACGAGGTCGCCACCGACGCGGTTCGCGACGAGGGAGCCGACCCGATCGCCGCTGCTCTGTTGATAGAGGTTGACCGGATCGTTGGCGTATCCGAGCCAGAGGCCGGCATCGAGCGTCAGGTGGCCTTCGGCGCCGGCCCACTCGACGCCGAGGATGCCGTCGCGGTGACCGGTGAGCTGGAAGCGCTCCGCGTTGTACGTGGAGCTCACCGCTTGGGCATGGGCGACGGCCGGGGCGGTCGCCGCCGCCGCCACGAGCACCGCTGCGCGGCGCCGCCGAGCGAGGAGCATCGCGAGGGCCACGGCCAGCACGCCGAACGAGCCACCGTTTCCGGAGGTGGAGCAGCCACCGCCCTGCACGCCGATGCCATCGTTGATGCCGTCGTTGTCACTGTCGAGGTCGCGGTAGTCGAACGTGCCGTCGCCATCCGTGTCCGGCGGCGTGCCGCCGATGCCGCCGAACATGCCGGGCTCGCTGTCGATGCTGTCGACGATGCCGTCACCATCCGCGTCACCGCCGTCGAGCTTGCCGTCCCCGTCCGCATCGCCATCGCCGTTGCCACCCTCGTCGACGTCATCGAGACCATCGCCATCGCTGTCGCGATCGCGGTAGTCGGGCGTGCCGTCGCCGTCGGTGTCGGGCGCGGTGCCGTAGCCGATCCAGCTGTCTGCGTCGTCGCAGACGCCGTTGGCGGGCGTGTCGGCACAGTCGGTGCCGTTCTCCTGGCGATCGCCGAGCCCGTCGTCATCGCTGTCGAGGTCGCGGAAGTCCGCGACGGTGTCATCGTCGGTGTCGATCGGGGCGGTGCTCGCCATGCCGCTGTCGGCGGCCGTCTCGAGCGCGTCGCACAGACCGTTCGTCCCGACGGCGAGGCAGTCGACGCGGCCATCCCGGTTCTCGTCCGCACCAGCATGACCGGCCTCGGCCACATCCGGGTAGCCATCGTTGTCGCTGTCGAGGTCGAACGAGTCGGGCGTGCCGTCACCATCGGTGTCGACGGCACCATCGCCCTCGGTTGCATCCGGGATGCCGTCGTTGTCGTCATCGAGGTCGAGCGCATCGCTGACACCATCGCCGTCGGCGTCGGAGAGCACCCCGAAGCCATCGAAGCCGTCCTCGGCATCGACGACGCCATCGCCGTCGGCGTCGGGGCCGTCGCACCGGCCGTCCATCGGCGCTGCATCGGTGCAGCCGCTGTCGACCGCATCGGGGCTCCCGTCGTTGTTGGAGTCCGGATCGCGGTAGTCCGGCTCGTCCGCACCATCGGTGTTCGGCGGCTCGGTCCCGGGCATGTCGCCGAAGCCAGCGGTGTCATCGATGCTGTCGACGATGCCGTCGCCATCACCGTCGGGGCCGTCGCAGACCGCGTTGCCATCGCGATCGGTGCAGCCGCTGCCACCCTCGATCGTATCGAAGCGACCGTCGTTGTCGGTGTCGAGGTCGCGGAAGTCCGGTGCGCCATCGCCATCGGTGTCGGGAGCCTCGGCCGTCAGCGCCCCCCCTCCCTCGAGCGCGTCGGGGATGCCGTCGTTGTCGGTGTCGAGGTCGCGGAAGTCCGGCACGCCGTCGCCGTCAGTGTCCGGAGCTTCGCCGTAGCCGTTGCCGCCCACGCCAAAGCCCATCGTCGGATCCGCCGAGTCGACGACACCATCGCGATCGCCGTCGGCGCCGTCGCAGCGACCATTCACCGGCGTATCGGTGCACGCCGTGCCGTTCTCGGCGCGATCGGAGATCAGGTCGCCATCGCTATCGAGGTCGCGGAAGTCAGCCGTGCCGTCGCCATCCGTGTCGACGGGCGCGGCGATCGCGGTCCCGCTGTCAGGGGCCGTCTCGAGTGCATCGCAGAGGCCGTTCGCCCCGACCGCCACACAGTCGAGGATGCCGTCGAAGTTCGCGTCCGCCCCGCCGTGACCCGCTTCGGCCACGTCGGGGTACCCGTCGTTGTCGCTGTCGAGGTCGCGCGTGTCGGGCACGCCATCGCCATCGGTATCGACGGCGCCATTGCCCTCGGCCGCATCCGGGATGCCGTCGTTGTCGTCATCGAGGTCGTCGGCGTCGTTCACGCCATCGTTGTCGAGATCGCGCGAGACGCCGTGACCGACGAAGCCATCCTCCGCGTCGACGACGCCGTCAGCATCCGTGTCGGGGCCGTCGCAGCGATCGTTCGCCGGCGTGGTGTCGACGCAGCCGCTCTCGGTCGTGTCGGGCTGGCCATCGTTGTCGCTGTCGAGATCGCGGTAGTCGGGCGGTCCCTGACCGTCGGTGTTCGTGGGCACCGTCGGCATGGAGTCGCCAAACGTGGGCGAATCATCGATGGAATCGGCGATGCCATCGCCATCCATGTCGGGGCCATCGCACACCGCGTTCTGGTTCGCGTCGGCGCAGCCGCTGCCGCCTTCGATCGTATCGACGAGGCCGTCGTTGTCGGTGTCGAGATCGCGGAAGTCGGCGATGCCGTCACCGTCGGTGTCGGCGGGCGGCTGGGTGAGGCTGTTCGGGCCCTCCGCGCGGTCGGGGATGCCGTCGTTGTCGGTGTCGAGATCGCGGAAGTCCGGCGCACCATCGCCGTCGGTGTCGGCGGCCGGCATGGTCGCGGTGTCGACCACGCCATCGTTGTTCGCATCGGGACCATCACACCGGCCGTTGCGCGGCGCGGTGTCGGGGCACCCCGACGAGCCCTCGACGACGTCGGAGATGCCGTCGCCATCGCTGTCGAGATCGAGTCGATCCGGCGTGCCGTCACCGTCGGTGTCGACCGCGCCTTCCATGGTGTCGAGGATGCCGTCGTCATCGTCGTCGAGATCGACGGTGTCGATGACCCCGTCACCGTCCGAGTCCGGCACGTAGTTGATCGTGACGGTCGTCGTGTCGCAGTCCGGCACCGGCGTGGCGTCGTCACACGCGTACACCGCGAGGACGTAGGTGCCCGCGACGGCGGGGTTCTGCGGAACGAAGGTGATCGCCCCCGTCGCGCTGACGGTGGCCGTGCCGCCACCGGTGATGCTCGTCACCGCGACGCTTGCGGGCGCGAGCTCGTCATTCGCATCGACGAGCAGCGGCGCCACCGGCACCGTCACACTGGGCGTACCGACCGCGACGCTCGTCGTGGCCGGGCTCAGCGACGTGACGTTGCACGGCGACGGCCCGAACGGGACGAGGTTCGTGTAGCGAACCTGCTCCTGCGAGAGGAGATAGAAGCCGATCTGGCCGGGCGGGAACACGTTGCCCGGGAACTGGCCGGGGAAGTCGCTCGGGGACAGCGCGAACTCGAGGGTGTCGTTGATCCGGATCTCGAGGCGATCGGCGCGATAGGTGACGAAGGCATCGTAGGTCGCGTTATCGGCCCAGGGCGCCGTGCCGCGGGTGCGGGCATTCGCTAGCTGCGTCACGCACGACGTGGTGGGGTTCGTACAGGTCCGCTGCGGGATGCCGTGCCCAATGTGATCGACCGCCGCCGGGATGCCACGCACGTGGGCGAGGCGCAGGCCCGGACCGACCCCGCTCTGGAGGAACTGCTTCCAGTCCATCACGAGGTAGTTCGCGTTCGGGTTGGTCTGGTCTCCGTCCTGGAAGCCAAACGACAGCCCGATGAAGTCGTCGTCGGCCGCGGTCGCGACCTGCATGCGGACCTGGTAGGTGCCGCGCTGTGCGTCCTGGCCGAAGATCGCGAAGGTGGGCCGGGCCGTGTTGACGGTCTGCAGACCTGAGAGATCGTCGGGCGTCAGCGTCCAGGCCGCGGTCGAACCGGGGAAGTCGACGATGTCGAGGGTCTCGTAGTTGATCGCGCGACCGCAGGTGAACTCACCCTCGATGGTGCACGTGGGGCTGCAGCCATCACCAGCCGTTCCGTTGTTGTCGTCACAATCCTCGGTGGGGGCGACCAGGCCGTCGGGCTGCCCTCCGACGCAGACAGCACCGGCCGGGCGCGCCGAGAGGGCGACCGCGGCCAGGCTCGTCACAAAGACAAGCGAACGAACGAGTTGCATCCGCCGAGTAACACCTGGGGGCGCCCGAGCCGACAGGTATGCGCCGGGTATGCCGGCCGGGGACTCCGACCCGTGCGAGGCCGTCGGCGATCCCCGCCGCGCTCAGGTCTTCTGGACGATGCCGTCGGCGACGGTGAAGTCGTAGGCGAGCGGACCGCCGCCGGCGATCGCGGCGGCGACCTGATCGGCCTTGTCGCCGAGGGGAGCCTTCGACCGGGCGAGCACCTCGACGATGGTGCGCTTGATGCGACCCGACTCTTCCTCCGGCCGCAGCAGCGCGGCGATGAGGGGCGGCGCGATCAGGTGCGGCGCCTTGGTGGCCATGCCCTCGATGGCCGAGAAGCGCGAGTTCTCGTCGAAGTCGGTCACGTACGGGGCGATGCGCGACACGACCTCGGTGTCGGTGCCGCCCTTCCACTCGGAGAACCAGCGGAGCAGGTCGATGCGCTTATCCGGCATGCGGACGTAGCCGGGCGTCTCGAGTGCGAAGAGCTGGTCGACGATCTCGAGGACCTTGTCGTGGTCGGCGACCTGCTCGAGCACCTGAAGGGCGAAGCCGAGCTGCTCCGACGACTTCATGTACTTGATGAGGGCCGGCAGGACGATGGCGCCCTTGTTGGCGAGCACCTGGACGACCCAGTGCTTCTCCTGCTCGTCCTCGACCGCCTTGGAGCTGGTGATGCTGAAGCGCTTGCAGAGGCCGAGGTAGGCCTCGTCGGACGACTGCTCGGCGAGGCTGTCGAGCGCGGCTTGCCGATCGACGTGCTGCGCGAGCTTGTTGGTGGCGCGCTCGACCGTCTTCTGGAGCGCCTTTTCCTTGGAGAACAGCCCGAACACCATGAGGTTATGTGGCGCAAGCTAGCACACGCCCGGCACAAGAAGCCGGCCCGGAAATGATCTGAGCCGGCCAGCGGCGCGTAATAATACGCGGCGATGAAGGTTTCGGTGCTGCTGCTCGTCGCCACGGCCGCGTGCTCGTCGAAGTCCCCCGCGTCCACGACGCCGGAGACCCAGCCAGGCTCGGCGGCGCCCGTGGTGGTGGCAGACGCCGCCACCCCCGCACGCCCCACGGGGCCCACGACGCCGACGATCGAGCGTGCGCTCAGCCTGCGCGAGGCCGCCGACCAGCTCGAGAAGGCCGAGGCTCAGCTCCAGAAGGGCAACAAGAACCTCGCCGAGCAGCTCTTCTCTACGGCCGAGATCCTGACGGGGCCCGAGGCGCTCGCCCCGATCGCACCGATCTATCGCGAGGGCGCCCCGCCGCGTGTGACCACGCCGACCATCAAGGTTGACACCGCGGCGCCACCCCAGCCCGCCGTCGCCGGCAACTCCGAAGCGGAGGACGAGGCCGACAACGTCCCGCCGCCACCCAAGAAGGAGATCGGGACGCTGACCGGCACGATGGCGGTCGGCGGCAAGGCGGGAGGGGCGTACGGCCTCATCACGCTCGAGCCCACGAGCGGCAAGTGGAAGCCGCGTACGCCGAAGCAGGTCGTCATCGAGCAGCGCGGCCGCGAGTTCATGCCGAGCCTCGTCGCAGTCTCCGTCGGCTCGACCATCTCGTTCCCCAACTTCGACACGGTCTTCCACAACGTGTTCTCGACGTCGCAGCTCGCGGCGTTCGACCTCGGGCTCTACAAGGCCGGCGAGGCGCGCCAGTACACGTTCAACAAGGAAGGCTTCATTCGCCTCGGCTGCAACCTGCACGCGAACATGAGCGCGTTCATCGCGGTCGTGTCTGCGCCCTCGTACGTCGTCACCGACCAGGACGGCAACTTCGCCTTCAAGCGGCTGAAGCCCGGCAAGTACACGCTGAAGGCGTGGAGCACCCGGAGCCAGACGCCGATCACGCAGGAGATCACGATCAAGGCCGGTGCGAACGAGGTGAAGGTCGGCGTCGATGCCAATGCGCCGGCGGGGCCCCAAGCGGACAAGTTCGGAGGCAAGCGTGGGTAGAGGCGCGGTCGCCCTCGGTGCGATCTTGATCGCGGCGGGCGGTGGCGCCCTCGGGTTCGCGTTCACGCGCAAGGCCACGGGCGGGATGAAGCCCGAGCAGACGACGGCGATGACGGAGGCGCTCGTGCGTCTCGACGGCGATCTCAAGAGCGAGCGCGGCAAGGTGAAGGAGCGCGCGACGTCGCTCGCCACGCAGCTCCCCGTACGCTCCGCCGTCGGCGGCGACAAGGACACGGCGAAGGACGCGCTCGAGCGCGGCGAGCTCAACTGGCAGCCGACCGGCTCGGAGATCGACGAGATGGGCTCGATCATCGACGGCAAGCGCGTCACCTTTCTCGTCCAGCCAGACGGCAAGTCGCCCGCCGATCACGCGGGCACGCCGGAGAGCCGCATCAAGCTCGTGGGTACGGACGTGATGTTGCTCGAGGTGGTGAACGTCGAGCCGCCGCCCGTCGTGACGGAAGGTGTCCCACAGGGCCGCCCGGGCTACATCGCCGTCAGCCGCACGGTCTCGATCAAGGACGCCCTCGATCGCCTCGCGGCCGCGAAGATCGACGGGCACTTCGAGCTCATGGGCGACACGGTGCCGATCGGCAGCGACGTCGCCGCCGGTGTGAAGTCCGAAGCGCGCCCGCTCCCCTCGCTGCCCGAGGCAAAGATCGTCGTGGCGATCCCCGAGATCAAGGCGCAGCTCCCCATCGCCATCGTCGGTGCGGGTGCGGGCGCGGCCGGACTCGGCCTCATCGTCATGATCATCGGACTCATGATGGGCTCGGCGGCGAAGAAGGAGGTACGCAAGGCCGCGCAGACCCAGCCCGGCATGGGGCCGGCGAATCGCCCATCGGTGCGCTCCATCGAGACGAAGCCGAGCGACTCGCTCCCCCCCGTGCCCGCCGGGGGCTTTGGCTCGGGCGAGGCATCGATCGCCGCGCCCGCCGACATCGGCCCGGGCACCATGATCGGCCGCTGGGAGGTCATCCGCCGCCTCGGCTCGGGCGGCATGGCCGACGTCTATCTCTCGCGGGCGAAGGGCGAGGCCGGGTTCGAGAAGCTCGTGGCGGTGAAGGTCATGCACCCGCACCTCGCTCGCAACGCGCGCGCGGTCGAGCATTTCCTCGACGAGGCGCGCCTCGCCGCCCGCATCGCGCACCCGAACGTCGTCGCCATCCAGGACCTCGGCAAGATCGGCAACGACTTCGTCATCGTGATGGAGTACGTCGAGGGCGTCGACCTCGAGCGCTTGCTCGCGTCGGCGCGCGCCGGCCAGCGCCCGGTGCCCATCAACGTCGGGCTCGGTATCCTCTGCCGCGTGTGCGACGGCCTCACCGCTGCGCACACCGCGCTCGCCCCTGATGGGACCCCGCTCAGCGTCATCCACCGCGACGTGAAGAGCGCGAACGTCCTCGTCTCGCGC
The DNA here is from genome assembly GCA_022842285.1 of Kofleriaceae bacterium. Lineage (GTDB taxonomy): Bacteria > Myxococcota_A > Polyangia > Haliangiales > Haliangiaceae > JABFXX01. Next base: position 11,194 of record JALHPV010000236.1, read on the forward strand.
CAGGGGGGCGTGAAGGTCGTCGACTTCGGGATCGCGAAGGCCGCCACGCAGACGCACATGACGGTGCAGGGCGAGACCAAGGGGACGCCGTCGATGATGGCGCCCGAGCAACGCGTGGGCGAGAAGGTCGACGTGCGCGCCGACGTCTACTCCACCGGCGCCGTCGGCTTCGAGATCCTCTCCGGCCATGCCGTGAACCTCGACCTCGCCGCGCTCGCGCACCTCGGCGTCGAGAACTGGCCGCACCTCCCGCCGCCCTCGCAGCTCCGCCCCGATCTCCCCATCGAGCTCGATCGCATCTTGCTCGGCGCCATGAGCTTCGATCGCGA
>JALHPV010000237.1 GCA_022842285.1 Kofleriaceae bacterium
CGAGCCCCAGCGGGGCGATGGCGGGCCGGATCAACACCGCGGCCGTGAGCAACGCCGGCGCGCACCACGCCACGCGGGGACGGCGATCTCGCGCCGCACAGGCTGCCAGCGCGCCCACCAGCAGCGGCAAGCTCACGGACTGCTGCCACAGCGCTTGCCCGAGGGTCGCGGCCCCCGCGAACGACAGGGCGGCGACCAGCGCGAACCAACCGCGGCGCATCGAGAGAGCGAGCAGGGCCGCGGCCAGCGCGACGAGGCCGGCGGCGACGAAGCGCCCCCGCTGCTGCACCTCGTCGGGCGTCACGGACTCCACACCGAGGAAGGCGAGCCCTGCGACGACGGCGGGCGCGGGCCCGTAGACCGAGACGAGCTCGTCGCGGGTCGAGCGCGCCCAGTAGGGCTTCGCGTGATCCGCGATCCACTCGACGCGCCGGAGATCGAAGCTCCCCGTGCAGGCCAGCACGAGCCCGCCGTACCGTGTGGGGAGGGTGTCGCCACTGATGGGCCGGCGCGGCGCGGCCAGGGACGCGACGAGCGTGATCGCCGCCACCGCCAGCGCGACCACCACCGGCCGGGTCATGTCGTATCGTCGGCTTCGGGCGTCAGCTGTGCAAGCGGCGGCATGCGCGACAGCGCCGGGAACACGAGCGCGACGACGCCCACGACGACCGTGGCGACGGCGCCACCGGCGATGATGGCCGGGGCCACGCCGAGGAGGCGGGCCGCGAGGCCGCTCTCCGCCCCGCCGAGCTCGTTCGACATGCCGATGAAGACGTAGTGCACGGCACCGACACGGCCGCGGATCGAGTCGGGCACGACGAGCTGTTCGAGGGTGAGGCGGATGACGACGCTGATGTTGTCGAGCGCGCCGCAGATGACGAGGAGGAGGATGGTGAGCGGCAGGGAGCGCGAGAAGCCGATGCCGATGGTGGCGAGGCCGAAGAGGGCGACGACGATCAGGAGGACGCGGCCCGGTCGCTGCCAGGGCGGGAGGCGGCCACCGATGATGGCCATCGCCACCGCGCCGACGGACTGAGCCGCACGCAGGAAGCCGTAGCCGATCGCTCCCGTGCCGAGGAGGTCGCTGGCGACGGCCGGGAGGAGCGCGATGACGCCGGCGAAGAGGACCGCGAACATGTCGAGAGTGAGGGCGGGCAAGAGGAGCTTGCTGCGGAAGATGAAGCGCAGGCCGACGCGCCAGTCCTTGCGGGTGTTCGCGGTGGCGGAGGCGACGGGAATCGGGACCGCGGGGAGCGAGCGGTAGAGGGAGCCGGAGACGATGCCGGTGATGCCGACCACGGCGTAGACCCAGTGGTAATCGAAGACGGCCATCCCGAGCCCCGCCAGGGCCGGGCCGCCGATCTGCGCGAGCTCGGAGAAGGTCGACATGATGCGGTTCGATCGCTCCAGTTGCTCGCGCGGCAGCAGCATAGGGAAGAGCGACGACGCCGCGGGGGCGTGTACGGAGGTCATGCAGCCCTGCACGAACAGGAGCGCGAGGAAGGACCAGATGGGCGCATCGATCGCGGACAGCGTCGCGAGTCCGACGCCCAGGACCCCGGTGACCGTTGCGGCCGTGGTGGCGAGCATGCGGCGATCGCGCCGATCGACCAGCGCCCCCGCAGGCACGAAGAGGAGCACGACGGGGATGACCTGCACGAGGCCAATCCCCGACAGCACGAGGGGATCACCGCTCCGGTGATAGAGCTCGTAGAAGACGGTCGCGGTGATGATCGCGCGTCCGACCGTGTTGAGCGCACGTGCCGCCACGATGCGCTTCATCACGGACTCGGTCATCGCGCTGCGATGCTAGCGCGCGCGCCACCGGTGCAGGGAACGGGGGGAAACGGGATGTGACGTGAGCGCGCTGTTTCGAGGCATGTCTGCTCGAACGAGCAGGCCGCCGTGCCACCTGCGTCAGTGTGGCTCAGTCACAATTCGAGTCGCGCCAGGGATCGTGCAGGTAGTCGAGGAAGTTGCCAACGTACGCGGCCCCCGGCGCCGGGCGCAGCTCGCCGCCGTTCACGACCAGGTAGTACTCGACGTCGAGCGAGACGTACTGGCCATCCGCCGAGCGACGTGGCTGCACGGGCGGGCACGTGTACGGCTTGAACGGATCCATGTCGCGCCAGCTCGCCGCGAAACGAGCGTTGTTGCCGACGCGCCGGTCGAGGTTGATCGGCTTCTGCCGCCAGGCCGTCTCGCCGGCGTAGCGATAGCGCAGGCTGACGTCGAGCTTCTGCCATAGGTCCGGGTCGTCGCGATCCGTGACGTTCGGCTCGTACACCTGGAAGCAGAGATTCGTGATCGCCGCGCGCTGCCGCGCCCACGTGTCGAACGAGAAGCCATTCTGCGACGGCACGCCGCCATCACACGGATCGCTCGCACCGCGCGTGATGAGGCTACGCGCCTCGCCCATCCACTGCGGCGGCCGCGCGGCATCCCAGTGATAGTTCGCGCCCAGATTCGAATCCCACGCCTGACAGCCGCTGGCGCTCGTGTTCTCGAACCAGATCGTCACGCCCGTCGCCGTCGGAGGCACCGCCATCGTCGCCGCCGCATCGCGCACGCTCGCCGTCCGCTTGATCGGCCCCGCGCCCGTCTCGAACTGCACGTGCGCCGTCATCTCCCACAGCGGGCTGCCGCCGCGCGAGTGGCGGCAGGTCGTGAGGCGGTTCGTGTCGTAGACGATGGCCAGCTCACCGCCCGGCGCGATCACGCCTTCGCGCCGCTCCGAGTAGTCGGCCGCGAACACGAGGCGCGCCCGCTGCGGTCCCGCCGGCGGCTGACACACGGCCGGATCGCGCCGCACCACGAAGTCGGGCGACGTCAGGACGTAGTCGTCGAAGTCGCTCGGATTCCGATTGTGGTCGAACAGCCGTCCCCCCTGCGGCAGCGCGAGAAACGGCGCGACCTGCACCTTCGCATTCGCGATCGCCGACCCGCTCCAGCCCGGCCCCGGCAAGCCATCGACGAGGCGCACCGTGAACCGCGCGAACCCCGGCGTCGCTTCGGCCGGGCTCGGCTCGCCCGCCACCGCCGTCCACTGCCCGCTGCCCAGCCGGTACAGCGCATGTGGCACCAGGCCTTCCGCCGCGGCCGCTTCCGAGATCTCGAGCGTTCCCTGCATCACCCACACGGCCGAGCCGCTGCTGCTCGGAACGCTCTCCCACGTGGCCCCGGTCCAGTTCCTCCCGAGCTCGCGCAGCACGATGTGGCAGCTCCGATCCGCCCCGTCCGTGCTGCCATCGACGCCAACGAGCGGCTGCTCCGCCAGGCCCGCGTCCGAGCCACCTTCACCGGCAGCCGCACAGCCCGCGACCAGAACCGCAACACCGAGTCGACGCATGGGCCGCCGGAGTGCCTGTCCCATGCCACTCGCCTACCCAATCCAATCGCCTACCTACACCATCCCACCTGGCAGGGGCGTTGCCTTTCGCAGCGTCAGCGGCGGCAGAACGGATCGGACGGCGGGCACTCCGTCGCTGCCGGCACCTGCTTGGGATCCTGCTTCGGATCCTGCTTGGGATCCTTCTTCGGATCCTTCTTCGGATCCTTCTTGGGATCCTTCTTCGCCTTCGGCTCGACCTTCGTCACCTCGGGCTTCGTCGTCGGCTCGACCTTCGTCACCTCGGGCTTCGTCGTCGTCACCTCGGGCTCGACCTTCGTGACCTCGGGTGATGCCTTCAGATCGGTCTTCGGCATCGTGTCAGCGATCGCAGGCGGCTCGACCTTGGTGGGAAGCGGCGGCGGGGCAACGCGGCCGATGTCCTGACCGCCCGTCGCGGGGTTCGCCGTGCGCGTCTCGACGGGCGCAGCACCCGAGCCGGCAGGCGGCGGAGCGATCTCGTCGGGCGCACCGACGGCGTGGGTGTCGTTCGCCTTGGTGCCGAGGACAACGAAGGCACCGCCGGCGAGCGCGAGGACGGTGACGAGCGACATCCCGATGACGACGAGGCGGCGGCTGGACGAGCGCGGCGCGGCCACGGCCATGTGGGCGACGGGGGTGACCTCACCCTGGCCGGTGCTGATGCTCGTCGGCGTCTTGACCGCAGGCGCGGGGATGGGCGTCGGGAAGCCGAGCACGGTGGGGGCCGCCGCGGCGGGGACCAGCGGTGGAATGGGCGTCAGCTGCGGGACGGCCATCCCGGCGGCGGGGCGTGACTCGACGACCTCCATGCTCACGTCGAGGGAACCGGGGTCACTGGAGTCGCGATGGACTGGGTACGGCGTCGCTGGGCGCTCGGCCCAGTTGCCACTCGGTGGCGATGACGGAGGCTGACCGGTGGGCGTCGGCGTGGCGGCGACGACCATCGGCGAGCTGCGGCGGAACTGGCCGGGCGCGAGCGAGGGGCGCCGGGCCGCGAAGGATGCGCAGCGGTCCGCGATGGTGCGCGCGCGCATGACGTCGCTCGAGAACGGCGCGAGCGCGAAGGCGAGGTCGGCGATCGTCTGGAAGCGCTCGTCGACGGACTTCGTCAGGCACCGCCACACCAAGGCCTGGAGGCCTGGATCCACGGGGCGGGAGAACGGGAGCGGCGGGTCCATGGCGACCTTCAAGCAGAGCTCGGGGTAGCTCTCGGAGCGGAAAGGGCGATCGCCTTCGAGGAGCTCGTAGAGCACGACGCCGATCGACCAGATGTCACTGCGGGCATCGGCCGCGCGCGTGGAGCGCATCTGCTCCGGCGCCATGTACGCGGGCGTCCCCATCACGGACTGGGTCGTCGTCAGATCGCTCGCGCCTTCGGGGGCGGAGGCGATACCGAAGTCGAGCACCTTCAGGATCGGCGGCTCGCCCTCGAGGACGAAGAAGTTCGACGCCTTGATGTCGCGATGAATGATGCCGAGCGAGTGGGCCTCGCCGATCGCGTCGCAGGCCTGGAGCATCAGGTCGGCGACGATCATCGACGGCTGCGGGCCCATCGCCTTCACGACCGTGTTGAGGTCCGTGCCGGCGAGGTACTCCATCACGATGTACGGCAGCCCGGTCTCGAAGCGACCGACGTCGAGGACGCGCGCGACGTGCGGGCCCTTCAGCTTCACCGCCGAGCGCGCCTCGCGCATGAAGCGCTCGACGATGTCCTTCCGCTCGTGGAGCTCGGGCAGGAGGATCTTGATCGCGACCGGCTCGTCGAGATCGATGTGCCGCGCCCGCACCACCGTGCCCATGCCGCCCTCGCCGATCATGGCCTCGACCCGGTACTTGCCGAGCAAGACGGTACCGGGCTGGGGGCTACGGGCGAACAGCGTCATACGTCACTTGGGGAGCGAGGTATCCGGGACGAACAGGGTTGTAGACGTCCCATCCGGGCCGACGATCTGGACCTGCTTGCACACGAACGGGCCGCAATTGAGGAGCAGGCAGTTGGAGCAGTTGCCGTTGGTGGCGTCGTCACACTCTTCGCCCCCGCTGAGGTTCACGTAGCCATCTCCGCAGAACGCCGGCTGGCAGTACGGACAGTTACCGTTCTCGGAGTTGACGCCGTCATCGCAACCCTCGACGCCCGCCCACACGATGGTGTCGCCGCACGTGGCCGCGACACAGTTGTTGCGGCAGGCATCGGTCTCGACGGCGTTGGCGTCATCGCACCCCTCGACGCCCGCCCACACGAGGCCGTCGCCGCAGCGCGCGGCCTGGCAGCTGTTCGTGCAGGCGTCCGTCTGGGAGCTGTTGGCGTCGTCGCAGGCCTCGACGCCCCCCCAGACGTGACCGTCGCCGCAGCGGGCGTTCTGGCATCCGACACACCCATCGGTGTTGGAGCCGTTCGAGTCGTCACACTGCTCGACGCCCGCCCGGATCTGCCCGTCGCCGCAGGTCGCGGCCGTGCAGTTGTTCAAGCACGCATCGGTCTGCGACGAGTTGCCGTCATCGCACGCCTCCTGGCCAGACCACGGGAAGCCATCCCCGCAGCGAGCGGCCGCACACGCCACGCAGCTGTCGGTGGTCACGGCGTTGCCGTCGTCGCACGCTTCGACGCCGGACTGGGTGTTGCCATCCCCACACGTGGCGGGCTGGCAGTTCACGCAGCCATCCGTCGTCACGCCGTTCGCGTCGTCGCACGCCTCGACGCCCGCCTGCACGTAGCCGTCACCACACAAGGCGGTGCGGCATGCGGCGCAGCTGTCGGTGGTCACCGCGTTGCCGTCGTCGCACTGCTCGTTGCCCTCGACGCGATTGTTGCCGCACTCCTCGATGCGACAGCTGGCATCGCAACCGTCGCCGTTCTCGGTGTCACCCTGGTCGCACTCCTCGCCGGCCGCTGTGTTCACGACGCCGTCGCCGCAGACCGGTAGCGTGCAATCCGGATCGCACGGCGGCGCGAGGCCCGGATCGCACTCCTCGCCCTCATCGGGGACACCGTTGCCGCAGTTCTCGTTCAGCTGGCAGGTCGCGCTGCAGCCGTCACCGCTGGTGGTGTTGCCGTCGTCGCAGGTCTCGCCCATGGCCCCGTCGACGAAGCCATTGCCGCACTGCTCGTCGCTGCGGCAGGTCGCATCGCAACCGTCGCCGCTGAGCGCGTTGAGGTCATCGCAGATCTCGCCCGCCTCGGAGTCGACCAGACCGTTGCCGCACTGCTCGTCGGACATGCAGCTGGCGCTACAACCATCGCCGCTCGTGGTGTTGCTGTCGTCGCAGACCTCGAGGCCTTCCACGATGCCATTGCCGCACGCCTCGACCGTCATGCCGCCATCCCCACCCTCATCGGTGCGGTTCTCATTGGTGCCGCCGCACGCGCAGAACGCAGCGAGGCAGACCACGCCAAACCATGGCTTCATCGACGGGAATGGTAGCGCATTCAACATCCAAGGATCGCGACGTAGATCAGCGCACCCGGCACCTGATGTAGGTCAGGCGCCGTACACCGCGCACCTCCGCGGACGCCTTTCACATCGATCTCGGTTTCGATCACGGTGAGGGCGGTCCCCGACGGATCGGTCCTCGGCACGGTCGGCATCGGTTCATCGAACGTCGTGGCGATGGTCCCGAATTCCTCCGTGCCATCGAAGTACACGGCCCACGGGGCCGTCCCGACCGGGTTCGTGAGCGGGCCTTCGTTGTTGTACGTCACCCGGACGTCCCTGGAGGGAGTTCCGGCCCGGGTGCGGTATTCGATGAGATATCCCGTCGACGCGATCGGTCCCTCCAGCACGCCCGCCTGCCCGCCCCACGTCACGAGCCGGTCCGTCGACACCGCATACGAACGCAGGCCGGTCACCGCGTCCGCGCTGGCCGTGTCGACGTCCACGAGCGCCGCCGTCTGGATGTGGTTCGGCGCGTCGAACAGCACCGCCGCCCGCGCGACGGTCGAATCGAAGTCGTTGATCTGCCAGCGACCACACGTGTCGATCGAGCCGATGACCGGCCCCGGTGCGGCGGTCGTGTACTGATCGTAGGCGATCGCGGTCACCGTGAACTGACACGGTCCTTCACCGTTGGGCAGACACTGGAGCGACGCCGCATTCTCGATGCGAATCGGAGCGCCGCCGGGCGCGTAGAGCTGCCCGCAGAGCGAGCGTCCGATCGTCGACATGCACGATGCCGGGACCTCGTCGCAGGGGCCGGCGGCATCGCTCGCGGCGTCGGGACCGCCGGATTCGAAGCGCGTCTCGTCGAGGCCGAGCACCTGCGCACAGCCCGCGAGGGCGAGGAAGGCCAGGGCCTTCACAGCGAGCCCCCGAACGAGAGCCCCACGAGGTCGGGCGCGATCAGCGGCGTGACCGCCACCCCCCGAACCTCGACCGTCTCCTCGACGGTGTGCTTGCTCGTCAGCATCAGGACCACGCCCAACCCGACGAGCACGGCCCCGCCGGCCGCCACGAACGTCATCCGATTCGCCGTGCCGCGCGCGTTGTTGGTGATGTCCGTGGCCTCCTGGTCACTGCACACGCCGCCACTGCACCGATCACCGACGGAGCGGTAGTCGCTACGCGCGCCGAGCGCGACGAGCCCCGCGACGGTGACGAGCCCGACGCCGCCCGCGGTCAGCGCCACGCCGCCGTAGAGCTTGCCCTTGTGACGGCGCGTGACGGTCACGACCTGCGTGGTCACCGGCGCGGCCGGGACCTTCAGGGTGATGTCCTTCCGCTCGCCCTCGGCGAGGACGACCTCGGTGCTCGTCGGCTCGCGCCCCGTGATGCTGACGACGATCACGTGGTCACCCGGGTCGAGGAGCAGATCGGCGAGCTGGGGGCGCTCCGTGGGGACATCGTCGACGGTGAACGTCGCGTCGGGGGGCACGGTCGAGGGAATCACCACGTGCAGATGCGGCACCCGCACGGCGACGGAGGTGATGCGCTGGCGCGCGGCCTCCGCGCGATCATCGTTGCGCTCGAGCGCGAGCCGCTCGGCCTCGACGTAGGCCCGGTAGGCCGTCGCGGTGCGGCCCCACTCCTCGTAGCAGAGCGCGAGGTTCAGCTGGGTCCCGACGGCGGGATCGAGCATCTGACTCTCGGTGAACGCCTTGCACGCCGCGTCGTACTGCTTCTTCCCGAGCAGCTCGCGCCCCTCGACGAAGAGCTTCACCGCGCGCTCCTGATCGGGCGTGAGCGGCGGAGCCGGCGGCGGCACCGGCGGCTTGGGCGTCGTCTTCGGCGCTTTACCGCGCTGAGCCGCGACGGTCGTCGGTGCCAGCGTGATCACGAGCGCCGCGAACAGCGCGCGGCTGCAGAGCCTCATCGCCGGTGATCATACAACCAGCGTTTACTGGCGCGCCAGGACGCGACCCGTGCGCGGGGGCACAGTGACCGCGATCGTGCCGTCGCCGCGGACCACGAACGTCTCACCGTCGTTACCCGGCATCAGATCCTTCAACGTCGACCCGGCCGGCAGGCTCGTCTGCAGGCACGCGCCCCCCTCGGTCTGCGGGGCGCAGGTCTCGCTCTGCTGCTCGCTGGCGTTGATCACGACGAGGACGGTCTGCTCGGGTGCGACGCGCTCGAAGGCGAAGATGCCCGCATCGCGGCGCGCGCCCCCGACCGTCGTCGACCACCGGGGCGAGACCTCGCCGCGCCGGAGCGCGACGTTGGCCTTGCGCATCTCGACGAGGCCCTGGACGTACTCGAAGTGCTCGTTGCTCGTGTCGAAGCCGGGGTAGTTCAACGCGGCATTGCCACGCCACATGTCCTCGCGGTTCTTCGGATCGACGCCCCCCGCGAAGGCCTGCTCGGTGCCGTAGTAGACACACGGGATGCCGTCCCAGGTCATGAGGAAGGCGAGGCCGGACCGCAGGACGTTCGGATCGTTCTTCTCGAACAGGAAGCGCGGCAGGTCGTGGTTGTCGAGGAAGTTCACCATCACCTGGTTCGGCGCGAGGCCGATGCCTCCCTCGTCGGACGCCATGTGGGGCGTGCCGCTGTACATCGGGCCCGGCTTGTAGCCATTGGCGCTACACCAGGCGTCAGAGCCGTTGCGGCCCATGCGCGAGTTGTAGAGGCACTCGAGGTTCTTCGTCGGTTGCCCCTGCGCGAACACCGCATCGACGCCGCGGTACTTCTGCGCGAAGTAGAACATCGAATCGAACCGACCGAACGTCCCCTTCGCATCGGTGCCCCCGAACGTGTAGCTGCCGATCAGCTCGTCGTTGCCGTCGAAGCCCTCGCCGAAGATGAAGAAGTTGTCCTTGCCGAGGCTGTGGGCGTACTTGCGGATCTCCGTCGTGAAGTCGCCCCAGAAGCCGCGCTGGTTGCGGTCTAGCTCGGGCCGGTCGACGTGTTTCACCGTGTCGATGCGGAAGCCGTCGAAGTCCGCGACCTTGATCCAGTACTGGAAGGAGCGAATGAGCGCTTCCTTCACGTCGGGGTTGTCGGTGTTGAGATCCTTGAGGCCGCCCGGGAAGTCGCCGACCGTCTCCTGCGTGCGCACGAAGTCCGACGAGTAGTCGCTCTCGCGCCACCAGACATAGACGCGCCCCTTGCGGTTGTACCAGCTCGGGTCGTCGAACCAGGCCTTGTCGTCGGGCCAGTCGAACCACTCGGGCGGGCGCGGCGGCGGGGTGCGGTTACTCTCGGGCCAGTCGGTGAAGCGAATGTCGGCGTCGCCGGAGAAGCCCAGCGACGTCCAGCCCTGCACGCCGCGAGCGTCGTAGTCGGGATCCCACTCGATGATGCGCTCGAGGTAGCCCGAACCGTCCTCGCAGTACCTGAGCTCGTCCGCGCTGCACGCGCTCGGGTTGTTCATGCAGATCTGCAGGCAGGTGTGCGAGAAGCCGGCGCCGCTGAGCGTGTCATCAGGCTGCCCGTTGCCGTTGATGTCGTAATAGAAGAGCTGCCCCATGTGGTTCGTGACCACGTCGAGGATGACGAGCATCCCCTTGGCATGCGCTGCATCCACGAGCTCGCGGAGCTTGGCAATGTCGCCGAAGTGGGCGTTGGGACGGAGGAAGTCCTGGGTCCAGTAGCCGTGGTAGCTGGCAAACCCGGCATCCTCCTCGGTGTTCTTCACGACCGGGGAGATCCAGAGCGCGGTCACGCCGAGCTCCTCGAGATAGTCGAGGCGGTCGATGATCCCCTGCCAATCGCCACCGTGATAGCGACCGGGGACGGACGGGGCGACATTGATGTCGTTGTTCGGGTCCCCGTTCTCGAAGCGGTCGACGAGGATCTGGTAGATGACCTGGTCCCGCCAGTCGACGTTGGTGTTGGCCTGGTGGGGGCGGTCGGAGGGGTGCTCGAGGTCCGACGCCCCGCCGCCACAGGCGACAGCGCCGAGAAGTGCGATCGTGGCCACAGAGCGAAACATCGAGCGCATGGGCAGCACGATTCGTGCCCCAGGCCACCCACACCGATCAACTACTTATTGAGGGGGGTTGGCCGCGGGTCGTTGCAGATGGCAACGCCCATGCTGCTAAGATTCGCACGTGTCCAGTCCCGGCGACGCGAAGGTCGTTCCGATGCCCCCCGGACCGCGGTCGCTTCAGAGCGTACTCGACAGCGCGGTCCGACTCGATGAGCTGGGTCTTTCGCGCGTGCTCGAGCAGGCTGCGGAGCTGGTTCACAAGGCCCAGGGCGGTCAGGTCCTCGGGACCCTGTCACCCCGCACGGTCGAGCTCCTCGGCGACGGCACCGTGACTCTGGCGCTCGCTTCGGCCACCGAGACCCCGGGGTACATCGCGCCCGAGCGGCTCGAGGGCAAGCCGGGCGACCGGCGCAGCGACGTGTACTCCCTCGGCGTCGTGCTCTGGGAAGCGCTCGCCAACGCCCGCCTCTTCGAGGGGAGCGACGAAGCGATGAAGGCGATGGCGCTCGCCGGTGCGGTCGGTCCGCCGTCGGAGATGAACGCGAACATTCCCGCCGAGCTCGACGCCGTCTGCAAGAAGGCGCTCGCGCGCGACCCCGCGGACCGGCACCCGAGCGCGAAGGTCTTCGCCGCCGAGCTCGGGGCCATCCTCGAGGATGCGGGCTATCCCGAGGAGAACGACCGCATCGCGAGCTTCCTCGCCGCGAACCCACCCGTGGCCGCGCGTGCGCACGACCGGGCCGCGACCCCGC
>JALHPV010000238.1 GCA_022842285.1 Kofleriaceae bacterium
CACAGCTCGTTGAGCTCCTCGCCGAGGATGTACTCCATCGCGATGTAGGGGATGCCGTCCTGCTCGTCGACGTCGTAGACGTGGACGATGTTGGGGTGGTTCAGGAGGGCGCCGATGCGCGCCTCGTCGAGGAACATCTCCACCACACGCGGGTCATCCGCGAGCTCGTGGCGGAGGCGCTTGATGACGACCTCCTTCTCGAAGCCTGCCATCGCCGCCTGCCGCGCGAGGTAGATCTCCGCCATGCCGCCGACCGCAAGCCGACGAATGAGCGTGTAACGCCCGCCGAAGGCAGAACCGGTAGGGTCGATCCGACCGCGATGCCCTTCGGCATCGCTGCTTCCGAGCGTTCGCTCGGAATCGACCCGACCGCGATGCCCTTCGGCATCGCTGCTTCCGAGCGTTCGCTCGGAATCGGGCGCGGCGGAGGCGTGACGGGTCATCGCGGGTCGGGTGCGGGGATCGGCACGCCGGCCGCGGCGTGCGCGGTGAGAGTGGCATCGATGGCCGCACGCACGCTACCGCTGACGGGCAGTGGGGCGATCGCCTCGGGGGCCGCCGCCGGAGGGGCCGTGAGGGAGTGGAGGACCGCGGTCATGCCGCCGGCGAGGCCGTCGAGATCGTAACCACCCTCGAGCACGGCGACGAGCCGACCACCGGCCACGCGCTCGGCGACGGCGCGGAGCCGCCGGGCCATCGCCGCGAAGCCGGCGTGGGTGACACGCATGCCCGCGAGCGGATCGTGCTCGAACGCATCGAAGCCCGCCGAGACGAGGATGAGGTCGGGCTTGAACTGCGTCAGCGCCGGCACGAACACGTGGTCGAACACCGCCGCGTAGTCCACGTCGCCGGAGCCGCTGGGCAGGCCCACGTTCAAGGTCGCGCCCTTCGCCTCCGCGCCCCCCAGCTCCGTCGGCGCCCCCGTGCCCGGGTAGTAGGGGAACTGGTGCGCGGAGATGTAGAGGACGCTCGGATCGTCCCAGAAGATGTCCTGGGTCCCGTTCCCGTGGTGGACGTCCCAGTCGACGATCGCCACGCGGGCCGCCCCGGCCGCGCGCGCCGCCGCCGCCGCCGCCGCGACATTGTTGAGGAGGCAGAAGCCCATCGCGCGGTCGCGCGTCGCGTGGTGACCAGGCGGCCGCACCACGGCGAGGCCCTGGACGTACTTGCCCGCCATCACGTCGAGCGAGAGCTGGGTGACCGAGCCCGCGGCGGCGCGCGCCGCATCCCACGTCTTCGGGGAGAAGTACGTGTCGGGGTCGAGCCAGCCGGTCTTGCCCGGAATCGTGCGCGTGAGGTCGTCGAGGTAGGCGCCGCCGTGCACGCGGGCGAGCTCCTCGTCCGTAGCCGCGCGGGTCTCGATATGCGTGCCGCGAGCCGCGATGCCCGCCGCCACGAGCGCATCCTTCACGGCCTGCGCACGCGCGGGTCGCTCGGGGTGGCCCGACGGCGCGCGATGCTCGACGAAGATATCGTCGAGGACGTACCCGAGCGCAGCCGAACGGGTGCGTGAAGCCGAGCCGACGGACGAGGCGGACCGATCGTCCGTCACTAGTCACGCTCCGAGCGCAGAGCGCGGGACATGAGAGCGGCCATCGCGTGGCGGGCCGGCGCGCCGTTGTAGATGATGTCGTGGATCACGCCGGTGATGGGCGCGGGGACGCCGAGCTTCGTCGCGAGCTCGTGCGCGACCTTCGTCGTCTTCACGCCCTCGGCGACCTGCTTCATCTCCGTCAGGATGTCGGCCATCGCCTTGCCCTGCCCCAGGCCCAGGCCCACGCGACGATTGCGCGAGGCGTCGCCCGAGCAGGTCAGCACGAGGTCGCCGATGCCCGATAGACCCGCGAAGGTCGCGGGCTGCGCCCCCATCGCGCACCCCACGCGGGTGATCTCGGCGAGGCCGCGCGTGATGAGCGCCGCACGCGCGTTCGAACCGAGACCGAGGCCATCGGAGAGGCCGGCGGCGATCGCCATGACGTTCTTGATCGCGCCCCCGACGAGGACACCGATCACGTCGTCCGTCGTGTAGATGCGGAAGCGGATACTCGAGAGCGCTGCCTGCGCCGCGCTCGTCGTCTCGGCATCGCGGCCCGCGAGCACGATGGCCGCCGGCTGCCCCGCCGCGATCTCGCTGGCGAAGGTCGGCCCCGAGAGATAGGTCGCGCGCGCCGCGATGCGCGCGGGCAACACGTCGCGGTACACGGCGTCGAGCGTCTGCAGCGTGCCGTCCTCGAGGCCCTTCGCGGCGTTGATCACGATCGCGTCCGGGTCGAGCGCGGCGGCGAGGGTTCCGAAGATCTCGCGCTGCGTGTACGACGGCGTGACGCCCACCACGAACCGCTTGCCGCGCACGGTGCGTTCGAGGTCGGAGGTGACGAACACCGTGTCGGGTAGACGGTACGCCGGCAGGTACTGCTTGTTGACGCGTGTCGTCTCGAGCTCGGCGGCCTGCTCCTTGCCACGGCAGTAGAGGCTGACGCGATGCCCGGCATTACCGAACAGCATGGCCAGACAGGTGCCATAGCTGCCGGCTCCGACGACGGCGATGTCTTCGACGGTCACAGTTTGCCCGCCGAACACGGTAGCACCGCGTGATAGCGTTTCGCGATGCGCACCGGTTGGTTTGCGGGTCTCGTCGCGTGCTCACTCCTGGGATCGGCCGCGGCAGCGCCCCCCACCTTGGTCCGTGGTTCCGCCACCGCCCTGCCCGGCACGCCGGTCATGCACGTCGCGCGGCTCGCCGATCAGTGGGGCGTGAGGCCGACGGCGCTGCCCCAGCTGGTCTCCCGCGGTGAGGTCGCCATCCGCGGGGGCACGGTCACGCGCCTCGCGCAGGTGATCGACGGTCTCCCCGTCGAGGGCGGCGAGCTCCGCGTGCTCACCCGCGGGCTGGACCTGCTCGCGGTGAGCGGCACGCTGCTCGGCGCCGATACGCCGCGCACTGCGGTGGCCTTCACCGACGACGAAGTCGGGGCGATCGCCCGGGCCGTGCGCTCCATCTATCGCGCACCGTTCTCCGGCGACACGCTGCGCCCGTCCGGCGCGCTCTGGGGCGGCGATGACGGCACGATCGCCGTCGTCATGGCCCGCGCGTGGCAGGCCTGGCACCAGGTCGACGGTCGCCTCGTCGCCGCGTGGATCGTCGAGACGCGCACGACCGGTCCGATGGCGACGGCGGACGAGTTCATGCGTACCGTGCTGGCCGCTGCCGACGGCCGCGTGCTGTTCCAGCGCAGCGTCGTGCAGGATGCGGCCGCGTCGTATCGCGTGTTCACGCGCGGCGGCTCCGACCCGCGGCCCGCCGACGCGGCGACGTCCGACTTCCTGCCTCACCCCACGGGCGTCCCCGACGGCTCGACCCCGGTCGGCTTCATCACGCCGACGCTCGTCTCCATCGACGGTCTCAATCACCCGCCCGGCGGCGGCACGGATCCGTGGCTCCCCGATGGCGCCACCACGACCTCGGGTAACAACGCCGACGCCTTCGCCGATCGCCGCGAGCCCGACGGGTTCTCCGCCGAGGATCTGCGGCCCACGTTGACTGGACCGCGGACGTTCGGCCATGTCTTCGACACGGCACAGGGCTCGATGGCATCGACCACGCAGATCATGGCCGCGACGGTGTCGCTGTTCTACATGGTCAACTGGCTGCACGACTTCTGGTACGACGCCGGCTTCACCGAGACCGCCGGCAACGGCCAGCTCTCGAACTATGGCCGCGGCGGCCTCGAGGGCGACCCGCTCCAGGCCCACGCGCAGGACAGCTCGCTGGACGGTGCGCGCGACAACGCGAACATGGCGACGTTCGGCGACGGCATGCCGTCGGTCATGCAGATGTACGTGCTGACCGGCGGTGACCGCGTGCGCACGCTCGCCTTCACCCCGGCGATCGGGGCGGTGACGCGGCCCTCGCCGGCCAACTTTGGCCCCCGCACGTACGAGCTGTCCGGGGCGGTGGTGGAGGTCGATGCCTGCGCCCCGACCGTGGCGGTCAGCGGCAAGATCGGCCTCGGCCGTGTCCCCACCGCGTGTAGCTCCGAGGACGCCGCCCTGCGCGTGCAGATGGCGGGCGGCCTCGGGCTCCTCCTCTACCAGGAGAGTCCGAACGGGCTGCTGTGGCCCCTCGAGGACGACTTCTCGATCGACGGCGTGACGATTCCCGCGCTGCACCTCTCGAACGCCTCGGGCCTCGCGATCCTCGCGCAACTCGGCACGGGGCCGGTCACGGCGACGCTCGCGCGCGAGCCAGGCCCGGAGGGCGACTCGGATCTCGAGGCGACCGTCATCGCGCACGAGTTCGGTCACTTCCTCCACTTCCGCACCAGCGGGTGCGGCAATGTCTACGAGTGCTACGGCGTCTCCGAAGGCTGGGGAGACTTCCTCGCGCTGCTCTTCAGCGTCGATGAAGGTGATCCGCTCGACGCCGCCTATCCGCTCGGCTTCAACTTCCACTTCGACGTGATTCCCGATCGCGGCTACTTTGGCATTCGCCGCTACCCGTACTCGACGGACCGCACGATCGATCCGCGCTCGTTCCGCCACATGAGCGACGACCAGCCACTGCCAGCGGGCATTCCGAGCTCGCCGCTCGGCGCGCCAAACTCCGAGGTGCACAACGCGGGCGAGGTCTGGGCGTCGACGATGTGGGAGGTGTTCGTGGAGCTCCGCCGCCTGCACCCCGAGACGCCGCTCGACGAGCTGCGCCACCAGATGGCGTCCTGGATCGTAGGCGGTCTGCTGATGACTCCGTTCGACGGCCGCGCGCTCGAGTCCCGCGATGCGTTCCTCCTCGCCGTCGCCGCCGATGCGCCCGAGGACGCGCTCGCGCTCGCCGGGGCATTCGCGCGCAAGGGCATGGGCACCTGTGCTGTCGATGCCCCGCGCGACAGCTCCGACCTGAACGGCATCGTCGAGTCCACGACGCTCTCGGGCCTCCTCGTCGCCGGGGTGCCGGCGCTCCACCCGGCGCTGTCGTGCGACGCCGACACCTTCCTCGATGCGGGCGAGACCGGCCAGGTGATCGTCCCGATCGCGAACCACGGGCCGGCCCCGCTCACCAACGTCACCGTGTCGATCACGTCGTCGACGCCGGGCCTCGCCTTCGCCAACAACACGGTCACGATCGAGTCCGTGCCCGCGTTCGGATCGGTCGATGCCACGGTCGACGTCACGCTGGCCGACGGCACGCCGTCGAGCGACGCCACCATCGCCGTCGCGATCCAGGCCCCCGGCGCCTGCGAGGAGAGCGCCTCGCTCGTGCTCAGCGCCCCGCTCGAGGGCGATGTCCAGGCGAACGTGTCGGCGACAGAGACGTTCGACGCGCCGTCGATCTGGACGGAGCAGGACGACCCGGAGGTCTGGGCGCAGGAGGTCGACGCTGGCCGCGACCTCCACTATCACGGCCAGAACGACCAGGTGCTGTTCTCCGATGCCTCGGTCGCCTCGCCCCCGCTCGTGGCCAGCCCGACCGCCCCCGTCGTGATGACGCTGCAGCATCACTACGACCTCGAGGGCGACGAATTCACCCTCCTCGAGGGCGGCCTCATCGAGGTGTCGACGGACGGAGGCGCGACGTGGCAGGACGCCCAGGACTTCGCGTCGGTGCCATACACCGGCTCCCTGCCCAGTGTCGGCGGCCCGCTCGATGGCCGCGCGGCTTTCGGCGGCCGGAGTCCGAGCTTTCCGGCGCCGCAGACCCTCCGGGTCAACTTCGGCACGTCGCTCGCGGGCGAGACCTTCCAGGTCCGCTTTCGCATGGGGGCCCTCTTCGGCAGCAGCGCGCAGGGCTGGTTCATCGACGACATCGCCTTCGCGGGCCTCACCAACACTCCCTTCTCGAACCTCGTCGCCGATGCCACCGAGTGCGAGCCGACGGACGACACCACGGACGACATGACCGACGACGGCGACAGCGACGGCTCCGACGATGGGGGCTGCTGCCAGTCGAACAGCGCTTCGAGCAGCCTGCTGCTCGGCCTCGGTCTCCTGCTGCTCAGCCGTAGATCGCGTAGAGCACGGTCGCGGTAGCGCCGGCGAGGATCGCGAGGAACCACGGATCGCGGAGCATCGCCTCCGTCGGCGACTCGTCGCGCGGGAACCAGAGAGCGAGGCCGAGGAACCGGGCGATGCCCAGGCCCACGAACGGCGCGGACCAGATGAGCCGGTCCGAGCCGAAGAAGCCGATGGTGTGCGGATCGAGCGTGTACGCGACGTAGGCCGCGCTCGTGGCGAGCGCGAGGACGTACATCGCGATGCGCAGGTGCGGGAGCGAGTAGCCCTGGAGCGCGGCGCGCGTGGTCCCCGTCTCGCCGCCGCTGCGCTGCGCCCAGGCGAGCTCGTGTGCACGCTTACCCAGCCCGAGAAAGAGCGCCAATAACGCGGTGCAGATGAGCACCCACCCCGAGGCGGGCACGCCGATCGCGGACGCGCCTCCCATGACGCGCAGGAGGAACCCCGTCGCGATGAGCGAGACGTCGACGAACGCGATCTGCTTCAGCTTCACGCTGTAGGCGACGTTTTGCGCGAGATACACGGCGGCGAACGCGCCGCAGCGCCAATCGAGGACGCTGCACGCGGCGAGGGCGATGACGGCCAGCACGCCCGCGGCGGTGAGGGCGCCGCGCTCCGAGATGTGACCGGCGGCGATCGGCCGGTGCCGCTTCGACGGGTGGGCCCGATCGCCCTCGACGTCTCGGACGTCGTTGAACGCGTAGACCGCCCCGGAGAGCAGGCAGAACGCGAGCACGGCGATGCCCGCGCGGACGAGGAGCGTGGGGTCCTCGAGCTTGCGGGCGAACACCAGCGGGGCCGCCACGAACAGGTTCTTGACCCACTGGTGCGGCCGCAGCGTCAAGAGGAGCGCACGCGCGGCGGTCACGGCACGCTCAGTCTTTCGGGACCTGCTCGGGATACTCGCTGACCCACGACGCGATCTGCTCCTGGACGCATTCGTTCGTGAGCTCGGCCGTACACGTCGCAGCGTCCTTCCCGCCCGCGATGCAGTCGGCCGGGTCCGGCGGGTTGATCTTGCAGTTCGACGGCCGCACGAACAGGCTGCGGCACGTCTCGCGCTCGAGGCCCGTGATCTTCGCGCAGCGCTCGAGCTTCATCACGATCGGCGCGTTGGTCTTGTCGACCGCGTCCCGCGTGACCTCATCGCCCTCGTCGTTGGTGACCGGGCTGCCCTCGGCGTCGAGGACGGGCACCTTGAGCGGGGCGCCCTCGGCATCGACGAGCTTCGCCTCGGTGACGACCACGATGTTGAGCTCGGCCCGCGACTCCGAGTTCATGTAGTCGACGGTCCAGGCCGCGATCGCCCTGTTGGCGCACGCCATCTGCTCGGGCTTCGTGTCGTCCTTGGACGGGCGACACGCCGTGACCTCGTTGAAGAGCTCCTGACAGGCGTCCTTGTCCGTCTGGTTCTGGAGCCCCTCGCACTCGGTGTACATGCGGACGATGGGCTGCCCCGCCTCGTTCTTGAGCGGAATACCGCTCGCATCGACGAGCGTGACTTCCTTGTGGGCGACCTTCACGTCGAGTAACGCGTGCTTCGCGATCTCCGAGAGGTTGTTCAGCGGCTCGCGACGCTCGCGCTTGATGCCCGCGATGACGCGCTCGGGCTTGATGGTGAGGGCGGGCAAGTACGTGATCGTGAACAGCGCCACGACCATCGTGACCAGGAACGGCACCGTCGCCCACATCACCTCGGTGATCGGTCGATCGAACTTCACGCTCGTTAGGAACAGGTTGAGTCCCACGGGCGGGTGGAGGTAACCGACCTCGAGGTTCAAGAGGAAGATGATGCCGAGGTGCACGGGGTCGATGCCGTACGCCTTCGCGACCGGCGCGATGAGCGGCACCACGACCACGATGGCCGAGAAGATGTCCATCACCGAGCCGATGAGCAGCAGCAGGAGATTCAGGACGAGGAGGAACATGATCTTCGACTGGACGTTGGCCTGCGTCCACTCGACGAGGATGTCGGGCACGCGGGCGGTGACCATGAAGTTGGTCAGCACCATCGAGCCGATGATGATCGCGAAGATGGCGCCCGTCATCGCGAGGGCTTCGCGGCTGATGGTCCACAGCTGCTTCACCGTGATCTGGCGGAGCAGGAAGAGCTCGAGGATGAGGACGTAGATCACCGTCAGCGAGGCGGCGGTCTCCGGGCCGGTGACGCCGGTGGCGAGCATCCCGACCACGCCGAACGGGATGAGGAGCTCGGGCGCGGCCTTCAGGAAGCTGACGCCGAGCTCGCGCGCGGAGAACTTCTGGGTGGGCAGCTTGCGCTTCACGGCGACGAAGATCGCCACCGCCGACAGCATGCCGATGAGCACCAGGCCCGGCACGATGCCGGCGAAGAGGAACTGGCGATCCGCCCACGCCGCCGCGTCAGCGGCGTTGTTGACGGTGGTGAGGCCGTAGACGGCGTTGAAGATGATGAGCGGCAGCGCCGGCGGGAACAGGAGGCCGACCGAGCCGGTGCCGGCGATGAGGCCCATCGCAAAGCGCTTCGGATAGCCGTTCTTCACGAGCGACGGCATGAGCACGCCGCCGAGCGCGATGATCGTGACGCCGGAGGCGCCGGTGAAGACGGTGAACAGCGAGCAGGTGCCGATGGTCACGACGGCGAGGCCGCCCGGCATCCAGCCGAGCAGAGCGTTCGCGAACCGGACGAGGCGATCGGCCGTCTTGGACTCGGCGAGGACGTAACCGACGTAGATGAACGGCGGAATCGTCGACATCGTGACGGCGTGACTCTCGTTGAGCTTCAGAATGTCCTGGAACATTCCGCTGAACTCGCTCGAGAAGTCGCGCGGGAGGCTCAGGGCCCCGAGGGCCGCGAAGCCGATCATCACGACGATGAGCGGCGCGCCGGCGATGAACAGCACGAACAGGCCGGCCGCGAGCGGACCGGCGTAGATGGCGATGAGGATGGTGGCCAGGGCCGCGAAGCCGTAGCCAATGAACTTCCCGCGCTTGGGCTTGGTGGAATCGCTCATCAGTGGGCGCTCCGGGCACGCTCGGGCGGGAGCTTGCCGCGCGCGATGTAGTCGATGTGGATGACGAGGTGCAGCGTCGCATGGATGGCGAACAGCACCGACGCGAAGGCGAGCCCCGAGACGACGCGGCGCTGCGAGAGCAGGTGATCACCCGCCACCGGATCCGAGACATCCATCAGGCTGAGCGCGTACTTCACCATCACGCACGCCACGATGATGGTGACGATCTCGAGCACCGCCGCCAGGACGAGCCTGGCCTTTGGCGGGAACGACTTCGAGATGAGGTCCATGGCGAGATGGCGCTGCTGCTGGGTGGCGTAGGCCACCCCGAACGTCGCCATCCAGAACGTGCCGCCGTGGCTCACGTCGTGGCTGAACCAGATGTGGAAGTGGGCGATCTTCTCGAGCAGCCAGTTGAGGCCGCCGACGAGCACGACGATGCCGAGCAGCGTGAAGAGCGCCGCTTGCTCGCCCAGGCCGATCGCGTTGTCGATCTTGCGGAGCATCCGCGAGACGTTGCCGTCATCGGGGAATGTCGCCGGCGGCGCCACGAGGGCGGCCGCACTGGGGCGTGCCGGGGCATCGTCGGATGCCTCCGGTTTGTCCTTGGCCTTGTCCGGCGCCTTGGCGTCGGCTTCCGCCTGCGCCTCGGCGACATCGACCGATGCCTGGGTAGGCTCGGCCGGGACTGCCCCTTCTACTTCGGGAGCGTCGTCAGCCTTCTTGGAGGCTGACTCCTTATCTCCATCGGGTGGTGGCTCGTCACTCACCCCATAATCGTCTCTTACTTCTTCTTGGCGCGGAAGGCGTCGCGGTGCTTGATCACCATCTCGAGCTCTTCCTTCGAGTAGACCTTACCGGTCAGCTCCGTCTGCACGGTTGCCGCGTTGGTCTTGAACTCCTCGACCATCGCGGCCGGGCTCTGGACGACGGTGACGCCCTTCTTGGTCATCGTCTTCTTCGCGTCCTCGTTCGCCTTGCGGATCGTCTTGCGCAGCTTCTTCGCCGACGCCTTGCCGATCGACTCGATGACCTTCTTGTCCTCGTCGCTGATCTTCTTCAGCGCCTCGAGGGACACGACGGTCGCGCCGATCGCGTAGCTCATCGGCATCGAGGTCATGTACTTGACCTTCGTGTACCACTGCAGCGCGACGGCCGCGACGGGCGAGCCGTAGCACGCCGTGACGCGGCCGGACGTGAGCGCCGAGTCGACCTCGGGCACGCCGAGCGGGATGCCGTTGACCCCGAGCTTCTTGTACATGGCGCCGACGATCTGATCGTCACCCCACTGCCAGACCTTCTGGCCCTTGAGGTTGGCGACCGACTCCACCTTGTCCTTGGACATGAAGTAGATCCAGCCGACCTCGCCGCGGTCGTTCAGGCGGAAGCCCTTCTTCTCGAACTTCTTCTGGAAGTACGGCCACATCTTGTCGGCGACGTAGTCGAGCTCCTCGGCCGACTCGAACATCATCGGCAGCTCGAGAACGCGGATGGACTCCTCGATCATCGAGAGGCCGATCGACGTGACGGCGGCCCCATCGAGCTGACCGAGCTTGATCTTGCGAACGAAGTCGCGCTCGTCGCCCTGCTGACCACCTTCGTAGTACTTCAGCGAGATCCGGTCTCCGGTCTTCTCCTTCACTTCGGCAGCGGCCTTGTCGAGCACGCTCATCCATGGGCTACCCGCCGGGGCGAGCGTCGCGATGCGGAGCTCGGTTGAGTCGGCGTGGACCGGGGTGGCCATGGCGAGAGCCAGGGCGCTACCGGCGAGGAGAGTGGTCAGTCTGGTCATTGAAAGAGCTCCTTTTCGTGCTTGATGTACCGACGCGCCTTGCGGTGCGCGACTTCGTTGGCCAGTCGCTGCTCGGGCCACACACTGGGTGCGGTCTCGAGAACGATCTTGAGCTGGTCGTGAAAGAACTTCCGGTCGTTGTTCGCGAGGCCGACGCGATACGCCATCAGCACGCGAGCAAGCAGCATCTTGTTGTCGGTGAGGCGGAGCGCCTCCTCGAAGTGCTTCTGGCCCTCTTCCGGCTTGCCGCCCATCGCCTTGGGACGACCGGTGGCCAGCATGCCGAGCGCGATGTGAGGCAGCGCGGCGTGCGCCTTGTCCTCGGGCGGGTTCGCCTTGTCCAGCTCGATCACGCGATTCATGATGCCCTCGACCGTCGGCAGGTTACCGAGCAGCTCGACGCGCGTGAGGTTGTGGTTGACGATCGAGCCCAGCGCGAGGCCGGCGAAGAGGAGGGAGAACCGATGGTCGCTGCTCGTGTCCTTGAGGAGCGCCGCGACCTGGTCCGGCGTCCCGAACATCTCGTTCTTCCACCGGTCACCCAGGGTGACCAGCGCGTAGTTCAGGCAGCGCGTGAAGATCTTCGTCGAGCGCTCATTGTGATACTCGATCTCATCGATGTTCTTCTTGAACTTCGCCGCCTCCCAGTCGTCCTCGACGAAGCCCGTGCCGTACTGGCAGTAGCCCTCGG
>JALHPV010000239.1 GCA_022842285.1 Kofleriaceae bacterium
GGCCACGAACGCCTTCGGTCCGCCACCGGTGACGATCACCACGCGGACGTCCGCCTGGAGCTCGAGCTCGCCGCAGGCCCGCGTGAGCTCCGAGATCACGGTGCTCGACAGCGCGTTCAGCGCCGTCGGGCGGTCGATCGTGATGCGCGCGATGGCACCGTCGACGGTGACCTTGATGGTCTCGAACTCCTCGTAGCTCACGGGCTCACCGCCATCCGGCCGGTCTGGTCGTACTTGTAGAAGCCACGGCCGACCTTGCGCCCGAGCCAACCCGCGGCCACGTACTGACGCAGGAGCGGACACGGCCGGTACTTGTCGTCGCCGAGCTCGCGGTGCAGCACCTCCGCGATCGCGAGGCAGGTATCGAGGCCGATCAGATCCGCCAGCTCGAGCGGGCCCATCGGGTGGTTCAGGCCGAGCTTGACGCCGGTGTCGATGTCGCTCGCCGTACCGAGGCCCTCGTAGAGGCCGTAGCAGGCCTCGTTGAGCAGCGGGATCAGCATCCGGTTCACGATGAACCCGGGGATGTCGCGCGCTCCGATGGTGGTCTTGCCGAAGCGCTGGGCGAGCTCGGTCACGACCCGGTTGGTCTCGTCGGACGTCGGCAGACCGCGCACGATCTCGACGAGCTTCATGACGGGCACCGGATTCATGAAGTGCATGCCGATCACGCGATCGGGGCGTCCCGACGCGGCCGCGATCTTCGTGATCGAGATCGAGGACGTGTTCGACGCGAGGATCGCGTTGTCCTTGCACACCTCGCCGAGGCTCTTGAAGATCTGCATCTTCAGCTCCTCCTTCTCGGGTGCGGCCTCGATGACGATGTCGCAATCCGCGAGGTCCTTGTGCGCACCGCCGTGCGAAAGCCGGGCCATCGTCGCATCGCGGGCCGCGCCGTCCAGCTTGCCCTTCTCGACGAGCTTGTCGAGCTGCTTCTTGATCTTCGCGACGCCCTGCTGCGCGAAGTCCGGCGCCGCGTCGACGATGATCACGTCGCAGCCAGCCTGCGCGGCGACCTGGGCAATGCCCTGCCCCATCTGACCCGCACCGACGACGCCGACCGTCTGCAGCGGGCCACCCGAGGCCATCACTGACCGCGCTCCACGAGGAGCGCGATGCCCTCGCCGCCACCGATGCAGAGCGAGGCGCCGCCCTTCTTCACATTCCGCGCCGCCATCTGATGCACGAGCGTGACAAGCACGCGTGCCCCCGACGCGCCGATCGGGTGCCCGAGAGCCACGGCCCCACCGGTGACATTCACCTTGGCCGGATCGAGCGCGAGCATCTGGTTGTTCGCGATCGACACGACCGAGAACGCCTCGTTGATCTCCCAGAGATCGACGTCCTTTGCCGTCCACTTCGCCTTGTCGAGCGCCTTCTGGATCGCACCCGCCGGCGCCGTCGTGAACCACTCCGGCTGCTGCGCGTGGTAGCCCCACGAGACCAGCTTCGCGAGGACCTTCACGCCGCGCTTCTTCGCCTCGTCGGCCGACATCAGCACGAGGGCCGCGGCGCCGTCATTGATCGACGACGCGTTGCCCGCGGTGATGGTGCCGTCCTTCTGGAACGCCGTGCGCAGCCCCGGCAGCTTCTCGATGTTGCCCTTGCCCGGCTCCTCGTCGGTCTCGATCGAGACCTCGCCGCCCTTGCCTGCGACCTTCACGGCCACGATCTCGGCCTTGTGGAGGCCCTGCTTGCCGGCATCGAGCGCGCGGCGATAGCTCTCGGCGGCAAACTCGTCCTGCGCCGCGCGGGAGATGTTCTTCTCCTTCGCGCACAGCTCCGCGCAGTTGCCCATGTGCTGGTTCGAATACGGGTCCCACAGGCCGTCGTGGACCATCGTGTCGACGGTATCCAGCGCGCCCATCTTCACGCCCGTGCGCATGCCCCGCAGCGCGTGCGGCGCGTTGCTCATCGACTCCATGCCGCCCGCCACGCCGACCTCGATCTCGCCGAGGGCGATCGCGCGCGCGACGCCGAGCACGGCCTCGAGGCCCGAGCCGCAGACCTTGTTCACGGTCACGGCGGGCACGCTGTCCGGAAGCCCGGCGTACTTCAGCGCCTGACGTGCAGGCGCCTGGCCCTCCGCCGCCTGGAGCACGTTGCCCATGTGCACGAGGCCGACGTCTTTGCCGTCGACGCCCGCGCGCTCGAGCGCGGCCTTGATCGCGATGGCGCCCAGGCGCGGAGCCGGAGTTGAGGCGAGCGAACCGAGGAAGCTGCCGATGGGGGTGCGCGCGGCACCGACGATGACGACGTCTCGCATGGGCGGTGGCTTACCCCGCGCCCCCCAAGTCAGTCAACTACTCGAAATGGCTAGCCTGACCCGGGGTCTCAGCGACGACTCGCGGTGCCCATCCGCGCCCGCTCGATGATCGCTGGAAGGAGCGCCAGCACCGCCTGGACCTGGTCGGGTGTGGTCGATCGTCCCAGGCTGAAGCGAACCGCTTCGCGCGCCGCGACCTCGCCGAACAGCGCCCCCACCACGCGCGAGGGCTGGACGGTCCCGGAGGTACATGCCGCCCCGGTCGATACGGCGACGCCCGCCAGATCGAGCGCGATCACGAGCGACTCGCCCCGCACGCCGGCGAACGCCGCGTTCACGGTGCCACCGACACGCGGGACCTCGGCCCCATGGATCCGCGCGCCGAGCGCGACGAGTCCCGCTTCCAGACGGTCACCGCACGCCGCCACCTGCACCCACCCCCCAGGATCGACGTCGGCCGCGGCGCCAAAGGCCACGATCCCGAGCACGTTCTCGGTTCCCCCGCGGCGCCCGCGTTCCTGGTGGCCCGCTTCGATCATGGGCAGAGCGGCGTCGGCCCCCTCGGAGACGACGAGCGCTCCCGTGCCGGGGGTCCCGCCGAGCTTGTGCGCCGAGATGGCCATCGAGTCAGCCACGAGCTCGGTGAGCGGGACCTTGCCCGCGGCCTGCACGGCATCGAGATGGATCCGGACGCCCGCGGCCGACGCCGATCGCAGGACCGCCAGGTCGAAGCGGGTCCCGATCTCGTGGTTCACCGCGCCGACCGCGAGGAGCCCGACCCCGGTCAGATCCACGGCGCCGGTGATCAACCGGCGCTCCCAGCCACGGGCCACCAGGCCATCGACCGCACCCGCGAGCGAGGGATGCTCGATCGCCGTCGTTGCCACCACGCGCGGGCCACCGGCCAGCTCCACGAGGGCCGCCTGGGATGCCACTCCGAGGTGGTTGGCTTCCGTACCCCCGCTGGTGAAGACCACCTGCTCGCGGGGCCGACCAACGATCCGGGCGACCGCATCGCGGGCACGCTCGACGAGGTCCCGGCTGGCACGGCCCTCGGCGTGGATCGACGACGGGTTGCCCCCCAGCCGATCGAGGGCCGCGATGACCGCCGAGCGCACCGCCGGGGTCACCGGGGCGGTCGCATTGAAGTCCAGGTAGATCCGCGGCTTCATTGACATCGTAGGGGCCCTATCCACATGATCGCCGACGGGGCGGCTGTAGTCTGCCTCTAACTACCGTGGCCGACGACGCCGGCGCGCTCCTTGTACGTTCGGGTCTGGTCACCACCAGCGCCCTCGAAGCCGCGCGTGCAAACATGTCCACGCACGGGGGGACCATCGGCGAGCAGCTCGTCGTGGTCGGAGCGATCGGCGACGAGTCGCTGACCGAGTTCTACCAGCAGCGCCTGCTCGTCCCCCGCGTGAACCCGAACACGCTGGCCAAGCTTCCGGCCAAGGTGGTCCAGGCCATCCCTCTCGACGTCATCGTGGAGCACCGCGCCATCCCGGTGTCTCTCGACAACGACAACAACCTGACCGTGGCCATGAGCGATCCATCGGACCGCCGCGCGGTCGACGAGATCGCGTTTGTCACCGGGTCGTACGTCGTGCGCGCGGTCGCGACCCAGATGCAGATCGCCTGGTGCCTCGCGCACTACTATGGACACGTCACGCTGCTGGGCCAGCGCCTCCTCCAGGCCAGCGAACCGGCGCCCTCCACCTCCGGCCCCCTGCCTGCGTCGTCGGGCCCGCTGCCACGGCAGAAGGGGCTGACCGCCGAGATCAACGCGACCCGACATCGCGGCATGGCCCCCGTCACGAGTCAGCAGCCCATCCAGCGTCCGGCGGGCGGACCGATTCCCCGGAGCGAGCAGGTCGAGGTACCGGCACCCGCCAAGGCGTCGGCGACCACCTCCCCGGGGATGGGCGTCGTGAGCGAAGAGTCGGACGGCGTGCCGGGCAGTCGGCCGCGGAGCGTGAGTGGAGAGATCCGCGTGCCTCGGGTACGCGCGCAGTCGATCAAGCCCGAGCCGCCCGAGGGTAGCGGCGAGACCGCCAGCTCGCTCGACGAGAGCGGCCCCACCATCATCACCGTCGAGGTCGACGAGGAGATCGCCGCGGCCGCCTCGGCGGCGATGGTGCCGGTGCGCCGGCGCAAGGCGAAGACCGATCCACCCGAGCTCGCGGCGCGTGGGGGCGAGATCGAGGGCGCAAACCGCGCCGATCGGCGCGTCGATGACAACGAACCGCGCATCATCATCGCCGAGGACGCGACGATGGCGACCCCCACCATCGTCGTCGACGAGGACGCGTCGGGGGTCGTCATCCACGAGGGGCTGCGGCGCGAGGACTCCGAGCCCGTGCTCCTCGACCGGAAGCGGCCGAGTCAGCCGCCGGAGAGCGCGAAGCCCGCCGGCGGTTCGGCTCCCGGCACGGGCGCGGTGATCGAACCGGCCGACGACGCGGACTCCGATGTCGTCGAGCTCGTCGCCCCGAAGCGTCGGCGTCCGTCGCGCCCACCGCGGCAGACGCAGGTCGGCATCGGCGCGGTCCCGGCCCCGGTTCGCGCGCACCGCGACACCGACGTCTCCGGTACCGAGGCGGTCACGCTCGCGGTCGAGACCGACGAGCCAACCGCGCCCGTCACGCTGCCGCCCGAGGCGGTGCCGGCGGTCGCGACCTCGACGGCGCCGCCCGAGCCGCCGAAGAAGTCGACGACCATGGTGGGCTTCGCCGCTGCCCCGATCCTCGAGGCGAGCAAGCCGAAGAGCGACACGGGCCCGACGAAGCCCTTCATCGAGCACGACGATCTCGACGACGGCTGGGGGCCGCCCGGCACCACGATTCCGCCGCCTCTGCTGGGCGCGATGCCGGGCAGCGAGGATGCCGCACCGCAGGCGATTCCGCTCGCGGTCGATTCTGCGCCGCTCCTCGTGGCGCCCCCGAACGCGCCCGAGAACCAGGCGTCCCGCGACACGTCGCGCACGCTCGCTCGTACGCTGGAAGATTCGATGCAGCGGGCGCTCGAGCTCATCACCGAGCTCGGTCAGGCGCAGGATCGCGACACGGTCGTCAGCATGCTCATCGAGCATCTCGCGGCCACCCACCAGCGCGCCGGCTTCTTCTCGCTGAGGCCGAACCGCGCCAAGGTGGCCGAACTCTCGGTCTTCGCGATCAAGCCCGCGCCCCCCACGCAGTCATACGCGACGCTGCCGCTCGACAAGCCGTCGACGCTGCAGGATGTGGTCGGCACGCGGCTGCCCTACCGCGGGCCGACCGTCGACGACGCGAGCCAGACATTCCTGGCCACGGTCCTCGGTGCGGCCCCGGCCGAAATCCTGCTCGTCCCGGTCGCGGTCCGCGAACGTGTCGTCGGCGTGCTGTTCGGCGAACATCGCCATCAGCACACGTTCGACGATCAGCTAGCGCTGGTGGCGCGCGCGGCGGGCCTGGCGCTCGAGCGCATCATGAAGTCGAAGCGCTAGTACCGGTCGCTAGTCCCGCGACGAGCGCTTCTTGTCGCCGAAGCGGACGTGCGGGCGGGTGGCCTCGCCTTCCGTGTCTTCGGTCGTCGGCTCGTCGGCGCCCGGATCCGTGGGCTCGGTCGTCGGCAGCGCAGTGTGCGGGGTGGTGGCGATATCCTCGCCTTCCGGCGGCGTGATCGCGAAGCGCGAGCTGCGGAGGTGCTCGGGGATCGTGGTCTCGTCGTCGACGGCGGCCGGCTCGCCCGTGTCGGGGCGGAGGAGACGCTCGATCGACCACGAGGTAGGATCGGCGACGTGATACGGGATGGCCGGCGGCAGCGGCGTCGCTTCCGGATCGGCCGGCGGCGCGTCGACGATGACCACGATCGGACCGGAGTCCCGCTCGGGCGGATCATCCTCGGGCGGCGCGAGAGGCGCTGGCTCGCGCGGCCCGGTCACGACGGCGTGAGGGATACGGGAGCGCGGAACGTGGTGATGGGGCCGTTGGGCGGCATCGTCCACTTCGCGGCGATCGCCTTCATGCAGGTGTCGAACGAATCCCCGAGATTCGGCGAGAACGACGAGCTCTTGTGCGCGCCCGTCGCCTGGAACTGCGACGTGATGGTCAATCGCACCGTGCGGTTCTGGAGGCTCGAGTCCTTCTTGAGGACCTGCTCGTAGCACTTCTGGATGCCGCCACGCGCCTTGCCGACGATATCGATGAACTGCTGCGAGAGCGCAGCCGCGACCTTGGGATCGACCTTCGGCGCGCTGCCGTTGCTCGGCGGCTTCACGACGAGGATGTCGTTCTCGATCGTGACCATGATCTCGCCCTCGACCGGCGGCGGAGCCGCGTTCATGGCGAGGCGCGCCTTCTCGTCCTCCAGGGCCTTCACGAGCTTCGCTTGCTCCTCTGCGTTCTTCTTGCAGCGGTCGAGCTCCTCGAGGGTCTGGGGGTTGTCCTTCACCACCGTGTCGCCCTTGCAGCCCGCCGCCCCGAGGAGCGTGGCGACGACGGCGATGGCGCTCAGGGAGGCGATGTACGACGACACGGCGGAAGTCCTCATGGCTCGCTCTTTCGTGATGCTACGGGCACTAACCGGAAACCGCCAGCGCCTGGCGGGTCGATGAGCTCCCGAGCGACGCGCCCGTTGACAACGTGCTCGGTGACGATGACGCGGGCGCGAGACTCGTCGATCGCATTGTAGAGTGCCGTGGTGCCCCGCGGGCCTGGAAGGGTCGCGAAGCCGGTGCCGAGGGTCGGCTTTCCGTCAGGCGGGAGCAGTTCCCGCACCAGGACATTCGGGCCCTGCGTGCAGCGCCCGAAGCAGCTCTGCCAGGCGATCTCGGTCGTCGCGGCCACCCCGTGGTCATCGACCGCTTTCTGAAAGACTGCACCCAGCGCCTCCGACCCGCGCCGATCGCCGCAGTCCGGGCCGCGGCAGATGACGATTCGGAACTTCCGGTCGGGCACAGCCCGCCGATCTTACTCCCCGAGCGTCTCCTGGACGAGCGTCGCGAGCGACGGCCGCGTCCGTGGGTCGGCGGCCACCTGGCGAAGCAGCTCGCGCTCCTGGGGGCCCCCGCGGGTGTGCAGGGCCGTCACGATCGCCTTCTGCCACGACGCATCGCCACCGAGGGTGTCGTCGGAGTGATAGAGCAGGAAGTGCGAGCCGAGCGCGGGAAGCTCGGCGCCACCACCGATCGCCGACATGGCGCCGATCACGTGGACGAGCTCGTCGGAGGCCGTGGTCGCGGCGTCGAGATGGGTCTGGAGCGCCGCGAGGGCGGCCGTGACCTGGCCCGGATCGAGCGGCGCGTCCGCGAGACCAGAGATGGCGCGCGCGATGGCGGCGAGCGCTTCGGGCTCCGTGCCGGCGATGTAGTCCGTGTGCACGCCGAGCTGCGCGGTGAGGACTGGCAGGCTGCCCGGATCGCGGCGCATGACGAGCAGATCGACGACGGTGTCCTTGAGGTGCTGAGGCGCGCGGTCGTCCGAGAGCACGGCGAGGAGCTGGCCCGTCACGTCCGGGCCGGGCAGCTTCGCGAGCGCGGTCACGGCGAGCTCCTTCACGCGGTCGAAGCGCGCATCGCGATCGAGGGCGATCGAGACGAGTGCGGCGACGGTGTCTCCCGCTTCCGACTGCTCGCCCGGGGACCAACCATCGGCGTCGAACGTGGCGCCAAGCACCGGCGCCGTCGTGCCGAGGCTCTTGCGCGCGCGCACCGCGCCCGTCGACGGCTCGAGGGCGACGAGGTCCCCGCTCGACGAGATCCCGACGATGACCTGGCCCGTATGCTCCGACGCGACGAGCTCGACGCGCGGGTGGCTATACGCCCACTTGAGCGTGCCGTCGGCCTCGAAGCCGAGGACGAAGCGGAAGTAGTGAATCGCGTAGCCAGCCGCGGCTCCCGACGCGGATCCGAGGAAGATCCGGGAGCGATCGGCGGCGGTGTACGACACCTGCACGGGATCGTAGGCGTCGCGCCCGTACGCCGTGCGCTCGAGCTGATCGGGGACCTTCACCTTCGCGAACGGCGATGCGCCCGCCCCCACCGTCGCGCTGTTGGCGTCGAGGACGGTCAGGCCCTTCTTCGACCCATAGAACGCCTGCTGGCTGGTGACGCGCAGCACGCTGATCTGCTGGTCCTCGTTGCGGAGGCGCGTGAGCTGCTGCCCCGTCGCGCCGTCGACGATCGCGAGCCATTGCGCGAGGAACGGCTGGTAGACCACCCCGCCCTGCGCGGCCGGAGCCCCGAGCGAGCCCTGCGCCGCATCGCTCCAGAGCTTGCCGCCGTCGCCACCATCGTAGGCGGTGAGCCAGGCTTCGTCGGACGACTTGGTGACGACGTACACACGTTCCTGGTCGGCAGCGGCGCCGACGAACTCGTGGTCGAGGTGGACCCGCCAGCGCGCCGCACCGTTGTCCTGGCCCCGAGCGACGATGTCCTCGCCCTCCTTCGTGACGATGAAGTCACCGCCGACCACGATGCGCGACTGCACGTCGGCGTCGGTCTTCCACAGCGCGTTGCCACTCGCGAGGCTGTACGCGACGATCGTCTTCGGCGAGCCCGCCGTGAGCACGAACGCGCGGGGTTCGCCGGCGGTGTTCAGGGGCTGCGGACTGGCGGGCAGCTTGCGCTTCGACAGGGCCTGCCCGAGCTCGTAGGCGTTGTTCTCGTCGGACGAGAGCCGGAACGTGGCCTTGGGGCCACACGCGGCGGCGACGAGGGCGATAGCGATGGCCGCGCGCATGTTACTTGCCCCCCAGGCGCGCATCGACGATGCCTTCGGCTTCGGCGCGCGACGCCTTGCCCTGTGAGACCGGGCTGTCGATGTAGTCCGTGAGCGCAGTGACCGCGGCCGCATCCTGGATCTTCGCGATGGCGCGCACGACCTCGACCTTCGACTGGTCGGGACCGAAGTCCGCGCGGAGGAGGATCTGTCCGAGCGCGAGTGCAAGCGTAGCTTCGGGAACCTTGCCGAGCTGATCGGCCAGCGTGCGGGCGAGCTCGGTATCGGCGAGCTGCGCGAGCGCCTTGGCCGCCGACTCCTCGCCACGCGCGAGCAGCGCGATCAGCGACTCGGTGGCGTCACGGACGCGGCCCTTCGCCGCCGCCCGCGCGGCCGCGGTGCGAACCATCCCCGCGGGGTCGTGGAGGCCGGCGACGATCGCCGCGCGCGCCTTCGGATCGGGATAGAGGGCCAGCGACGAGATGGCCGTCGAGCGCGTCGCGGGATCGTGGTGGCCGGCGTAGCGCCGGATGGCGAGTACGTCGGGCGGCGCGGGGTGCAGAGCGAGCGCCTGCAACGCGAGCATCGCCACCGAGGGGGTGAGCCCCATGGCGAGCGCGTCGAGCAGCGCCTCGTGCGCGGCGGGGGTTCCGATGGCACCGAGCTGCTCCACCGCCTTGCCCGCCGCCTCGACGTCCGCTCCGTACACCGCAGCCACGTCGGCCGAG
This sequence comes from Kofleriaceae bacterium, assembly GCA_022842285.1. Classification (GTDB taxonomy): domain Bacteria; phylum Myxococcota_A; class Polyangia; order Haliangiales; family Haliangiaceae; genus JABFXX01. Next base: position 9,693 of record JALHPV010000239.1, read on the forward strand.
ATGTCCCGGTCGGGCACCTTCTTCTTCGCCTTCTGCGCCGCCGCCGAGCCCGTCAGGACCGCGAGCAGTGCGCCGATTGCCATCCGCTTCATAAGTGTAGCTGCGTACAACAATTGCCTCGACGGATCGAGTACCAAGGGGCGTGGATCCCGCTGTACTGCCGATCCTCTCGTGCCCTCGGTGCCGCACCGCCGCACCCTTCGAGAGCCTCCGCCACCCGCGTTGTCATGGCTGTGGCCTCGAGCCGGCGTCGACCACGGCGAACGTCCTCGACATGGTCGATGTGACCATCGGCGAGCCGACCATCGCGACGGCCGAGCAGCGGCTGATGGAGAGCGACCTCGTCGCACGCATCTACGACCGCTTCTGGCGCCCGACGTTCGTGCGCCTGCTCGCGGGCAAGGGGGCCGGCGCATCGGTCGGCGGCCTCGCGGGCGAGCTGTTCATCCACAAGCACGGCCTCTCGCTCGACGACCGTCCTGGCCCGTGGCTCGATCTGTCCTGCGGTCCCGGCGCCTTCGCGCGGGCGCTCGCCGCCAGCGCCCCCGGAGCCCTCGTCGTCGGCCTCGATCTTTCGCGCGCGATGCTCGATGTCGCCGCGCAGCGAACCGGCGGGTACACGAACGTGGTGCTCGTCCGCGCCGATGCGCACACGCTGCCGTTCGTCGACGGGGCATTCGGCGGCGTGAACAATGCGGGCGCCCTGCACGCCTACGACGACCCCGAGCTGGTGTTCCGCGAGGTGCGCCGCGTCCTCCGGCCGGGCGGCATCTACATGGGCTCGACCTTCGCGGAGGCCCCGTCGCTACTCGGCCGGATCACCGCCCGTGCGGCCGGTATCCGCCGGTTCGAGCCGAGCGAGCTGCGCGCCTGGCTGCAGCGCATCGGCTTTGCGGACTACGAGGACGTGCGTCTCGGTGGCGCCCTCGTGTTCCGCGTGCGGCGGCCGTAGCTACCAGCGGATGCCGAGCAGGTCGAACGCGAGCCCGGGCTGTGGAGCGAGCGCGGGCGATAGCGGGCGCACACCCACCGCCCCCGGCGACCATCGTCCGCTGGAGCTCCGCCCGATCAAGGCGGGCGGCGCGTCGTCGTCGGAGGGGAGTTGGTCGAGGCCTAGGTCCATGTCGCGCGTGCGGTGGAAGCCGTACCAGGCGCCGCCGGCCAGGCCGAGCGTGGAGAGCAGTCCCGTGACGCGCTCGTCGGCGTTGGATTCGTCGCTCGCGATCGCGCCGTAGAGGAGGAACGGAGCCGCCCCGAAGGCGACGGCGAAGCCCGCGACCCGAAGCATCCGCCGCGGCGTGGTGTTCGTCTTCGGTGCGGCGAGGACGCCGACGGTCGCGCCAGCGACGATGCCGAGGACCGCGTTCAGCGAGTACGCCTCGCCCTGCGCGGGCTGCATCAGCATGCCGACGGTGAGGCCCCCGGCGGCGCCGAGCCCGGCGAACGTGTCCACGAGCGCGACATCTCCGGCGGTGAAGCGCTCCATGCGCGAGACCCCGGCGCCGGCGAGGCCGCCGATACCCGCGCCGACGGCGATGCCGAGGACGACGATGCCGGCCGTCGTGCCCTGCGTGTCCCCCAGATCGGCAATGAAGGCGCCGGCGAGACCGCCGATCGCGGCCCCGGATCCGACGAAGACGGGCATCCCCGGCGCACCCGACGGACCGTCGGCCTGCGCCGGCGGTTGCTCCTGGCCCCCAATCGGCGGCAGCGGCATCCCGGGCGGCGGCCCGCTGTCGGGC
>JALHPV010000240.1 GCA_022842285.1 Kofleriaceae bacterium
AGGCCGTGGCGTCCTCGCCCGCGAAGAAGAACAAGACGGTCGCGAAGAAGCCGAAGAAGTCGGGCCCCAAGAAGGCCAAGAAGAACAAGGGCGGCGATGGCGACGATGTAGTTGTTGTCGACGATGAAGAGGACGAGGACGAGGTCCAGGTCATCGACGAGTAGTTTCTCGACAAAAAGCATCCAAAAATTCGCGCGCTCCATAAGCGCATGCCTATTTGCGGAGCATGGATCGCGCGCGCCGGTCGGGGACACCGGCAACGTCTCGGCTGACGGTTAAGAAGAAAAATCGGCGTCGCCCCGGTTCGGTCTGGTCGCGCCTGCCGAAGCCTGCGGTCGCGCTCGATGCCTGCGGCCGCGCGCTCCGGCGCTCCCTCCCCGCCATCGTGGCCGCGACGTCCGTCACCGCCGCCGGCGCCGGGCTCTACCTCGGCGTTCGCTGGGTCACGCACTCCCCCCGCTTCGCGATCACCGACATCGAGATCCGCGGCGCGCAGCGCCTGACCAACGCCGAGGTCCGCGACCTCCTGCCCGTCGCCGACGGCGCGAACATCTTCACGACGAACATCGGCAACGTCGAGCGCGCGCTCGCCCAGCACCCCTGGATCGCGACGGCCGAGGCGCACCGCGAGCTGCCGCACACCCTCGTCATCGAGGTCTCCGAGTTCGCCGCCGTCGCCGTCACCACGCTCGAGACCGGCGAGTCCTACCTCCTCGACGACACCGGCAAGCCGTTCAAGCGCGCCACCGAGCAGGAAGCTGCCGGCCTGCCGCGCGTCACCGGCCTCGACCGCGCCGACTTTGCCTCCGAGCGCACCGCGGATGCGATCCAGACCGCGCTCTCGACGCTCGCCCTCTGGCGCGCGGGCGGCGAGGGCAGCCGCACGGGTGCCCGAAGCGGTGCCGAATGGCAGCGCGGTGTGATCGAGCGCCCGGCCGTCTCCGAGGTCCATATCGACGCCAGCGGCACGCTCTCGCTCGTCTGCGACGAAGGTGCCGTCATCCAGCTCGGCCACGTCTCGGTGAATCCCGCCGAGCTCGCGCCGCGCTTCTCCGCCTTCGACGCCGCCTGGGGCGAGCTCGCCTACGTCGAGCGCCTCCGTGTGCGGGTCCTTCACCTCGACAGCGGGGGCAGCCCCTCTCGTCCCGACCACGTCACCGTTGCCTTCAAGGATCAGTAGCACCCCATGGCCAAGCCAAAGAGCAGCGAGATCATCGTCGGACTCGACATCGGAACCACCAAGATCGCCTGCATCGCGGGCGAGGTGACCGAGGACGGCGTCGACATCATCGGCATCGGCACCGCGCCCTCGAAGGGCCTGCGCCGCGGCTCGGTGAACAACATCGACGCGACGGTGAGCGCGATCCAGCAGGCCGTCGACGAGGCCGAGAACATGGCCGGCTGCGAGATCACGACGGTGTACGCGGCGATCAGCGGCCCCAGCGTCCGCGGTCTCAACAGCCACGGCATCGTCGCCGTGAAGGACAAGGAAGTGCGCGACATCGATGTCTCGCGCGTCCTCGAGCAGGCCAAGGCCGTCGCGATCCCGTCGGACCGCGAGGTCATGCACGTCCTGCCGCAGCAGTACGTCGTCGACGATCAGGACGGCATCCGTGATCCGCTCGGCATGACCGCCGTCCGCCTCGAAGCGCGCGTGCACATCGTGACCGCCGCCGTCGCCGCCGCCCAGAACGTCATCAAGTGCGCCAACCGCTGCAACCTGCAGGTCGCCGACCTCGTGCTCGAGTCGCTGGCCTCCAGCGCCGCCGTCCTCGAGGACGACGAGAAGGAGCTCGGCGTCGCGCTCGTGGATCTCGGCAGCGGGACCTGCGACGTGATGGTCTACTCCGACGGCGCGATCGTCCACACGGCGGTGCTGCCGCTCGGTGGCCAGCACATCACCAACGACATCGCGACCGTGCTCCGCACGCCGCTCGACTCCGCCGAGAAGCTGAAGCGCAAGTACGGCGCGGCCTGGCGCGGCGCCGTCCAGCAGGGCGAGAAGGTCGACATCCCGTCGGTCGGTGGCCGTGGCCCCCGCTCGCTGCCGCGCATGGACCTCGTCGAGGTGATCGAGCCGCGCGTCGAAGAGATCTTCGAGCACATCAAGAAGGAGCTCATCCGCTCCGGCTACTACGACGGCCTCGCCGCCGGTCTCGTCCTCACGGGCGGGGCAGCGGCCATGGAGGGCATCGCCGAGGTCGGCGAGCAGGTCCTCGGGCTCCCCACGCGGAAGGGCACGCCGACGAAGATCGGTGGCCTCGTCGACGTGGTGCGCTCGCCCGCCTACGCCACCGGCGTCGGCCTCGTGATGTTTGGGGCGTCGCAGGGCAAGACGATCCAGCTCGCCTCGCGCACCGAAGACCGTCCCGGAATGTTCAAGCGCGCGTGGTCTCGGCTCGCCGAGATCTTCTGATCGCGATCAAAAAGTTGCCCGCACCGATCCGAGGGAGGAATTAACGAACATGGCACTTATCGAATTCGACGACGTCTCTCACGCGAAGATCCTCGTCATCGGCGCTGGCGGGGCTGGCGGCAATGCCGTCAACACCATGATCAGCTCCAACCTCGACGGCGTCGAGTTCGTCGTGGCCAACACGGACATGCAGGCCCTCGAGGCCAACATGGCTCCCCACAAGATCCAGCTCGGCGACGCCCTCACCAAGGGCCTCGGCGCCGGCGCGAACCCCGACGTGGGTCGCCGCGCGGCCGAGGAGTCGATGCAGCAGATCGCCGACCTCATCTCCGGCGCGGACATGGTCTTCGTGACCGCCGGCATGGGTGGCGGCACGGGCACGGGCGCCGCCCCGGTCATCGCCCAGATCGCCCGCGACTGCGGCGCGCTCACCGTCGGTGTCGTCACGAAGCCCTTCGGCTTCGAGGGCAAGAAGCGCCTCAAGCAGGCCGCCGAGGGCATCGAGCGCCTCGAGCGCGCCGTCGACACGCTCATCGTCATCCCGAACAACCGCCTCCTGGCGCTGGTCGGTCAGAACACCTCGATGGTCGAGGCCTTCCGCAAGGCGGACTCGGTCCTCCTCAACGCGGTCCAGGGCATCTCCGACCTCATGACGGTCCCCGGCCTCATCAACGTCGACTTCGCCGACGTCCGCACCACGATGTCCCAGATGGGCCGCGCGCTCATGGGCGCGGGTACGGGCACGGGCAAGCGCCGCGCGACCGAAGCCGCCGAGATGGCCATCAGCTCGCCGCTCCTCGAGGACGTCTCGATCACGGGCGCGACGGCGGTCCTCATCAACATCACCGGCGGCCCCGACCTGACCCTCCACGAGGTCCACGAGGCGTCGAACCTCATCTCCAACGCGGCCCACGAGGACGCGAACATCATCTTCGGCTCGGTCATCGATCCGAACCTCACCGACGAGGTCCGCATCACCGTCGTCGCCACCGGCTTCGACCGCGTCGAGAAGACCCAGGTCGTCGTCCCCGCGGACATCGTCTCCACGCGCATGGCCGCCCCGTCGACGCCGCCGCCGGCCCGCCGCGTCTCGTCCCCGCAGATCAGCATCCCGTACGATGCGAACACGCAGATCACGGCGCAGTACCCGCCGATGCAGGCCCGCCGCCCCGCGGCGCAGGTCATCGACGAGCCGGAGATCGACGTCGCCTATGACCTCCCCGACCAGGCCGAGCTCTCGGCGGTCGAGCAGGCCCTCCACAACCTCGGCGATGCCGCCCCCGAAGGCGACTACTCGCAGCGCCTCGCGTCCGGCTCCGGCCCCCTGACCCCGGTGGAGGGCACGCCCCTCGTCCAGCCGCACGACCGCAAGCGCGCCCAGTCGCGCCCCTCGATGAAGGCCGTCCTCGCGGGCGAGCTCGACACCGAGTCCGAGCTCGACGTCCCGACCTTCATCCGCCGCCACTCGGCGACGCACTAGCTCCCCTCACTCCTTAGCTTTCGGCATCACCCGATGCCGCCAACCACGAGCCCGTACCCCCGGGCTCTTGGCATTTTCGGTACCCTCACGCTGCATGGCCCGCGCGATCGACACGCAGCCTGACGCTGATGCGGTTCAGCTTCGGCTCTACCGCGCCATGAGCCCAAGCGACCGGGCGCGGCTAGCCCACGAGATGTCCATGGACGCGCGCGCAATCACGCATGCCGCCATTCGTCGCCGACATCCCGACTACACCGACGACGATGCGCGCTGGGCCCTGTTCCGTATCCTGGTGGGTGACGAGCTCTTCAGGAAGGTGTGGCCCGCGGCCCCACTGGTCGCACCGTGAGCAGCGGACTCGCCCGTCCACTTCGCGAAATCAAGGCTCTCCTCGAGAGCGCCGGTATCCCTTACATGATCGTCGGCTCCTTCGCGAGTACGGTCCACGGTGAGCCGCGAACGACTCGCGACCTCGACATCGTGATCGACCCAACAGCAGCGACGCTCGAGCATCTACTCGCGAACATCGACATGGACGCGTTCTACGTCGACCCGGAGGTCGCCAGGGAGGCCCTTCGCCGACGCTCGATGTTCAACATCATCGACATGGAAACGGCATGGAAGGTCGACCTCGTGGTTTGTAAAGACCGCGCGTTCTCGCGTGAGGAATTGAGCCGGCGTACCGAGCAAGAGATCGTCGGTGTCAGCGTGCCCATGGCCTCGGCGGAGGACACCATTATCTCCAAGCTGGAGTGGGCTGCGCTCGGCAGCTCGGACCGGCAGCTCGACGACGTCGCCGGCATCCTGCGGGTGCGAGGCGACTCGCTCGATACGCCCTACATTCAGCAGTGGGTAGTCGCCCTCGGCCTCGACGACCTGTGGCAACGCGCTCGCGCGACGTAGGCTCGCTGGTCACGATGCATGCTGTGGATGCACGAGCATGTCCGCAGCGAGCACGGCCGGCGGCGGACGGGCGGGCGGCGACGCTTCGACTGCTTCCTGAAACTCTACCTGCGGCGACGATCGCGAGCCGCACGCGTGTGCAGGTCCTTCAGGACCTTCGACCAGGTCGGCGTCAAGGCCGAGACGAACGTGCGGGCCGACGCGAGCCACGCACCGTCGAAGCACGCCTCCTCGGAGCTATCGATGTCCAGTGCGCAGCCCTGCGTGGACCGCTCCCAGCGGGCTTGCCACGTGCTGATCTCGGCGAACGAGAACGCGAGCGATGGTGGATGCGATAGGTCAGGGGTGTCGACGTTGATCCGGAGCGAGAAGTACGCATCGCGTGCCGCGGTGCTGATTCCGGTCTCGGTCTCCGCTTCGGCGTACACGTAGAGCGTGCCTCGCGTCGGAGACACGATGAGAAGCCCGAGCGCATGCGGCTCGCGGAACGTGCAGTACTCGTAGACGACGATCACGCGGCTGTTGCTGTACGCGCAGGCCGGGATCGAGAAGTGGCCCTCCCACGCTCCCGTGCCGATGAACTTCAGGGGCGCGGCCGCCATGTCGGAGAGGGCTTCGGTGATGGTGTAGAGGGGCGCGGCTGAAGGCGCGGCATCGACCAGAGGAGCCGCGTCTGCCGGCATGAGCGCATCGATCGCGGCGTCGACGCTCGTGGCCGCGTCGAGCTGCACGACGGCAGCATCGGGGGCGGTGATCGGCGCATCGGACGGCCGAGACGCGTCCGGTCGAGCGCCGAGGGGATCGAACCAGATGACGGTCCAGACAGCGCCCGCCGCGACCGTCCACCCGAGCAGCGTCCCGGCTCGCGACATGCCTCGTGGTAGCACGGCGGGACGGGGGCCTCCGGCGCCGCGCTAACAGGGGCGTCTCGTGGCCGGGCCTTGGCCGGTTCCTTGCCTCCTGACCGGCCTTGGGTTTCTGGTCATCATCTCGGGCGGTCGCGACTGATGGCCCAACCGCGATGACGCACGACTTCTGGGCTACCTTGCGCGCGTGCTCTCCGAGACCGCCGCGCGCTGGGGCCTCGTGCTACACGCCGTGCTCGGGGCGGCGGCGGTGGGAGCGGCGACCCATCTCGTGCTGTGGATGCGCAAGTACGTCCGCGGCGAGCACGGCCGGCGGCGGGCGGTGCGGCAGTTCGCCTGGTACGCGGTGATCCTGCACGCGCTCGCGTTCACGGCGGGCAACGTCGTCTACCCGACCTACCGCGTGGAGATCCGCGCCGCGTACCTCGAGCACCCCGAGCGGATGGCCGAGGATCGCGCCGCGCGCGACGAGGCCCTGGCGAAGCTGGCCGCGCGCGAGGGGACGCAGCCGTACGTGCAGCAACCGATGGAGCAGGTGACGCGGCGGGCGTCGACGGCGGTGAAGGCCTTCGACATCAAGGAGCACTGGACGGCGCTGGGGCTGTTCGCGGCGCTGGCGTTGGCCCTCACGCTGGCCTTCTGGGACCCACGAAGCGATGGGCCGGGGCTCCAACCAATCGTGATGGGCCTATCGCTGCTTGTCGCCGGGACCGTCTGGCTCGGCGCGATCATCGGGGTCCTGACGTCGGCGTGGCGAGGCGTGTGAGGTGTCCGCCACTTGAGAGCGGACTGCCTATGGTGGGAGCGAACCACACCTGACGGATTTCGGATTCGCGCACGTCGGGTCGAGTACAGTGGAGGTGATGCGGAGCGGCCCCCTCGTATTGTTCCTGGTCGCGAGCTGCTCGTTCGATGGCTCGGCCGCCACCGATTCGACAGGGGATGGTGACTCTGTGGATTCCGGTGACGATGGCTCCGGCGCCGATACCACCGGCACCGATACCACCGGTGACTCGCCCGAACCCGATGCAACGATGGCATCGTGTCTCGCTAGCTGGACCTTCCAGGCCTCGAATCACGACCCGTGCATGGAGGGTCCCGTGCTCCCCGAGCTCGTGCTCGAAGCAGGGAACTACGTGTTCGTGCCAGCGACCGGTGAGTTGATGGGCATGAGCTCCCCGATGGTGCTTCCCACGAGCGGCGTGGGGCCACGCATTCTTTCGCTCGCGGGATTCCAGATGAAGGACGGCGCCATGCTCATGATCCGCGGCGAAGAACCGCTGATCATCAGCGTGCATGGCAGCGCGATGATCGCGGGGACGATCGATGTCTCGGCCTCGGGACAGCAAGCCGGTCCCGGCGGCAACACGTGCTCGGCGGAGCCCGGAGGCGACGCTCTTGCGCCCCCTGTCACCACGTCCAACTGGAGTGCGGGTGGTGGAGGAGCTGGCGGTGGATTCGGCTCTTCGGGCGGCGCGGGTGGACGCGGCGACACCGAGAACAACACTCCGATGACGCCTGGTGGGCCGGCGATGCCGGCAGCCGAGGACCTGACGCTGGTGCCCCTGCGTGGAGGCTGCAGCGGCGGGCGTGGGGGCAACAAGGACCCCCAGGCCATGTCCCCTGGAACCCCAGGTGACGGCGGCGGCGGCGGCGGCGCGTTACAGATCACGGTCCGCGACGGGCTGAACCTCGAGGGGACGTCCCGGTTGGCGGCGAACGGAGGGGGTGGTGGTCGTGGACAGAACGGGCCGTACGCAAACAATACGGGCGGCCACGTCGGTGTCGGAGGAGGAGGTGGTGGCAGCGGCGGCGGGATTCTCGTCGAGGGTGGAGCCGTCACGATCGGGTCGAGCGTCGTCTTGTGCGCGAACGGGGGTGGCGGCGGCGGGGGAACTCACAACAACGACGGGCCGGTCACCGATGGAGCGCCCGGGACATGCTCCTCGACGGTGGCGCCCGGTGGCCTCGGCTCGAACGGCGACGGGGGGGACGGCGCCGTGGGGTCGAATGCGGGTGCGACCGGTTTCGATGGAACGAGGCAAGACGACGGGGGCGGCGGGGGCGGCGGCGCCGTCGGCCGCATCCGCATCCGGGCGATATCCGGGGCCGCCCCGAGTGGCTTCGAGTCGTCGCCCACGGCCACGGTGAACTGACGCGCGGCCAGTTGTAATTCGACGCCGCGTTGGCTCTGACCGCTGCTCTGGCTACTTGTGGAGGATGCGCGATCATCGGCGTGCTGACGTCGGCGTGGCGCGGGGTGTGAGGGCTGGCAGTCGCTCCTCCTTGCGTTGCATGATGCCTCCGCGCCGCCCTACGCGTCTTCACGTCGAGTGGTGCCGCGTCAGGACGACGCGCACGGGCGTTCGTCGCTGCTATCCTGCTCGTGTGCTGTGCCCCACGCCAGCGGAGCGACTCTGCGATGATCGCGGGAGGCCCTACTTCTTGTGGGATTGCGAGGTAACGCTGCCGCAGCTACGTGGGTTCGTGACCGCCAGCGACGACGACCAGCGGGTCTACTGGATCGCGAAGGTCATGCGTCAGGCCAAACCCGACGACGCGATCTCGATTGTCGGCGTCTCCCCCATGCGCGAGCTCTGGACTCGGATCGCCCCGACCCTCGGACGGGTCCACGACTTCTGGGACTGATACCTTACGTGGGCTCCATGAGCAGCGGCGGAGCTGACCGGTCTGCAGGTCCGCGTCCTCGATGCGCTGGCCGGGCTGTCTCCCCCCTGGACTCTGTTTGGAGCGGGCGCTCTCATCGGGTTCTACCTGCACCACAGGACCACGCGAGATCTGGACCTTGCATTTCGGGCGCGGGTCGTCCTCGGGGAAATCCCTCGTGATGTCGAGGCCCGACTTCACCTCGCGGGAATGAGTGTCGAGCGCCTGCAAACATCACCGACCTTCGTCCGCCTCCTGGTCAAGGACGAGCAGGCGACCATCGAGCTCGATCTCGTCGCTGACCCGACGACTCCCATCGAGCCGCCCACCGAGACTCGTCCGGGAATCTTCGTCGATACCGTTCGCGAGCTGCTCGCGCAGAAGCTGTGCGAGCTCCTGTCGCGGACAGAGCTACGCGATCTCGAGGATGTCGGAGCCCTGCTCGAGGCGGGTGGTGACCTACCCCGTGGATTGTCCGACGCTGCCGCGAAGGACGGTGGGTTCTCGCCACCAACGCTCGCGTGGCTCCTCCAGTCGTTCCCCGTTCATCGAGCCGCCGACGAAGGTCGCGATCCAGGAGCGCTCGACGCCGTACGCACCCGACTCCTGGCCGCTCTGCGTTGACGAGCAGCACCGTCGCCTCGGGGGTGTGATAGGACGAGGCATGCGGATCGTGTTGGCTCTCGTTGTTGCTCTGGCTGCTTGCGGTGGATCGAAGGCGAAGCCGGAAGGCGCACTCGTGAAGGACGAGGGCTCGGCGGTCGGTGACGAGTGCTGCTGCAAGTGGACGCCGATCACGAGCGAGGATGCGCGGCCGCTGTACGAGGTCGGCAATCGCATGGAGTGCTCGACGAAGCAGGGCACGTGCGTGGACGAGGTCCAGTGCAACAGCGATGACTCGCAGCTCGACAACGAAGTGCAGGGCGAGCCGATCGGCGGCTCCGTCGATACGATGCCCGAGTAGGCGCTACCAGGTGAACGCGAGCGACGACTGGAAGAGCATCGACCGGTCGGTGTAACGAGCGTCGGGCATCGGCGTCGCGCTGCGGCACGAGGAGCCGCGACAGACGACGGCCGGATCGGAATCGTGCGGGGCCGCGGACATGCGCCAGCCGAGGAACCAGGCGACGCGCCGTGGGAAGCCGATGGGCTCCTGGAGGCGGTGATCGAGGTAGGCGCCGAAGCCCGTGATGGCCTCGACGCGCTTCGAGTCGGCGGCGACCGTGCGCTGGGGCTGATCCGCCTCGGGGAAGTACCAGTCATTCCAGGCGACCGCCGCGCCCCCCTCGACGTAGAGGGCGAGCATCGAGTTGTTGCCCATGTACTCGGAACCGAGGCGCAGGATGTCGTAGCGGCCGAGGACACCCAGGCGCTGGCCATCGCCGAGGACCTGCGAGGATGGGCCTTTGACCTGGAAGCTCAGGTACTGGTACTCGGCCTCGATCGTGAGCCGACCCCAGCGCTGGCCGATGGCGATGTTGCCGCCGAGGGCGAGGACGTCCTGGCGCTCGCCATAGACGAACCCCACGGAGGAGCCCAGGCGGGCGATCGTGCCGTTGGTGACGTGGGGCGCGAGGGGATCCTCGATGTAGTCAGCGCGAAGGAGTGCCGGTGAATCGGCCCAGCCTACAGCGGGGCCTGTGAATCCAAGGCACACGACAAGCGGTGCGACCAGGACGGTATGACGGAGATCGCGCAATTGCACCTCGGCAGTCAGGGTGTGACTGCACAACGTTGCAGGGGGCGGGCCTATTCGGAGAGCGCCGCGGACATCGCGTCGATGGGAGCCGGGAGTCCCGTCCAGATCGTGAAGGCGCGGGCCGCTTGATGCAGGAGCATGCCGCGCCCGTCGAGAGTGGTGTGGCCCGCGGCCTTCGCGCGTGTCAGGACCAAGGGTTCGCGGTGGTAGACGAGCGACGCGACCCAGGCCCCAGGACGCAGCGCGTCGAGCGGGAGGCCAGCGACGAAGGCGGGCTCGGTGGCCGGGTCGAGCGCCGTCGGCGTGCAATCGATGACGAGATCCGCGCGCGACATCGCATCGCGCAGGTTCTCCTCGTCCCACGGCCAGGCGCGCGCCCAGGTGACGTCGTTCGGGCGCCGCGCGATCACCTCGATCGCACGCAGCTGACGCAAGCCGTAGGCGACCGCGCGCGCGGAGCCTCCCGCGCCGAGGATGAGTGCGCGCTTGCCTTGCGAGGTCCAGCCGGCGGCGGTGAGCGAGTCCTCGAACCCGCCCGCATCGGTGTTGTGGCCGACGACGAGCTCGCCGTCGAGGGCGAGGCAGTTCACGGCGCCGATGTCGCGCGCGGCCGGTGAGAGCTCGTGGCAGAGGGCGTGCGCCGCGAGCTTGTGGGGGACGGTCACCGAGGCACCGAGCGCCTTCACCGTCCGCAGCGTGGCGATCGTCGCCGCGAAGTCCTCGGGCGGTACGGCCATCGGCACCATCACCGCGTCGACGCCCGTCGCCGCGAACGCCGCGTTCATCATCGGCGGGCTCTTCGAGTGCGAGACCGGCCAGCCGAGCACGGCGGCGAGGCGCGTCCGGCCCGTGATCATGACGGATCCTCGACGATGACGGCGAGCTCGCCCGCGGCCAAGCGCACGCGCAGGCGCTCGCCCGCGGCGATGGTGCTCGCATCGCGCACCACGTGACCGTCGCGCGTGACGACGGCGTAACCGCGATCGAGCACCGCGAGCGGCGACAGCGCGGCCATCTGCGCACCCAGCCGGCCGAGCTCGGCGCGCCGCTGGTCCAGCACGCGCGTGATCGCCTTGTCGCTCCGCGCGGCGAGCGTATCGAGCGCGTGGCGCGCGCGGGCGACGGCGCGACTCGGGTTGGCGGCGGTGAGGCGACGCTCGAGGGCCGCAAGCTCGTTGTCGCGCGCGAGGCGGGCGGTGCGGCGCGCGGCGGCGAGGCGCTGCTCGAGGGAGCCGAGCTCGGTGCGGCGCGCGTGGATGCGCTCGCGGGGATGCGCGGCGGTGAGCCGATGGTGGAGCTGCGCCAGGTGCGCGGCCGCACTCGTGAGCATGCGATCGCCGCGCGCGTGCAGCGCGACCGTCGCGCGATCGAGATCC
>JALHPV010000241.1 GCA_022842285.1 Kofleriaceae bacterium
GTGGTCTTTCGATCTTCATGCCGAGCACGCCGACGATGGCCGCGACGACGACCTCCGAGCGGCGCAGCTGCCGACGCGTGCGGCGGCCGACATTGGCGATCTCGTCGATCGACCGCCGCTGCCAGTCATCGTCGGACATGGGAGGAGAGTAGCGCGGCACGGGCGTTGCTGATGGGTCGGACCACTGTCGCGTCGTCGGGCACTTGGGCCCGAGCGCGTTGCGATCGGAAACATCATGCGCGCTGCCCTCGTATCCCTTGCTCTCCTTGCCGCCTGCGGACCGGCGGCGACGGCCACCGATGACGGAACGGATGACCGGCCGCAGGACGATGGGGCGGATGACGAGGCTGATTCAGGCGACGGGGTGGATGCCGCTGTCGACCAGGGCTGCCCGGAGGGGAAGGCGGGAGCGGCGTGCGTGATCGCGCTCTACGACCAGGCCAGCGCCGGATGTGATGCGTCGACGCTCGCGACGCTGACGGGCGAGCTGGCGGAGCGCGCGGAGCTGGGACCGCTGTGGGCCGGGGGCCGGGCCCTGTTCCGGACGGATGGCGTGCGGAACATCGCCGGCACGTTCAACGACTGGAATCCAACGGCGCTCGCGTCGGCGGCGCTCTGTGGCACGGGACTCACCGTGGCGATCAGCAGCGTCGCGTCCGGCGCGCATGCGTACAAGCTCGTGCAGGGCGATCAGTGGTCGCTGGATCCGCACAACCCGGCGTTCGTCTACGACGACTTCGCGGGCAACGCGGACGGCATGAACTCGAGCCTCGTCACGCCCGATGCGAATGTCGGGCAGCTCGTGCATCTGTTCGAGGCGTGCTCGGACGAGCTCGGCAACTGTCGTGACGTGACGGCGTATCTCCCGCCGCACTACGACGCGCTCGCGGAGCAGGACACGGAGTATCCGGTGCTGTTCATGCACGACGGCCAGAACGTCTTCGACGATCACGACTGCTGCTTTGGCCACACCGGCTGGGAGGTGAACGTGGCCCTCGATGCAGAGATCGCGGCGGGGCGCGTGAAGCCGATCATCGTGATCGCGGCGGGCAACACGACGAATCGCAACAACGAGTACGGCCTCGATCAGGCCGCGCTCGCGAAGTTCCTCCACTTCCAGGTCGCCGAGCTGCAGCCGCAGGCGCTGGAGCGCGTGCGGTGGGACGGCGAGCGCGTGGGGGTCGCCGGCAGCTCGCTCGGCGGCCTCGTCTCGATGCACCTCGCGCTCGCGAATCCGACCACGTACCGCGCAGCCGCGTCGCTGTCGGGCGCGTTCTGGCCCGGGCAGGACGACGGCACGGCGCTCCGCGATGTGATCCCCGGGCTCGGCAAGCAGCCGCTCGCCATCTACCTCGACCATGGCGGCAACGTGGCCGCAAACAGTGACGGAGCCGGTGACTCGGTCGAGGTTGCCGACCTGCTCGTCGGCCTCGGCTGGCAGCGGGCGACGTCGCCCGATTGCAGCGTGAGCGACAGCACGCTCTGCTACTTCCACGAGCCCGGCGCCACGCACGACGAGCTCGCATGGAAGGCCCGGACCTGGCGGTTCCTCCGGTTCATGTACCCCAACTGACCCCAGCCAGGTCGCACCCCCTGGGGCCAGAGACCCCGACTACATGTCATCACGGGGTTACATGCGGAACCGTCCCCAATGATCTCGAGGATCAAGCGGCGACGGGTTGTGTACCCGGCGGCACGACCGTTGCTTTACATTCGTGACATGAGGAATCTGTCCGTCGCTGCCTGCTTGTTCCTGGCCGCCTGCACGATCGGTGAAGACGCCGATCCGAGCGGGGACAGCACGGCCGACGATGGCACGACCGATGACAGCACGACCGACGACGGCACGACCGACGACGGCACCCCGACGGGAGAAGGCATCTCCGGCAACATCACGACGAGCGGGACCTGGACCGGCACCACCGTCATCGGCGGCGGCACCACCATCGCCCCCGGCGTGACCATCACGGTCGAGCCCGGCACGACGATCGAGTTCGCGACCGCCGGCGCGAACCTCCGCGTCGACGGCACGTTCCTCGTGAACGGCACGTCCGCGAGCAAGGTGAACATCAAGGCGCGCGGCACCGGCTTCGGCGGCATCCTCGCGGCCAATGGCGGCAGCATCGACATGAAGTACGCCGTGCAGACCGGCGGCGCCATCCGCATGGACATGGGCTCCACCGTGAAGATCACCGACACCAAGCTGTTCAAGGTGTCGGGCGACTTCCTCATCATGAACGGCGGCTCGCTCGACATGTCGTACTCGCAGGTCGGTCCGAGCCCCGGCGAGACCGACACGACGCACTGTCAGCTCCACTTCAATGCCGCGACCTCGATCAAGGTCACGCACAGCATCCTGAGCGGCGCGCCGTATGGCCTCATGTTCTACGGCGGCACGCTCGCCGACTTCACGTCCAACAACTGGCTGACCAACGGCATCAACGTGTCGACGCAGCCGGGCGTGTCGGGTGACTTCTCGAACGGCTACTTCGACGATGACCCGCCGGTCTCGGGCGCGGGCGCGACGATCACGGCGAACAACCTCGCCGCCGCGCCGCTCGCCGACGCGGGCGTTCGTCCCTAACGCTTCGCGATGGGCAGGATCGCCTCGAGGATCGAGGCGTCATCTGGCGGCGTCGGCGTCATGAGGTAGACCGCGACCACCGTCGACGCGTCGATGCGGAACGCCTTCACGGACTTCGTGCCCGGCTCGAGGCGCGTGTCCTGGATCTCGCGCAGGGCCTCCGGATCCTCGGGGTTCAGCTTCATGCGTTCGAGGACGAGCTGGTTCCAGCGCTCGGTGGCGCGGCCCTCGTCGGTGAAGCGCTCGTAGCGGCGGAGCTCCGACAGCTTGCCCTCGGTGTAGCGGGCCACGATCCACGACTCGCCCCACTCCGCCCCGGGCCGCTCGCAGCGCGGATACGTCTCGATCTTGCCCTGCGAATCGCCGGGCTTCGGGCAATAGCGATGGTTCTTCTCGAGCTTCACGACCGTCTCGTCGCGCGTGCCCCCGAGCGGAACGGTGAGGGGTGATTCGGCAGTGACGCCGCCGCAACCGGCAGCGACGAGGAGCGAGAGCAGCGCGGTCATCCGCATGGCG
Source organism: Kofleriaceae bacterium (assembly GCA_022842285.1). Lineage (GTDB taxonomy): Bacteria > Myxococcota_A > Polyangia > Haliangiales > Haliangiaceae > JABFXX01. The sequence goes on from JALHPV010000241.1 coordinate 3,101, forward strand.
GCGCAAACTAACACGCCTCGTCGCCAGATTCGCTGATAGGGTCCGCGGCCATGAAGGGACAGGCTTCACTCCTCTGCACGCTCCTCCTCGTCGCCTCGTGTGGCGACAGCAAGTGCGAGTCGGGCTGTGCAGACGACAGCGGGGACGGGATGCCGATCGACGCCGTGCCGAGCCCCACGCCGCCGGCCGCGCCGGAGGAGAACGACCCCGCGTTCGCCCTCGAGGGGATGCGCCGCTACTACCTGATCGGCAACGCGGCGACGCCGGGCCATGACGCGCTCGCCCTGCGCGTGACGCCGCCCGCCGGGACCGACCACATCGACGCGTGGGTCGGTGACCAGGCGGCGCGGCGCCTCACCATCGCCGACGGCAAACACGCCCTCGACCTCGACCTCACGACGCTCCCCGCCGGGGACTACTCGATCTTGCTCGCCGCCGATGGCGCCGATACCGCATTCGCGAAGATCGATTTCACCCGCACTGCGCCGTACTACATCGTGGTCGTCACCGATTGGGATTTCGCCGATCCGGGCCCCGGACCGCTGACTGCCATGGACCAGTGGCACGCCGACCATCCCGAGCTGGTGATCACCCACTTCGTCGGGCCGTACACGTTCACGGACCCCACGGTCTCGCCGGGGCGGCGCCAGGCCATCGTCGACTGGCTCCTCCCCGCTCGGGACACGCGTGGCGACGAGATCGCGATGCACCTGCACCCGTACTGCAACTTCGTCACGCACGCGGGACTCACGTGCATCACGGATCAGTCGACCGTTTATCCCGCCGGCGACACCACCGGATACACGATCAAGCTCGCTGCCTATGATCGCCTACAGACCGCCACGCTCGTGAATCACGGCAACGATCTATTCGAGGCGGCCGGCTTGAATCGCGCGAAGACCTTCCGCGCCGGCGGCTGGACGGCGGACCTCGACAACATCGCCGGCCTCGCCGATGCCGGGTTCATCGCCGATTCGGACGCGTTCAACTGGTCGCGCCTCGAAGAATGGCGGACGTACGAGCTCTATCGCTGGCTGATGGAAAACTGGTCCGAGATGGACGATACGAGTCAGCCCTACTATCCGAACACCAGCGATGTGCAATCGGGCGCGGTGCCGACGCTGCCGATCCTCGAGGTGCCGGCGAATGGCCTCATGGTCGACTACACCGAGCCGTTCGAGCTGGAGTATCTGTTCGAGGCGAATGGCGGGACCGGCGTGAATTCTGCGCCTCGCCTGCTGACCATGGGCTACCACCCGTCCTCGCCGGTGCGAACCGGTGAGCTGGTGCGAGTCGATGGCTTCCTCGACCTCGTCGACCAGCACCTGGCGAGCCGGGATCTCGGCTCCGCCGTCTACATCACCCTCGAAGATGTGGTGGCCGCGTACCCGCCCGCGCCCTAATTGGCCCCGGATCACCCCGGCGGGGTGAAAACATGGTGTATATCCCCCGCACACTAACCAGGGATATAGAGAAGCAATGGCCAACTACCAGTCCGAGATCGCGCGTCTTGTCGAGGGTTTCGTGTCCCAGCTCAACGAGCTGTGGCGCCGTCAGGCAATCGACTCGCTCATGGGCAATGGCGGTGGGGGGCGGGGCCGCAGCGGCGGGGGCGGCGTCATGCCGCGTCTGCGCGGTCGGGGTGGCAAGCGTACGGCCGACGAGATCGAGGGTCTCGCCGAGCAGTTCGTGGAGTTCGTGAAGGCGAACCCGGGGCTGCGCATCGAGCAGATCAACAAGCAGCTCGGTACGACCACGAAGGACCTCGCGCTGCCCATCCGGAAGCTCGTGTCGGAGGGCGCCGTCAAGGTGAAGGGCAGCAAGCGCGCCACGACGTACTCGGTGTCCGAGAGCGGTCGCCGCAGCAAGAAGGGCTGATTTCCCGGTAGGCTCGCGGCGTGGCGTTCGACACCATCCCGCACCGCCTGCTCCGCCAGGCGCAGACCCAGCCGCAAGCCGTTGCCTACGTCGCGAAGACGGGTGGCCGGTGGCAAACAACGACCTGGCGGACCTACGCCGATCAGGTCCGCACCTGCGCGCGCGCGCTGATCACCCTCGGCCTCGAGCCGGGCGGTGTGGTGTGCGTGCTCGGCTTCAATCGTCCCGAGTGGGTCATCATGGACCACGCGGCGATGATGGCCGGTGGCGCCGTGGCGGGCATCTACACGACCTGCTCGCGCGACGAGGTCGAGTACATCGTTCGCCACAGCGAGGCGCGCGTGGTCCTGGTCGAGAACGAGGACCAGCTCGCGAAGCTCGCCCGCCGCAAGGAGCAGCTCCCCGCTCTGCAGACGATCGTCCTGATGCGCGGCGCCACCGCGTCCTCGGCGGATGTCATCACGTGGGACGAGCTGATGGCGCGCGGGGAAGCCCAGCCCGACGCCGCGCTCGACCAGCGCCTCGCGGCCTTGAAAGACGATGGCCTCGCGACGCTCATCTACACGTCGGGCACGACCGGCCCGCCGAAGGGCGTGATGCTCTCGCACAAGAACCTCGCGTGGACGGCGAACGCGCTCGTGACCGTCGGCGGCATGCCGCCGGCGGGCGACTATTCGCTCTCGTACCTGCCGCTCTCGCATATCGCCGAGCAGGTCGCGACGATCCACATGCCCGCGACCGCCGGCTCGACGGTGTACTTCGCCGAGTCCCTCGAGACGATCGCGAGCAATCTCAAGGACTGCCGTCCGACGGTGTTCTTCGGGGTGCCGCGCATCTGGGAGAAGTTTCACGCGGGCCTCAGCGCGAAGCTCGGCGAGCTCAAGGGCGCCAAGGCGAAGCTGGTCGCCTGGGCGCGCGGCGTCTGCACGCAGGTGCATCGTCGCCTGGACCGGGGCGAGCCCCTGCCGCGCCGCTTGTCCCTGCAGTACGCGCTCGCGCAGCGGCTCGTGATCAAGAAGCTCAAGGCGGCGCTGGGCTTCGATCGCGCGCGGACCCTCATCTCCGGCGCGGCGCCGATCGCGCCCGAGGTGCTCGAGTTCTTCGCGAGCCTCGACCTCCCGATCCGCGAGATCTATGGCCAGTCCGAGGACACCGGCCCGACGTCGTTCAATCTGCCCGGCAAGACGAAGATCGGCAGCGTCGGGCCGTCGTTCCCCGGCATCGAGGTCAAGATCGCCGACGACGGCGAGATTTGCATCCGCGGGCCCAACGTCTTCCTCGGCTACTACAAGGAGCCCGAGGCGACGCGCGACTGCCTCTCGCCCGACGGTTGGCTCGCGTCCGGAGATCTGGGCGCGTTCGACCAGGACGGCTTCCTCACCATCACCGGCCGCAAGAAGGAGATCATCATCACCGCTGGCGGCAAGAACATTGCCCCCAAGAACATCGAGGCCGCGCTGAAGCAGTCGCCGCTGATCGCAGAGGCGGTGGTGATCGGTGATCGCCGGAAGTTCCTGTCGGTGCTGATCGTCGTCGACGAAGCCGCCGCCAAGGGCGTGACCGACCTGCGCGCCGCCGTGCAGCAGGTCATCGACGGCGTGAACGAGCAGCTCGCTCGCGTCGAGCAGGTGAAGCAGTTCGCCATCCTGCCGAAGCCGTTCGCCATCGAGACGGGCGAGCTGACACCGACGATGAAGATCAAGCGCAACGTCGTCGCGCAGCGCTACGCCCGCGAGATCGACGAGCTGTACGCCGAATGACCGCCGCCTGGCCGCGGGCCACGTATCAGGTCGGCGGCGGCGCCGCGCACGTGGCGCTGATCGCCCTCTCCGGTCAACGCCTGCCCGATCCACTGCCCATCTCGCGCACCAAGCACGGTATGCCCGACGATGGTCTCGGCCCCGAGTCGGTGGCCCTCGTGGCGCGCGATCGCAGCGATGATCCCGATGGTTTCATCGAGCGCGTCGTCGCTCCGTTCCTCGAGCTCATCAACACGGACCTCGGCGAGTCCGCGGCCGCCTTCGCGCTGACCGCCGCGCACGCCTACGTCATCGAAGCCGAGCTCGACGACCCCGACGACCTGGGTCACGTCCAGGCCGCGTGGGCGCTCGCCAAGTGTGTCTGCGAAGAGGGTGCGGCCATCGTCATCGACGTCTACGCCGCCCGCGCGCATCTCGGCCATGACATCGCGCAGCTCGATCCCGAGCGCGCCTTCGATCTCATGCACGAGGTCACGCTGTTCTTCGACGAGCAGGGCGACGGCACCCTCGCCGCATGGTCGCTGGGACTCGTGAAGTTCGGCCGCCCGGACCTGGTCATCCTCGGCGTCGATCCCGATTCGGCGGCCGCCACGGCCGTGGTCCTCCGCGATGCGGCGGCCCTGCTCGCCGCCGGGTCCATCCTCGAGCCCGGCGCGTCCGTCGCGACGACCGCCGGTCAGATGCTCGCGGTGTCGCGCTTCGAGAACGAGAAAGCGCCGGTCGTCGCGGTGGACGGGCCGGCGCTCGTGCTCTCTCCGATGTGACCTACTGTGGCGGCAACGTCGGGGGACCACAGGTGCCCGCGTCGTACTTGGCCTTCGCGACCGTATACAGCTGAAGCAGTGCGGTCATGCCTGCGTTGTTGACGGGGTCGAAGCGTGGGTGCGCGATGATGCCGCCATCGAGGCCCGCGTTGGCCATCGCACCGGTGTTGATGATGACCGTCTCCGCCCCGCCCTGCGCCGGCGTGCCGAACGAGAAGAAGCTCCGAAACAGTTCCATCTGCGTCGACATGCCGTTGAACATGATGTCCACGTCGGTGTTCGCGATGAATCGACCGAGGCCTGCGGAGTGGCAGCTCGCGCACTGACGACCCTGGCCCGCGAGCCCTCCCCATGCAGGCGCCATCCCCGCGGCTTCGAAGTCCGCGAGGGTGGTGCAGCCCGAGAACTCGCGGAGCTCCGCGAGGGCATCAACCGTCGGCGGCGGCGGGTCATCGGGGTCATCACCAGCGCGGTCCGCGGTCTCGGCCGAAAGCCACCCGTTGATCGCGCTGACCTCGGCCGGGGTGTACGTCAGGCCGTGGTGGAGCGGCGTGGTGTTGATCTTGGAGATGATCGGGGCGTTCTGCTGGAACGTCCCGACCAGCGTGGTCTCGAGCACGGCCGCGTTGTACGTCGCGGTCGCATCCGTATCGTAGAACTTGGAGAGCGCCCCGCTCGCCGCGTTGATCGAGTGACACGAGCCGCCGGAGCATCGCGCCATGATCGAGTGGACGTTGTTCCGGTAGGCGGTCGGGCCCTGTTTGTCGGTCGGAGTGCCGTCGCCGCCGTCGTCGTCCGTCTGGTCCAGGGTGCCGTCCCCGGGGTCCGAGATGTCACCGACACAACCGGTCGCCGCAACGAGGAGGAGGGTGATAGCTAGGCGCATCTGGTTCACCAATTGTGCAACGGTTGATCCACCCCGCGTAACAAGTATTTCAAGCATTTAAACGGCTACTTGGGGCGGCCGCTGGGGTGGCCACCCTCCCCCTGGGGACAATTGACGTCCCCAGGTACAGTCCCGCCCATGATCGAGGGGGCTTCGATGGCGCTGACGCGCCCACGCTATGGGCATCGGGGACGCGTGCTGTTCGTCGACATGGCGGCGCAGACGTCGCGGGTCGAGCCCATCGACGAGCAGATCTACCGCGACTTCCTGGGCGGCTACGGCCTGGGTTCTTGGCTCATGTGGAAGCACTTCCCCGTCGGGGCCGATCCCCTCGCGCCCGAGGCGTGCTTCGCGATCTGCGCCGGCCTGCTCACGGGTCTGCGCACGCCGTTCTCCGGCCGCATCCAGATCGTCGGGAAGTCGCCGCTGACCAACTCCTGGGGCGACTCGAACTCGGGCGGGAGCGTGTGCAGTCATCTCAAGGCCGCGGGCTACGATGCGGTCGTCGTATCGGGGCGCGCGAGCGTGCCGACCGTCCTCGTCATCCGCGACGATCAAGTGACGTTCGAGCCGGCCGGCGAGCTCTGGGGGCAGGAGATCCCCGAGACCTTCAACGCCCTAAAGGCGAAGTTCGGCGGCAAGCGCGACGTGGGGGTGTCGGCGATCGGCCCGGCCGGCGAGGCGCAGCTCCGCATCGCCTCCGTGATGAACGACCGCTATCACGCGTTCGGTCGCCAGGGGTTCGGCGCCATCTACGGCAGCAAGAACCTCAAGGCCATCGTCGTTGCTGGCACCGGCGAGATCCCGGTCGCGAAGCCCGACGAGTTCAAGGCCATCTGCAAGCGCATCACCGACGAGTACAAGAAGGACCTCGGCCTCATCGCGCGGCTCTTCGCGTACTTCGCCAAGCCAAAGAGCTGGCTCGGCTGGCTGTACCGACTGATGACGCGTCTCGGGGCCAAGGCCGAGGCGCCCACGGCCTCGATGCGCCAGCTCTGGTCATCGCGCGGCACCACGGCCGCGGTCGCACTCTCCGTCGAGAATGGCGACGCTCCGATCAAGAACTGGACCGGCGTCGGCTCGCGTGACTTTCCGCTCGGCAAGCGCGGGATGAAGCTCGACGGCGCCGCCGTCGACAAGCTCATCACCAAGAAGCTCTCCTGCGGCGACTGCCCGATGCCCTGCAAGGGGATCGTGAAGGTGAAGTCGCGTGGCCTCTCCGACGTGCGGCGCCCCGACTACGAGACCATCGTGGGCTTCGGCGCGAATCTCCTCAATGACGACCTCGAGCTCGTCACGGCCTGCCACGACGCGTGCAATCGCCTCGGTATCGATGCCGTCAGCTCGTCGATGACGCTCGCGTGGGTATGCGAGGCCGTCGAGCGTGGCGATCTCACGGCCGCCGATCTGGATGGGATCGACATGCGCTGGGGTAATGGCGAAGGCGCCCTCGCCCTCACGATCAAGATGGGCACGGGCAAGGGCTGCGGCGCCTGGCTCGGCCACGGCGTGAAGCGCGCGGCCGAGCACCTCGGCAAGGGCAGCGATGCCTACGCCGTCCATGTCCACGGCGGCGAGCCCGCGTATCACGACAGCCGCTTCACCTCGCTCATGGGCGTGACGTACATCGCCGACGCCACGCCCGGCCGCCACACCGCCGGCTCCGCGTCCTGGAACGAGACCTTCGGCGCGAAGTTCTCTCTCCCCGCGGCGGCCGACAAGAAGGACTGGAACGTGAAGTGGAAGGGCACCGAGGGCAAGGGCAAGGCCCAGGCGCTCCACGCCAACGCGCACCAGGCGATGAACGGCCTCGGCCTCTGCATGTTCACGATGCTCACCGGGGCCCTGCCCTGGGCCGATCTCCTGCGCACATCGACGGGCTGGGACGTCGACGACGCCTATCTCCTCAAGGCGGGCGAGCGCATCCAGAACCTCCGCTCGGCCTTCAATCGCCGCGAGGGCATCAAGCCCGCTGACTTCAAGCCGCATCCGCGCATGCTCGGCGAAGGCGACGGCAACCTGGCCGCCGGTCCCCTGAAGGGCATCCGCGTGCCGCTGCCCGTCCTCAAGGACGACTACTTCTCGTCGATGCAGTGGGACAAGGAGACGGGCCACCTGTCCAAGGCGCGCGCCGAAGAGCTCGGCATGTCAGAGCTGCTCGCCGGCTACACGAAGTAGCTCTGTCCGACGTTGCCGCACGACCGTGCCCCAGATTTCACCTCCAAGACGCCGGTGACGCCAAGGGATCGATAGGCGCTTCGCGCCCCACGACGTTGCCGCACGACGCTGCTGCACGACGGTGCTGCACGGGGTGCCCCCACGGGGGAGCCCAAGATTTTGAACGCCAAGTCGCCCCAGACGCCAAGGGGTCGAACGCGCTTCGCGCCCACGGCACCCCACGACGCTGCTGCCCCACGACGGTGCTGCACGGGGTGCCCGCACAGGGGTGCCCAAGAGTTTTGAACGCCAAGTCGCCCCAGACGCCAAGGGGTCGAACGCGCTTCGCGCCCCACGGCGCCCCACGACGCTGCTGCCCCACGACGGTGCTGCACGGGGTGCCTGCACAGGGGTGCCCAAGAGTTTGAACGCCAAGTCGCCCCAGACGCCAAGGGGTCGAACGCGCTTCGCGCCCCACAGCGCCCCACGACGCAGCTGCCCCACGACGGAGCTGCCCCACGACGATGCTGCCGCATGTCAGGCGATCCGTAAACTGACCCCGAAACGACACTAAAACTGACCCACCCCCCGCACTGGCGTTCATCCCTCTGCGGCAACGTCCTGCGGCGCGAAGCGCCCCTCAACCTTCTGACCTTGGCGTCCGGGGCGGCTTGGCGTCTTGGCGGTAAGAGTCCGGGGCACGGGCGTAGGCGCGCGCACTCCAGCTAGCCGCCGGCGATGGGCGCCAGCAAGTACACCTCGTCACCGTCGGCGAGCGCGCGGTCGGCATTCTCTGCGACCGGGCAGCGTTCGCCGTTGAGCATCATCGTGTCGGCG
>JALHPV010000242.1 GCA_022842285.1 Kofleriaceae bacterium
CGGGCCCTGGCCACTGTCGATCGGATCCGATGGATCGCGATCGTCGCCGCACGCCCCCGCCAGACACGCCACGAGCAGGATGCCCTTCATACGCTCCGCGTATCATGGACACCGGCGATCGGCGCTGACGGTTGCTGATACCTGCTGTCGCGTCGAAAACGCGTGAACCTGCCACCGCGATCCACGCATCGGACCGTGATGGGACGACACAGAGTGGCTGTGATAGGGCTCGCGTGGCTGGCAGGAGGATGCCTCAGCTACGACGGCGGTAGCTTCCGCTATCTTGGCTTCCACGAGTTTCCGTCGGACCGGGCGACGGCGGGGTGCCTCGACGTGGGGGTCGAGCCCGCGCGGACGAGTACGGCTCGCCGACCGGTGGTCAGCGTCGTGGTCGGCAACCGGTGCGAGCGCGCGGTCCCGGTTCACTGGGCCCGACTCGTGGGCCGCGGGAGCGAAGTCCAGCCCAGCAGCGGTTTCGGGTGGCACGCCCTCACGGTGGCCCGCGCCCCCTGGGCCACGAGCCGCGAGCTCGCCGCGAACTGGTCCGTGCACGAGATCCTCCCCCTCGACCAGCCGGGCAAGACCCGCGAGCTCGACGAGGTTTGTATCGATGTCGCCCGCCTCGTCGACAACGCGAGCGGAGAACAGTGGGTGTGCGTCCCCACCACGGGGGCCTCGTGAACGCGCCCTGGGCCGCGAGCCTCGCTGGTCTCATCGCGCTGCTCGGCGGGAGTCAGGTCGCGACGGCCGACCCGTGGAGCTTCGAGGATGAAACTTCGGCCTCGCGTCTCGGCAACGCCAATCAGGGCCGACTGTACCGCCCGCTGATCATTCGCTTCGAAGCAGCCGTGCTCGGAGGGACCCTCGTGCTCGAGCAAGACGACGTGATCGAAGCGAGCGTGGGTGGGTTCGTGGCCGACGGGCGGGCCGAGGCGCGTGGAGGCAGCGGGCGCATGCTGCTCGGCTACGGAAACTTCTACAGCGGATTCGACCTGGGCGCGCTCGCGTGGCGTGGGGGGCCGGCCGTCCGCTCGCCGGACGCGACGGGGACCTTCGAGGCCGGCTCCGAGGCAGCGACGAGCTCGGGCATGGTGATGCTCGGGTCGTTCTTCATCGGGACCCAGTACAGCATCGGACGGTTCATCGTCGGAGGGGAGCTCGGCGTCGGCTTCAACCTCGGGTGGAACGACTCCGGGACCCTCGAGGATGCCGTGCCGGAGGCGACCTTCGCGCGGGTCGCGCTCCCCGCACGCGCGCGGGCCGGCGTCTGGTTGACGCGTCACGTCTCGCTGCTGGGGACGGTCGGGACCGATCTCGCCAACCGTGGAGGCCACGAGGTCGGACTGGCCATCGGGTTTTCGACCGGCGCCTGGGACGGACAGCGCTGAGCCACGCTCCGGTGCTGCGGTCGGATGGTCGCCTGCGGATCGCCGCGGCGTGGTTTCATCCCCCCATGTTGACCGCCGCCGCGCTGATGCAGCGCACCGTGCTCACGATCCCCGCGATGATGCCCGCGACGGAGGTGATGCACCTCTTCGTCACGGCCGGCGTCTCCGGTGCACCGGTGGTCGACGAGCACGGGGCTGTCGTCGGCATGATCGCGGCAGGTGACCTGCTGCGCGAGGTCGATCAGGCGCACGACGACGATCGGGACGACGGCGAGGCGGGCTCGCCGGGAGACCACTTGCGGACCCTCACCGCCCAGGAGCTCGCGAGCCCGGGCGCCACGTGGGTCGCGCCCGACCTGGCCGCGCACGCGGTGGCCGCCGTGATGCAACGCGAGCGCGTCCAACACGTGCTCGTCGGGACCGACGGCGTGCTCGCCGGGATCCTCACGGCCTTCGATCTGCTTCGCGCGATCCTACCGACGTAGGTGTAGCGTGACAGCCGTGAAGGCAGTCCTCGTCGCATGCATCCTGGTCGTGGGCTGTTCACAGGGCGAAGCGCCGCCGCGGGCCATCGCCGTCGACGCCCCCGTCGAGCAGGCGGGGGTGATCCGGCGCGGCGACGAGCCGCTGACCCTCGTCGGCGCCACGCTCGCCGTAGGTGACACGGTTCCGGCCGTGTCGCTCGCGAACGGCGAGCTCGCCCCCGTGGACCTCGCTGCTTTCCGGGGCAAGCTCGTTGTGCTCTCGGTGGTGCCATCGATCGACACCCGGGTATGCGAGAGCCAGACGCACCACGTGAGCGACCTGATCGCCCAGCTGCCCGCCGGCACCGAGGTCATCACGGTGAGCCGCGACCTGCCGTTCGCGCAGACGCGCTTCAAGGAAGAAGCGATGACGCTGACCGCGATGCTCTCGGACTACAAGGGCGGCGCCTTTGGACGGGCCTTTGGCCTCGAGGTGAAGGAGTCAGGCCTCCTCGCTCGCAGCATCTGGGTCATCGGCCGCGACGGCCGGATCTCGTACCGCGAGATCGTGGCCGACCAGAGCGCGGAGCCTGACTACCCGGCGTTGCTCGCGGCTACGGCGGCGGCCCGCTAGCCTCCCTCGTTCTACTTCCACAGGGCGACGACCCGCCCCGCTTGTCGGATGACACCGCTCGCGTTGCGCACAGACCCGCCAACCAGGAGGTGCTCGCCCCACACAGCGACGGCGGGCACGGTGCTGAAGACCAGCGCGGGGTCCTGGTCTCGGTTGAGATCGACGACGAGGATGTCGTCGCCGCCGAACCGACCGTCCGCGGAGAAGGTCTGGTCCAGGTGCACGATCCAGCCCTTGCGCTCGATCTCGTCGATCGATCCGGACTCGCGCCGCGAGTAGTCACCTGCCACGTACGCGCCGCCGTCGCCGTCGGGCAGGAGCTTCCTGAACTCGACGTTCTCCCCGAACGGCCGATCGATCGCGACCGTCTGGATGCCGCCGACGCCGAAGCTCGCGTCGAGGGTGCCGTCGGGGGCGAGTCGCGCGACCTGGATCGAGTCGTCGATCATGCCCAGGACGTGCATCCGGCCCTCGGTATCCACCATCAGGTCCCGCAGGTTCCGCGGACCGAAGCCCTCCAGAACCACGACGCCGCCCGCGAACCGCGCGTCCACGGTGCCGCCTGCATCCACGCGGGTGATGCAGGGTGTGAAGCCGCTGTCGCATCCGACCCAGAGGTCGCCGTCCTCGGCCCACGCCAGCTTCTTTCCGCTCAGGGCGCCGAGCCCGCTCGCGACTTCGAGATGCCCGCCGGTCGCGAACGACGCATCGAGCGCGCCGCTCGGCGTCAGCTTGCTGAGGGAGAGCTTGCCGTCCTTGCTGCCGACGAAATAGGTGCTCCCGTCGGCGCCGACCAGGACATCATTGATCGAGCGCCCCGCCATGCTCGCGTCCTCGAACGCGAACGTCAGGTCAGGCTGATAGCGGCTGTCGTATCGACGCACCCGCTGGTAGCCCGTCGTCGACTCCCCGACCTCCACGACGTGGCCCTGGGGCCCGAGCGCGAGGAGCCGGGCGCGAAACCCGGGCGCCGAGCCATCCGTCTCCCAGCGTCCGTCCGCGAGCAGACGACCAAAGCTGTCGTAGCCCAGGAAGACGGCGGTGCCATCACCGTCGACCTGTGCGTCGCTGATCGACAGGGGCATGTCGAACCATCCCTGGTCACCCAGCGCGGTGTCGATCTGACCCGGCTCTCCGCCGGCGCCGCCATCGATGTCCTGGCCGCCGTCGATGGCATCACCATCACCATCGTCGCCACCACCATCGCCACCGTCGCTCGACGGGGAACCACCGCAGGCGTAAAGGAGACTCAGTAACAAGCTCAGGGCACGGTTGCTCATGGCCGGGCCGTGTGCACGGTGTGTTCCGCCGCGCGAATCAGCGCGTTGGGGATGGAACGTGAACAGCGATACACAGGGCGTCGATGTCGACGACCTGGAACCCGCCACAGCGGGGCCGTTGGACACGGCGCGTCCCCGTCATCACGATTGCGCTTCGCGTGCATCGTCGTGCGCAGCGCCCTTGGGGCTGAGCCCAAGACCAGCACTGACGCGCCAACTGCCGGTCACCTGGCGCCACCGCGGATCACGCTCGATGTGACCCCGTCTTGTTCGGCGCAGCGGACCTGCGATCGCGGCCCCGTCGGCGAGACCGCCCGAGGAGTGCGCACGCGGCCAGCATCACGAGCAGCGAGCTCGGTCGGCCGGAGACGCCACAGCCCCCGTCGTCGATCGGGTCGATGACGGCACCATCGTTCCCGTCGTCGGTCTCGTCGTCAGCGCCGTCGTCCTCGGCGGGGACCAGGGGACGCGCGGTGACGCGGAGGGCCACGCGATCCTCGAGCCCGGCTGTGTCGGTGACCACGAGCTCGAGCGCGTGCTCGCCCGGCGTGGTCGTCACCGCGAAGGCGTAGTCCGCCCCCGGGCGGGGCGGGACGACCTCGCCGTCCACGAGGAGGGTCACGGAGTCGAGGTCGTCATCGATGATGCTCGCCACGACGTCGAACGAGAGGCCCACGACCGAGCCGTCGATGGGCTGGGTCACCGAGGCATACGGGGCGACGGGGGGCGGAGGTGGTCCGTACACCACCGCCACGCCCGAGCGGTCCAGCGCCGACAGCGCGAGCGTGTTGGAGGGCGAGCCACAGCTCGGGTAGTGCATCGTGGAGAGCGGGTCGTAGCTCTCGACTACACGGTAGTACTCGTCCTCGACGCACAACGGATCGGACTGACCGGGCCGGGCGATGTGCTCGTGGCGGAACCCGAGCGCATGCCCGACCTCGTGGAGCATGATGTTTTCGAGCAGGAAGCGGTCCTGTTCGAACGCCGCGTCGTCGATCAGGATGTTGCAATACTCGCGCGGGTAGCCCGGGAAGAACGCGCGCGCGAGGTACTGCCCATCGCTGACGGGGCGGACGTCGAACACCACCGCCTCGTTGAGCTCGTCGCAGGTCGCGTCCTGGGCCGGATCGTAGATGAAGCGCAGGTTGGCGTGTTTGGCCCACCCCAGGGTGGTGGCCGCCCGCATGGCCTCCACCACCGCGGGCTTCCGCGCACCGAAGGTATCGGACACGCAGTAGCTGAGCTGCCGCTGCATCTGCGGGGGCCACTTGATGTCCTCCCCCTCGAACGACAGGATGCTGAGCGCTCCTGACGAGGACTGCCGCCAGATTCGTCTCACTTCCTCCTCGGTGGTCACCACCACGTCCCAGTCGACGATGTAGCGGCCCGTGCTCCGCTCCCGGGGCACGGAGGCGAGGTACTCCTCGAAGGTGTCCTCTCGCGTCGTACCGAGGGTGTCCTCGGCGCAGCCAGAGATGAGGCACAGGAGCGGGGCGAAGGCGGCGAAGATCTTCACCTTCGTGAGTTCGTCCGCGCGGCCCGATCAGATGAGCCGTCCCCCTGACACGTGGTCACCTGACGAGGCGCCGCGTCGGCAGCCCCCCGGGGGCGATGTCGGTGGCAGTACGCTCGGGAGCCTTCATCCCGCAGCGCCGTCGAGCCGGATGCGGAGCAGCCCGCAGAGCGCGAGCTCGTCACCGGGCCCGATCGTGTGTGCGGTGGCATCGAGACGCTCGCCACGCAGCCACGTGCCGTTCGAAGTGCCGGCGTCGCGCACCTGCAGTGCCCCGAGGGTCCCGGGCTCGATCAGGGCGTGCACGCGCGCGATATTCGACTGATCGGAGTGACCCTGCGGCAAGCGGAGCGTACAGCCCTCCGCGCGCCCGAGCCGGGTGCAGGTCGGGTCGAGCGCGACCGTGGTACCCGCCGCCGGCCGACCTTGCTCCATCCCGAGCGGCCCTAGCAGGACCAGGCGCAGGGGGCCGCGCTCGCGGAGCGCGCGATCCTCGGCGAGCACGAAGGCCAGCCCCTGGGCGAATGTCCGGGCGTCGGACGCGTACGCATCGGCGCGAACCCCGACGAGCTCCGTCGCCCCAGGCGGGATGCCGAGAAAGTGCGCGGTATCGAGGGGCAGACACGCGATCGTACGGAGCGCGGGCATGGTGGCCTGCGCGCGCTCGGCCCGTGCGCGAGCCGAAGGATCGTCGGCCGCGAACGCACACGCGTCGAGCGTGGCCGTCAGCGTGGACGCCCAGCGGTGGACTGGACTCTCCGCCGGGGCATCGACGAACAGCATCGTCCCCGAACTTCGCACGTCGGTGCGTGACGCGCTCCGACAGCAGCGTCACTCCGATCGCCGGCGAGCCATCGGTTCTGCTCGACAGGGCGCCCGGGTCGACGCATCGTCTCGCCATGTTCGCTCGCATGACCATCATCGGAGCGCTTCTCGGTGGAAGCGCCTGCCAACCGACGCCGGCCCCCGCGCCGCCCCGGGCCGCGCTGGTGATCGCGTCGGCGCCACCACCCAACGCGGCTCCGGCGACCCCGGATCCCGGCCCGACGCTGGCGACCGACCCCGAGCCCGTGGTCGAGGTCGGAGCGCCCGCTCGGCGCGGGACCTGTGATGAGGCGCTCGACACCGTCGGGGCGCAGCGCTGGACCGGCCGCGCCGTCACCACGGGCATCATGCCGGGGCCATCACATCTCACGACGCGGATCCTCCAACGCAACCAGGACGTGGCCACGCTCGTGGTCCAGGAGCACCACACGACCACCAAGGACCGGGGGCAGGACGACCAGCCTCACGGCGGGTGGGCCTGCGTGAGCTCCACCACCTACCAAGGCACGGTGAGTGGCGGGAAGCGCATGACGCTGCGCCTGACCTCCGACGGCGGCGAGGCCTCCGAGCTCGTGTGCACGAAGCGGTCGGTGCGCGTGGCCGGCGCCCAGGCGCGCCGGATCCGGGTCCCCTCGACGGAGGAGGGCTGCAACGCCTCGCGCTGGCAGCCCGCGAAGCGCCGGACGCTGGAGGTGCTCGCCTGCGTCTCGGCGTCCGATCCGGAGGGCACGCCCTTCTTCGTCGCCGCAGCGGGCGTGGAGCACGTGACCTACGACAATGATGACTGCGGCGACCCCACGACGGCGCTGCGGGCCGTCGCCAAGGACGGCGCGATCGCACCCGCGATGCGGATCAGCGAGCAACCCGACGAGTACATCCCCGCGGACCTTCGCCGCCCGAAGTAGCGTGGCTCTCGTGCCGTCCGCCTCGGCCGGTCCACGGACGTCTAGGTCCGAGGCTGACCGTGGCGATCGAGCTCGGCTCCGCAGCCGACACACGTGATGCCCCCGGCCAGTGCCTGCCGCGCGCCGCGTGGGAACCGGACGCGGGGCTGGGTCGCACGGCACGACGCACATGTGATCGGCTTCTTGACCAGCGCGACCACGATGACCGCGAGCCCGCCCGCAATGCCGCCGATGACGACTGATGTCAGCACATGACCTCGCGGAGCATTGTAGTGGGTTCTCGACCTCTCTCAGAGCTGCATCTGCAGGCAGTACACGTCGAGGAAGGCGCCCGACGCTATGTTGACAGTCGGAACCGCGCTTCCCCCCACGACGCCACCGACCACGGCAAACTGGTGGGACATGACAAGCATCCCGAGCCGACCAGGGCGCGTCGCGACGGTCTTCGCCCTCGTCCTCATGGCCTGTGGGCGGAGTGGTCAGCCTGCGCCTTCGAGCATGCCTGTGATTCCAGCCCCGGCCGAGGAGTCGGCACGCACTCCACAACTCGAGCGCATGATCGCGGCGGTGGATACTTGCGAGAGGTACGAAATCATCAATCACGACTGCGAGCCGGCGGCCGCCCTCGCAGAGCGCGCACGCGAATCAAGCGATCCGGCCGCGACGACACGCGAGTGCATCAGCTTCCTGCGCGAGGCGCAGTGGCAGCGCCGGCTCGCTGGCGCGACCTGCCTCTACGCTCGGGGCGAGACCAGTACCTCGCACGTGGCGACGATGCTCGATGCATACCTCCAGGAGACCGACGACGATGTCCAGACCTGGCTTGCCATGGCGATCGGAAGTGCCGACGGAGAGGCATCGGGGCAGGGGGAGCGCATCCGCGCCATCATCGCGGCCGCGCCCCTCGACGGCCGCCACCCTCATATGCTCGCGGCGCTGTTCGGCGGAAGTGGCTCGCGGGCTGCGAACGCGACGCCCGCGACGGTCGAGCTCGCGTTCTCACTCCTGCAGCATGACGGGGCCTTCGCGCAACATGGAGCGATCCAGGAGCTTAGGCGGTTGCCCGACCAGGCTGGCCGGTTGTGCGCTGCCCTCGCGGAGATCATGCGACGGGCTGCGCAGCAAGACACGGTACACGCCATGAGGTCCCTGGGCCCGACGGCGTGCCATCCGGTCCTTCCGATCATCGCCGAAGCGACCGTTCGCATGCTCGACCTGTCGAGCTCGTACCCCTCGTGGATCGAGGAGATCGCCGAGATGCTCGTGGAGCTGGAGGCCACCTCGAAGATGCGCGAAGGGGTCATCTCGGCCCTCCAGCGCCATCGTGCCCATGGCGACTATCTCCACGCCGCAATCGATGCTGCCATCGCGCGGCTCCGCGAGTAGCGCGCGGCGCGTGCCGCACCGGTGAAAGCCCGATCTTGGGCGTCGAATCGACGTCGCTTCGTTTGCGCGAAACGTAGACTGGGATCCATGCCCCGGGCCCTCTCCGAGATCGTCGCGCGCTGGATGGCGCTGTCCGCCGGCGACTTGTCGGATGCGACCTTCTTCACCGACGAGGCCAACCGGGATCGCGCGAGGGCGGCGTGGGTCGTGTCGAACGATCCGTTCTCCATGCTGGTCCTGCTCCAGGCGATCCATGGGGGCCGTGATGTTGTGACCTGCGAGGCGCTCGCGGAGAGCATGGCGTTCGCGCCGCCGCTGGCCCAGGTGCGGGAACTCCAGGCGAAGCGGCAGCCGGGCATGCATTCCGACGGCGGATCGCCGCACACCTTCATCTACCTGGCCCAGCGCGTGCGGCGGTATCTACAGGACACGCCGTCGGTCGACCAGCCGCTCCTCGCCGTGCGCCTCGCCGATGCGATCCGCAGCGTCGTGCCCGTGCTCGTCTTTCCGTAGCTCGTGGGGGGGCATTCCGATCCCTACGCATTCCCGCGCACGACGAGCTCGTAACGCGCGCGTAAGTGGCCGATGTTGCGCTGTCGCTCGAGTACGACGCGGATGGCTCATTCTCGACGGCGCGTGTGCTCGCACCCGTGCCGCGTCCGTCCGGTGAGCGTTGATCGAACGCGCTCCCCACGAGAGCGTTGATAGTCCAAGGTGGTGCGCCGAGGTCACGCACAAGGCTCGCCGACGCGAAGCCCCGAGCTGACACAGTCGTCGTTACTGGCTCATCGGAATCGATGGGCCCGAGCCGTTGCTCCGGAACCCACCGTCCGTGATCGACCCGCCTGGGTTCATCTGGGCAGGAGTGTAGCTCTGGCCTTCTCGCCGATTGTTTCCGGCGCCCATTGCCTCCATCCCCCGATTGAACGCGCGACCGGGATTGTCGAGCATGGTCATCGCATCCATGCCTCGGCCCGCGGGGTTCATCCGGCCGGCGGCCTCGATGATTCCTCTGGCCTGGCTGACGATCTGTCCTCCGCTCACGGTGGTGAGGTCGTTGCGATCGATGGTGGGCAGGTCGGTGGTGTTCATACCATCGAGAATTTCATGGCCTATGCCAATCGCAACTCCTCAGAATAACGCCGGTGCCCGGCTATTGTTGTCGCCTCGGGGTGACGAACGCGCCCTTGGGGCGACGCTGAGTCAGCAGTGTGCAGCCTCATTGCGGCAGACACTTGGCGCGGTAGCGCAGTGCCTCGACGGCATCCTGCAGCCTGACTCGACCAGATCGTCACCGAAGAGGCGCCACGCCGAGGCTCACATGTCGGCCTCACCCACATGTACTGACCATCGCCGCGATGGAGACGGACATCGTGAAGTCATGCCGGGCGTCGAGCGTGCGTTCTATGATGGGGAGTGGCCGTGAGTCAGATCGACGATCGCATTCGCGCGCGGTCAATCGCTCTGACCGCTCAGCGAACCCGGCTGGTCGCGATCGCGATGGTCATCGCGCTGACCGGCTCTCTGGTCTTCCCGGTGTTCATCCGGCCGAATGCCGTCGCGGCGATCGCGATGCTCGTCCCGATCATCGGCGCCGCGATCGTCGTCTTCATCACGCGCGAGCGTGGGGCCTCGTGGGCGCTGGATATCCTCCAGGTCATGGCGGTCTCGTCGGCCGCAACGTTCGCCTACAGCTACGCAGAGCCGGCCTACGTGTCGATCGCGGCGCTGATGATGATCGCGTACGCGGCGGTCCAGCTTCACTCGGTCCGGTTCGTCGTGGTGATCGCCATCGATGGATTTGTGGTTGCCACCGTGCTCTGGTTCGCCGAGCTCCTCGGTGCCGTCCAGGGCTTGACGATCCTCGCGGCGTGGGCGCTCGGCGGGTTCATGCACGTCGCCAACCGGCGGTTTACCGAGAGCACCGAAGTGTTGCGGGCCAGCGCCGAGGCGAGCGCGTCGGCGCTGGGTGAGGCCCTCGCGGAAGCGAAGTACCAGATCCGCGAGCGCGAACAAGCCGAGCAGGCGCGCGACGCCGCCGAGGCCCAGAAGGCGCAGCTGACCAGCCGGTTGTTCGAGGCGCAACGCCTCGAGGCGCTGGGGACGCTCGCCGGCGGCTTCGCGCACGAGATGAACAACCTGCTCGGCGGCATCCTGGCGCTGGCGAGCCTGGTGAAGGAAGAAGCAACGGGAGACGTGCAACACGACGCCGACGAGATCATGGCCGCTGCGAAGCGTGGTTCGGCGCTCACCCGCGACCTGTTGACCCTGGGACGTCGTCGCGCGATCTTGAGCCAGGTCTCCACGAACCTCGAGCCGATGCTCGCGCGGGTCGCGCAGCTGCTCACGCGCACGCTGCCCAAGCGGATCCAGATCCACCTCGCGATGCAGGGCGAGCTGTTCGTTCAGGGCGACCCCGAGCAGCTCGAACAGGCGCTCATGAACCTCTGTCTGAATGCCGTCGACGCGATCGCCGACGTGGGCTCGGTGACGATCTCCGCGGGCGCCGAGCAGATCGACGGGGCGCGCGCGGCGACGCTCGGGATCGCGGAAGGCACCTGGGTCGTGCTGTCGGTCACCGACGATGGGGCAGGGATGCCCCCCGATGTGGTTCGCCGCATCTTCGAGCCCTTCTTCACCACCAAGGGTCCAGGGCGAGGAACCGGGCTCGGGCTCTCCATGGTGTACGCGGCCCTGCAGGACCATCACGGCACGGTGGGCGTCGATAGCGAGGTCGGGCGTGGCACCCGCATCTCGCTCTATCTCCCGAAGGCAGAGCCCGACGTCGTTGCGGCACCGGTACCCGAGCCCGTACCGCCGGCGGCGCGTGGCCGCGTGCTGGTGATCGATGACGATCCACTGCTACGCACCACCGCACGCCGGACCCTGGAGCGTGCGGGGTTCGAGGTGATCGTCGCGGAGGGAGGCGTGC
>JALHPV010000243.1 GCA_022842285.1 Kofleriaceae bacterium
GGCGGCGGCGCGGGCGCCTCGGGCGGTGCAACGGGCGCCGGTGGTTCTGCGGGCGCGACGGCGAGCGTCGGTGGCGCAGGCACGTCCGGTACCGCGGGAGATGCTGGCGCTACCGGCGTCACCACAGGCGCCGGCGGGGCAAGCGGCGGCGGCAACGTTGCGTCCGGTGGCCCCGCGAGCGGCAGCGATGTGGGCGGCAGCGGCGGCAAGTCCGGCCTCGACTCCAGCGCGAGCTTTGGCAGTGGCGGTGCGCCCGGTGCCGACGTTTCGAAAACAGCGCCCGTGTCGGGCGATGGGGGCGCGAGCGGCGGTGGCAACGACTTCACCGGCGGACCGGCGACGGGCGCGGGTGGTGCGAGTGGCGGCGGCAACGACGTCACTGGTGGACCCGCGAGCGGTGGCGGCTTCGGCGCACCGGCGAGCGGGGGCGACTTCGGTGGAGCTCCAACTAGCGGCGGCAGCCCTGTCGACATCGGCGATGGCTCGGGTGTCGGTGGCGGCGCCGGCGTGAGCGCGGGCGCGAGCTTCAGTGGTGGCGTGGCAGTGGATACGAACCTGTCGACGCCGCAGGTCGGCCAGGCGGAGCGCGCGGAGATCCAGCGCGAGACGCGCGAGGCCAAGAGCGATGCGGAGCAGAGCACGGACGTCGAGCGCCAGGGCAAGCGTGAGGTCGGACGAGACGGGCAGATGGTGATGTCTGGCCAGGGCGAGAGCGTGGTGCGGGAGCAGACGGGCACGCGCGATCTCGACGAGGGCGACCTGTCGGGCGAGCAGCAGATGAACCGCGAGAAGGCGTCGCTTCGGGCCGACGCGGGTACGGCGGGGCAGGCGGTGGCGACAGGCAGCGTGGATGTCGCGACACCCGATCCCGAGGCGGAAGCGCGTCGTCGCGCGAACGTGGAAGTGCGTAGCAACTCGACGGTGCAGGATGCGGAGGCGGCGCGGAACGACGCGCGGAATGCACAGGCCGTGGCGGATGATCCGGAGGCCGCCGCGCGTACCGAGGCCCGGGCGGTCGTGACCGAGCGGACCCCGGAGTCGGTGGATCGTGCTCGTGACGGCGCGGAGCGGGTGCAGACGGTTTCAGCCGATCCCGGTGCGGCGGCCGCGGCCGAGGTGCGTCGCGAGGCGCGGGATGTGGCCGCCGAGAAGCTCGGAACGACGTCGGTGAGCGCGACGGCGAGCGTGAGCACGCCGAAGCCTGACGACGACCCGACAACATAAGTCCAGGCGGGAGTGGTGTGCGACGCGGGGGCGATTCGCACCCGCCCACGTTGACCCAACGTGGGATGGTTTTCTACGATGCACCAGTTCGCGAAGGGGCCGAACTGAAAGGATCTTTGCGCGTGGACGAGGAAGCGCTGATGGCTTGGCAGGACGTGCTGGATAGCGTGGTCGCGGGGCGACCCGGTGATACGTCATGTCCCTTCTGCAATCACCGTCCGCTCACGATCGAGGAGGTCGACAACACGACCAAGATCACGTGCGGCAAGTGCAAGAAGTTCATCCAGGGTCGCTTCGAATAGTCGATGTCCAACGACAAGGACTTTCTCGGTAAGGGCTTCCGGTTTCCGGTCGCCGTGAACCTCAACGGAGGCGTGTCCTCTTCGGTCCTCGAGGAGAACGTGCGCCAGTCGATCTTCATCATCCTCGGCACGGCACCGGGCGAGCGGTTGATGCGGCCCGATTTTGGCTGCCGCATTCACGACCTCATGTTCGCGCCGAACACCGACATCACGGCGGCCCGCGCCGAGGTCTACTGTGAAGAAGCCATCTACAAGTACGAACCACGCATCGACAAGGTGGTGTGCCGCGCGGGCGCGAACCCCGACGCACCGAACCGACTCGATGTGAAGATCGAATACGTGATTGCGGGCAAGCACGAGAAGCGCAACCTCGTGTTCCCGTTCTACCTGCGTACCGATGAGGACATCGCAGGCGGCTCGGACGACAGCGGCGCGAACGGAACCTGATCAATGATTCCTCCTCCGAAGCTCGACGACCGCAACTTCAACGACATCGTCGAAGAAGCCATCTCCATGATCCCCCGGTACTCGCCGGAGTGGACCAATCACAACCCGAGCGATCCGGGCATCACGCTCATCGAGCTCGCCGCGTGGATGACGGATCTGCTCATCTACCGGCTCAATCAGGTCCCCGACAAGAACTACGTCGCGTTCCTGAACCTGCTCGGGATCAAGCTCCGGCCGCCGCGTGCCGCGAAGGCGCACGTGCGCTTCTCCCTCGTCGAGGGCGCGCCGAAGCAGCGCGTGCCGCGTGGTACGCAGGTGTCGACGCCGCAGGCGACCGAAGAGCACACGGTGACGTTCGAGACGGCGCGCGACCTCGTCATCAGTGCGGCGAAGCCGGATCGCTGCTTCTCGTACTTCGACAACGCGTACTCCGAGAACAGCCGCTATATCGATCCGGCCCCGAACGTCGACGTCGGTGCGTTCGAGGTCTACGGCGGCGCGCAGCGCATCGACCGGTACCTGTACCTCTCGGACCCGCGCTTCGCGAACATGGGTGATGGGTCGCTGCTCCGGGTGTTCCTCGGCACGCCCGAGCGCGGCGCCCGCGATCTCGCCCGGCTCCTCGAGTGGGAGTACTGGGAGGGCACGCGCTGGAAGGAGCTGACCCCGGCGCAGATCGAGATCGATCGCGGCGAGGTCGCGTTCATGGGGCCTCTGCGCTACGAGCCCACGACGGTGAACCACGTCGAGGGGCTCTGGATGCGTGGTCGCCTCGCGGAGGTCCCCGACGACCCCGCCGACACCGAGATCGACACGATCCGGGTACGCGTCGAGGTCGTTGGCGAAGGCCTCCTGCCGACACAGGCGTACGCGAACCTCGATTCGAACACCTATCTCGCGCTCGATCTCGGCAAGAACATCTATCCCTTCGGCAAGGAGCCGAAGCCGGATCACATCCTGTACCTCGCCTGCGACGAGCTCCTGCAGACCGCCGACGCGTACATCACGATCGAGATGCTGCTCGCGGACTCGGCGGTGATTCCGCGCCCGAACCCGTCCGAGCAACTCGTGCTCGCGTTCGAGTACTGGGACGGCAAGCGCTGGCGTCACCTCGGCCGGTCGGCTCCGCGCGGCGCGCTCCCGGGCGCGGGCGACGAGCTCGGTTTCCACGACGACACCAAGGCGATGTCGCAATCGGGCACGGTGAGCTTCCGCCGCCCGAAGGACATGGAGCAGACGGAGGTCAACGGCGTCGCGAAGCGCTGGGTTCGCATCCGTATCGAGAAGGGCGACTACGGCGAGCAGGGCCAGTACACGCTCGACGCCGATCGCTGGCAGTTCAAGGATGACCGCCCGCTGCGGCCGCCCGCGCTGCGCTCGCTCACCTTCCGCTACCGCGAGGACTACCGCGACGCGCGCCACGTGCTGGCGTTCAACGACTTCCAGTACACGGACGTCACCGAGGTGGCGCGCACCGAATTCACGATCTTCCAGCCGTTCTCGGCGCGCACGGAGGAATCGCCCGCGCTGTACCTGGGCTTCACGGCCCGCCCGCCCGCCGACACGCTGGGGCTGTACTTCCAGCTCGACGAGGAGCTCGGCCTCGGCTCGCTACCGACCGATGAAGCGGAGGTCGCCACGACCGAGCTCGACAAGTACGAGGCCATGCGTCGCCTCGCCTGGGAGACCGGCCAGCGCGTCGTGTGGGAGTACTGGGACGGTAAGAACTGGGAGCCGCTCGCCGTCGACGACGAGACGCAAGGCTTCACGTCCTCGGGCTACATGTTCTTCAACGCCCCCGATAACTGGCTGCCCTCGAGCAAGTTCACCGAGGAGCGCCACTGGCTGCGCGCCCGGCTCGAGCAGGGCGGGTACGTGAAGCCGCCGCGGGTGCGGATGATCGTCACGAACTCGATCGACGCGTTCAACCAGGAGACCATCCGCGAGGAGACGCTCGGGAGCTCCGATGCGACGCCGCTCCAGCGGTTCAAGCTGCTGCGGCAGCCGCTCCTCGACGAGGAGACCATCGAGGTCAAGGAGCGGCAGAAGCCCGCCGCCGAGGAGATCACGGATCTCGGCGTCGAGCCGACGCGTCCGTTCGACCCCGAGAACTCGCAGATCAACGACGTCTGGGTCCGCTGGAAGCGCGTGGAGAGCTTCTTCGCGTCCGGGCCGCGCAGCCGCCACTACATGCTCGACTACATCACCGGCGAGGTCGCGTTCGGCGATGGCCGTCGCGGGATGGTGCCGCCCGAGGGGCGCAACAACATCATCGCCACGTCGTATCGCATCGGCGGCGGTGCGCTCGGGAACGTGAACCCGCACACGCTCACGTCCCTCGGACGCGCCCTGGCGTACGTCGAGGCGGTTACGAACCCGCTGCCGGCGGCTGGCGGCGCCGATCGCGAGACGATCGAAGAGGCGAAGTCGCGGGCGCCGTACACCATCAAGAGCCGCGACCGCGCGGTGACGGCCGAGGACTACGAGATGCTCTCCCTGCGGGCGTCGACGACCCTGGCCCGCGCCCGCTGCGTGCCGGATCGTTCGAATCGCGGCCACGTCACGCTCGTGCTCCTGCCAAAGGGCGAGATCCGAGGCGAGGAGATCAAGCGTCGCCTGCTCCCCTCGAACGAGGTGCTGCGCTACGTGAAGCGCTACCTCGACGATCGCAAGCTCGTCGGCACGGTGCTGAACGTCATCAAGCCCCGCTACAAGGACATGTCGCTGCGCGTGGTCCTGATCCGTCGCACCGTCGGAACGAGTGATCGGCTGCGCCGCGACATCGAGGCCAAGCTCCGCAAGTACCTCCACGCCCTCGTCGGCGGGAAGGACGGCAAGGGCTGGGAGTTCGGCCGTCCGATCCTGAAGGCCGAGCTCGTTCACCTCATCGAGGAAGTTCCGGGCGTCGAGGGCGTGGACAGCCTCAACATCTGGGACGAGCATCGCAACGTCGGCGTCGAGCACCTCCGGGTCGACGACGACGAGCTCCCGTTCCTGGTGCACGTGCACGTCGCCGAAAAGGTCAGGGACGACATCAAGTAACTCATGCCTGCGGACCTACCCACTTCCAGCAACGTCAGCTCGCTCAACCGGCGAGTCGTGCGCGTTCCCGATGTCGTCGGGAAGCCGATGCACAAGGCGAAGCTCCTCCTCGAGGATTCGGGGCTCTCGCGCATCGTCGTGCTCTATCGTGAGAGCTACGAGGATCGCGACCTCGTCCTCGAGCAACGTCCGCCGCGCGGACAGATGATCTACGAGGGAACCGAGGTCACGATCTGGATCGCGCGCCGCGGGCTCCTCGAGAACCTGCCCGCCATCTACCGCCGCTCCGATCAAGTCGGCCGCAATCTCGTTCGCGACGTGTGCTTCATCTTCGAGCACATGTTCGACTCCGTCGACGTCAACCTGGTCGATGGGTGGCGCTTCTACGATCCGCACGTCGCGCCCGAGGAGTTTCTCTCCTGGCTCGCGACCTGGACGGCCTTCGCCGCCGATCTCGATTGGCCGGAGGCCGAGAAGCGCGCCCTCATCAAGCGGGCGGTCGACCTCTACCGCATCCGCGGCACCAAGCGCGGCCTCATGTTGTTCCTGCGACTCTTCACGGGCCACGAGCCGGAGATCGAAGAGAACACCTGGCCCTTCAAGGGCTTTCGCATCGAGGGTGAAGCGGCCGAGGAGGGCGCACGCATCGCGCTCGACTCCGTCATCCTGCCGCCGGTCGAGCTCGCGCACTGTTTCGTGGTGACGATTCCGATCAAGTTCGAGTCGGTATCGCCCGAGACCGTGATCCGCATCCATCAGATCATCCAGATGGAGAAGCCGGCCCACACGCACTACTACCTCCGCTTCGCCGAGCAGGCGGGCGATGCCGAGCTCCGCGAGTTCTTCGAGATCGGCCTCCGCTCCGGCATCGGTATCGGCGCCGAGATCGTCCAGTATTCGACCGAACCTGAAACCGTGGTTATCGCGGAAGAGAAGAAGCCATGAGCGAGACGCAGCAGGGATTCAAGCGCATCAACTTCTTCAAGGGGTTCCTGACCACCGAGAAGGACTGGAACGACGCCGAGCGCTATCACATCGACAAGCGGCGGCTGCACAACCGCATGCTGCACTCGCCGGGCATCGTCTACGGCTACTCCGGCGACCTGAAGGTCACGGCGCGCGCGCGTGGTGACCTCTCCGTCGAGGTGCAACCGGGCTACGCGATCGACGGCATGGGGAACGACCTCATGATCCACGACGCGACGATCCGGAACATCAATCTCGAAGAGTTCAGACTCCCGCAGACGATCTACGTCGTGCTCCGCTACTACGAGGAGCTCACGGACTTCATCGCGTACAAGGAGAACCTCGAGTACAAGGGCCACCGCCGCGTCCTCGAGAGCTGCCGCGTCGAGATCTCCCAGACCGAGCCGGACATCGTGCGCGAGATCGAGCTCGCCCGCATTCACCTCGAGAAGGGCGTGAACCGCGTCCGCGATGCTCGCGATCCGCAGGACCCGAAGGCGAACGAGATCGACATGCGCTACACGCCGCGGGGCGGCATGTGCGGATCGAACCTCCCGGCCGCGCAGCGCCTCCGCCTCGAGAACCTACTGAACCAGGTGCGGCGCGGCGCGCTCGAGTACACGCGGCGCGGTGTCATCTCGGCCCACTCGGTCGTGCAGGCCTGCAACACGGCCCTCATGCTGATGCACGCGAACGCGCTGGACCTGAAGAACATGTTCGATGTCTTCAGGCTCATCATCGACACGGAAGGTGAGCTGGCTCTCGACGTCGACGTCCACCATCCGACGATCGCGCAGAAGAAGGAGTTCTCCGAGTTCCGCCGCCAGGTCGAGATCCTGCGGGGCCTCCTCGGCGAGAACAAGAACAACGCCGAGGCCTTCATGAACCTCCTCGCCTACCAGGCGAAGACGGCCGAGATCGCCATGGCGGCGGTGGCCGGCGAGAAGCCGCTCATCGAGGCGCCGGCCGACAAGAAGGAGGCCCCGAAGGCCCTGTCGGTCAACGACTGGGAGGGCGTGAAGGTCATGCCGGCGCCCAAGCCGTCCATGGACCTCGAGGGCACCACGTGGGTCCTCGTCGACGAGATCGAGATCCTCAACAAGGAGTCCGAGGACAAGCACCTGTTCACGATCAAGGAGGCCAAGGACTCCTACCGGTCGCGTCAGAAGCTCAAGTACCCGGACGGCACCACCGTCGAGGATACGGGCCGCGCGCACGTCGATGGCTACAGCGAGTACAAGCTCCAGAACATCACCCCGGGCCGCCCGGTCGTCATCCTGCGCCGGATGGACTACGTGTACGGCGACTACGAGCTGGAGATGAGCATCAACGCGAAGAAGGTCTCGGTCGTCTCCTGCGTCGGCACGGACCGCGTCCATCGCTGGCGCAACTGGCCGGCCCTGATCCCCGCCGATGCTGTCACCGAGGCCACCCTCCTGGTTCGCCAGCAGTCGATCACGGCCGGCCGCGACATCAACATGTTCCACATCTGGGTCTACCAGCCGAAGTGATCCTCTTGGAGGAGGCTCCCTCGTGTTAGCGTAGTGCCGGGGACCACAACTCGTGTTCTGGAGACTACTCGAACCGATCTTTGCCCCGTTCCGCGCCATCCGCAACAAGGTCGTCGGCGTCCAGAACATCAAGGGCAACATCAAGGTGGACATCCAACGCGTGAAGAATCTTGCCGACCAAGGCAAGAACGCGGCGGGGCAGGTCCAGAACTTCAACCAGCAAGCAGGACAGGCAATGCAGCAACCCGGAGTTCCTGGTGCACCCGGAGCGCCCGGTGCGCCGCCGCCCCCTAACGCCAACCCCCCAATCCGCGAGCAGGGCGTCTGGATCTTCAAGAAGAAGTTCTGTTCCCAGTGCGAGCAGCAGCTCGACAAGACCTGGGATGCCTGCCCGTACTGCGCCCAGATCGCGGCCCAGGTTGCGGCCGCGCCCGCCAAGGTGCAGGCGATGAAGACGCAGGCGTTCGTCATGGACGCCACCGGCGGTCCGTCGGGGGTCCAACTCCTCGGCTGGCTCGTGCCTCTGCAGGGTGCGCAGCGTGGCGAGCTCTTCACGCTCTCGCCTGTCACCACGATCGGCACCGACCCGAAGTCGACGATCGTGCTGAACGACAAGTTCATGTCGAGCAAGCACGCCGAGATCAAGGCCGAGAACGGTCTCTGGATCCTCCGCGATAGCGGCTCGACGAACGGCACGTACGTCAACAACCGGCGCATCGATCGTCACGAACTGGTCGATAACGACTTCGTCAAGTTCGGCAGCGCCTTGATCAAGTTCAAGAGCCTCTAGAGACCAGTGATGACCACGCGCCTACTGACCCTGCTCGTCTGCTTGTTCGGGCTCGCTGGCACCGCCGCGGCTCAGAGCAAGGAGGTCGAGGTCCTGTACTCGATCAAGCCGCCCGACCCGAGCAACCCCAAGACCAAGGACGACGCTCCGCAGATCGAGGCCACCGTCATCGGTGCCCCGAACCTCGAGGAGTCGAAGTTCGTGCTCAAGGACAACTCGGCGAAGGTGACCGTCGAGCTGAAGGCGATCTCGAAGCGCGTCTACAACCAGGGCAACGAGCCGCTCGCGCTCGCGATCGTGATGAACGGCTGGGAGGCGTGGATCGGGAACGACAAGGAAGTCCCCGAGGTCGCGCCGGATGCGCCGGACCGGTATCCGGGCGTCCTGATCGAGCTGCGGGCCGCGCTCGACAAGGTGAACTTCGCGCAGGCGGGGCCCACCGGCAGCGTCGGTACGGTCATCATCTACGCCGACACCGTCAGCGAGCGCGTGAAGATGGGTCCGCTCTCGAACATCACGGGCAGCGCGCTCGGTACGCAGAAGGACTACTTCGGCACGACGGGCAAGAACCTCGTCGCCGGCGTCACCATGGGCGTCACGCGCCTCGCGGAGACGCAGGCCGCACGCAAGGTCCTCATCGTCATCTGCGACGGCAGCGACATCAACAACGACACGGCCAAGACCGAGCTCGCCGCGCTGAAGAAAGAGGCGCAGAAGCAGAACATCCAGACCTTCGCGATCATCTATCGCGGCGCGATGTCCGAGCAGGGCGTCGATGTCATCAGCTCGATGATCAAGAACCCGCAGACGGTCGCGACCGCGGAAGCCATCGCGTCGGCCGTCGAGGGAATCCTGCAGCGCATGAACGACCGCCAGTACCTGGTCTTCCCCGGGTACGACAAGAAGCTGAAGAAGGGCTTCCTCTGGGACGGCAAGTCGCACGAGCTGGTCCTCAAGTACGAGAAGGAAGAGACGCCGGGCGTCGAGGTCACGCTCGCCCCGATCTGGAGCGCATCGGCGCCCGCCGGCTTTCCGTGGCTCATCCTCATCCTCGGTCTTGTTGGTCTGCTGCTCCTCATCGTCATCGGGATCAAGGTCTTCGGTGGCAAGCCCGCGCCGGCACCGGTGATGGCGGCGCCAGCGGCGGCGGCGGCGGCGCCGATGATGGCGGCCGCGCCCGAGGCCCCCAAGCCGATGGGCCCGGCGAAGACGGTCATGTTCAGCGTCGGTGGCGGCGATGAGGGCTTCCCCATCGTCGGCTGGCTCGTCGCGACGAACGGTCCCGACGCCTACAAGACGTACCGCCTGCGCTCGGGCGGCACGAAGATCGGGACGGCCGCGCCTGCGGACATCGTCGTCAACGACGGCTTCATGAGCACCGACCACTGCATGATCCAGTGCTCGCCGCAGGGCTTCACGCTGGTCGACGGTGGGTCCACCAACGGCTGTTACGTCAACGACCGCAAGGTCACGAAGCAAGACCTCGTCGACAACGACGTCGTGACGCTCGGCAAGACGAGCTTCCGGTTCAAGTCGATCAACTGAAACCATGGCGCGGAGCGACATGACAGACGCGAAGCGGATGTGCGGCGCGAAGCGACGCGGAGAAGTCTCGTCGCAAGACGAGAACTAACCCCATGGCGCGGAGCGACATGACGGACGCGAAGCGGTCAGGCGAGAGCTAGCGGTCAACCATGACGGCGGGAGCTCTTGTCGGGATCATCGTTGGCGTCGCGATCTTCCTGTTGTTCTGTATCTGGTTCCTCGGTCGCGGCGGTACGCCGTCCACGCCCAAGCCCAAGGCGGGGCAGCGGGTCTGCGGCGGCTGTCAGCGCGTCATGTTGCCAGCCTGGACGAAGTGCCTGTTCTGCGGCTGGGCGCCGGCCGCCCGGCTCGAATTCATCCTCGGTCCGATGGCGAACCAGGTCCTCGTCCTCGCCGAGGAGGTCACGACGATCGGCTCGGTCGCCGGTAACACCGTCGTCCTCGCCGATCCGGCCGTGTCGCGGAAGCACGCCGGCATTCGCAAGGTGGAGAGCAACTACGAGCTCGCCGATTTCGGCAGCACGAACGGTGTCTACGTGAACGGCCAGAAGGTCCCCAAGAAGACCTTGGAGCCCGGCGATATCATTCGCGTCGGAAACACCGAGGCCGTCTTCAAGCGCGAATAGCGACGCGGCCCGGAAAGGGGGTACGATGCAACCGCGAAATGGCGCGCCTTCTTTTTCGGGATAGCCAAGGCCGCGAAGGAGCGGTCGAGCTGTCCCCCACGGAAACCGTTTACGTGGGGCGTGGGCTCGAGTGCGCGATCCGCACCGACGACGGCATGGTGTCCCGCCGTCACTCGCAGATCCGCATGGAAGCAGGCCGCTTCGTCGTCGAGGACCTCGGCAGCGCCAACGGCACGATCCTGAACAACACGCGCGTGCAAAAGCAGGCGCTCGGTCACGCCGATGTCGTGCAGTGCGGCTCGCTCGTGATCCGCTTCATCGACGAGACCTCGGTCGGCGTCGTTCGCCAGCAGGGCGTGCAGCCGTCGGGCGTCGCGCCGCCGCCGAAGAAGGGCGGGACGATGGTGCTCGATCGCAACGAGCAAGCGCCGCTCCCCGGTGGCGCGCCCGTCCCGGGCAGCGTGCCGCCGCAGGGGTTCCAACCGGTGCCCCCCGGCAGCCAGCCAGGCTACAACCCCGCCGCCGTACCAGGCAGCCAGCCACCTCACGTCGGCTCGCAGACCGGTGGTGCGTTCCGGGGCGGCGCGAGCGGCGGCCTTGGCTTCGAGGGCACACAGCTCAACATGAATCCGGGGGGAGCCCCTGTGCCGGGTGCTCCGCAGGTCTCACCACGCCACGCGAGCATTCCGCCCGGCGGTGGGCTGCCCTACGGCGGCCCCCCGGGCGTGCCCGGCGGGCCTGCGCAGGGCGGCAGCATGTTCGGAGCGAATCGTGGGTTCGGGGGCGCGGCGCAGCCCATCGCGGGGAGCGCCCCGCCGATCGCGGGCGCGCCAACGCCGTACGGTGGTCCGCCGGCGATGCCG
>JALHPV010000244.1 GCA_022842285.1 Kofleriaceae bacterium
CCGGTTGTCGAAGTCGAGGGTCGCGCGCACCGCGATCTTGAAGTCGAGGGCGGCCACGCCCGGCTTCGGAACGAGCACGACCTCGATCGGGACGTTCACGCGCTCGAAGACCACCGTCAGCGTGGCGCGGATGAAGGCGGGCGCACCGCCGGTGAGCGCGATGTCCTCGGGGCGAGTGATGCGGGCCCACGCGAGCTTGAAGTCCGCGATGCGCAGGTAGTCGCCGACACCGGTGATGGTCGTGCCGCGCAGCTCCCCGTCCAGCTCCTGCTGCACGATGGCGCCGATGGTGCCGGGGCCACCGTCGAGGAGTGACTGGCCGACGAGGATGCGCCCCGTGCACGCATGCGAATCGGGCGCCTGGAACGGACCGACGAGCTGGGCCGCACCAACACTGCGCGTATACCCGCCGCGATACGACACGCTCCACGTGCGGCGCACGAGCCCCGGAGCCTGTCCCTCGTCGGCGATCGTGACGCGGTCACGTAGCTCCGCCGGCACGACGCCGTCGAGCGTGAGGGTCTGCGCCGTCAGCGGGGCGTCGAGGGTCACGGTCAGGCCGGGGGCGCTCTTCCCCGCGAGAACGAGGAACAGGCCCGCGTGCAGCGCGACCACGCCGAGCCCGAGCAGCGCCTTCACGTCTCGAACACCACGAGCACGGTGACGAGCTCCCACGCGACGACCCACAGCGTGCAGGCCACGACGCTCGCCGTCATTCCCCGTGTCACTGCATCCGCCTCGGGCTTCGGGGCCCCGCCCTTCGCCACGACATCACTCGCGATGCCCCACGCGTACATCCACACGAGGAACAGGGCGCGCACCGTGTACGGCATGCGCTCCGGCCGCGGGTCGATCAGGTCGCCGGTGAGGAGCTCCCAGGCATGGGGGACGTCATAGGCGCGGCAGACCAGGAGCCCGCCGCCGATCATGCCGAGCGCGAACACCGCCGCCACCGCGAGGTAGCTCAGCCCCGCCGTGACCCAGGCCGGCGCCCAGAGGTAGGCGCGGCGATCGACGCCGAGCGCATCGAGCGCGAGCGTCTGCTTCGTCAGGCCCATCGAGCCGAGCCAGGCGTTCGTCGCGCTCCCCGACGCGGCGACGAAGAGCAGGGCCGAGAGCGCGGGGGCCAGCGCGATGACGTGACTGCCGCCGATCTGGCGCAGCAACGCATCGGGCTTCACGCCCGCCCCGCCGACCTTGCTGACGACGAACAGCACCGTGTAGCCGATCAGCGTCGAGACGATGGCGTAGAAGATGAGCGGCCGTAGCAGGGTCTGCGCGAGCACGCGCCGCGCGACCACGGCGAAGTCGCGCGGATGCTTCACGAGCTGCCCCGGAGCCTTCAGCGCCGCCACGGCGGCCACTCGAAAGGGCGCCACGAGCGGCTCGAATCGCCGCCGGACCCCGGCGAGCGCGGACTGCCGGGGCGCAGGGCCCGCGGGGGCCGGAGTGTCGCCGTGCTCCTGCAGGTGATCGACGAGCGCGGCCTCCAGCTCGACGAGCCACTTCCCGCGCTCCTCGGCCGTGTGCCCCGGATCTTCGAGGGCGCCTGGCCAGCGATCGGGGAACAGCTGCACGAGCTTGCGATCCTCGAGCGACAGGAGGAACAGACGATCCGCGACGCCGGCCGCGAGCGCGACATCGTGCGTGACGACGATCGCCGACACGCCGAGTGACTTCACCTGCTCGCGCACCAGCCGCGCCTGCTCGCGCACGCGATGTGGATCCAGTCCGACGCTGGGCTCGTCGAGGAACATCAGCTTGCGCTTGCTCGCGAGCACGCGCGCCACCGCCACGCGCTGCGCCTGACCACCGGAGAGCCGCGTGACCGACGTGCCGGGCTCCGCGAGCCGCTTCTCCAGCCCGACGCGCTCGAGCCACACCGCCGCGTCATCCGTGCTGCCGCCGTGCGCATGTCGCAGGGCCAGCTCGAGATTGCCGCGCACGTCCAGGTGATCGAAGAGCGCTCCTCGCTGCGGCACCAGCCCTAGCTGACCGCGTTCCAGATCGAGCGTCGCCGTGACGACCTCGAAGCCGGCTGCATCGAGCTCCTCGCGCTCGAACAATACGCGCGCGAACGTCGACTTGCCGGCACCCGATCCTCCGAGCAGCACGACGACCTCGCCGGGCGCGACCTTCAGATCGACGTGATCGATGAGCACGCGCCCATCCGGCAACGTCACCCGTAGACCCCGCACATCGAGCACGTTCGACTCGGTCACTCGGCCCTGATAATCGCGCGGCGACAACGCCGCCGGCGTCCGGTTGCAGGTTTTTTACGCACGCATGTAGGCGAACCGATTCGGAGTTTCGCGAAAAAAGCCGGAACCGTTTCCCGGTATCGCTGTCAATAGCTCCGTTCGGTCGATGCACGCTGGCGCCGGGTAGGCGCCGCGGTTTCCGACCCAGAAAGGTCCCGTCATGGCCACTCCTACGTTTGCGCCGTCGCTCCCCCTCGTTGCCGCCACGCCCTCCGCGCAGGCGGCGGTGTCTGCGGCCACGGCCGGTGCCGAGGCCGTCGAGGTCGCGGTGATGTTCGGCGACTCCGTGGTCGATGTGAAGCACTGCGCCAACCCTCGCAGCGGCAAGGTCACGACCGCGACCTGGGGCTTCATCGGTGGTGGCGTCGCGGCCCTCCTGCTGTCTGCAGGAGCGTTCGCGTCAGCGGTCAGCACCGCGTCCGCCAACGACGCCGGTATGAAGGCGCACGTGAACGCGGGCAAGCCGGCGTACTCGTATCGCCCGGCCGCGACGAGCGGTGGCACCAGCGTCCTCGCGTTCGGCGGCCTCGCGCTCGCGCTCGCCGGCATCTCGTACGGTGTCGCCCGCGCGCGCCGCGAGAGGACAAACCCGTCGTATCGCATCGGCCTCGAGGACTTCCCGCTCGTCGCGCCCAAGGGAGATGACTTCGTCTTCAACTTCGGCGCCGGCATCGACGGCGAGATGACGGTCAATGGCACGAGCACGCCGCTCGCCGCGCTCGCGGCCGCCGGTCACGCCACTCCGTCGCTCGCGGTTGCCAACGCGCTCGAGTTGCCGATTCCCGCGAACGCGACGATCCGCGCGCGCGTCGGTCAGACCACCTTCCTCGTCACGCCGACGGCGAAGGCGGCCGCTCAGCCGGCGTCGCTCCTCGGCGCGTTCGACAGCAAGTTCATGAAGTACGCGGCGGGCTCCCTCGCGGCGCACCTCGGCCTCTGGGCGATTCTCCAGACCGTCCCGATGGAGGACTCGGGCCTCACGCTCGACATGTCGACCCTCGAGACCACCAACATCACCGCGATGGCGACGACGAACGACGACGCCGTCCCGCCGCCCGTCGACGAGACGGGGGAGACCACGGACGCGACGAGTGACGCGGGGGGCTCGATGGCCCTGCCGGCCGGTCTGATCGGCAAGCCAACGGACCAGGGGCAGCGCGAGCTGCGCATGAAGCACAACAACCTCGACCAGGTCCAGGCGTCGCGCGAGCAGGCGATCGAAGCGGCCCGGGGCGCCGGCATCATGGGGAGCTACGCAGCGGTCCAGGACGCGGTCGGCGCATTGCGCGGCGCGTACGATGTGGAGAACGGCTTCGATCAGGACTCGCAGTACGGCGGCGTCAACGGCAGCGACATGGGGCAGTACGGTCAGTTCGGTCAGGGCCCGCACGCGGGTTCCGGCACCGGTGGCTGCTACTACGGCAATTGCCAGGGCATCTTCGGCACGGGCCCGGCCAGGACGATCGGCGCCGGCGACCGCGCCGGCGACGACTACGGCACGCACCCCGGCCGCCCCGGTCCGCTGAAGGACCGCACCTCGCAGGTGCCGAAGGCGGACCTCGGCGAGGCGTCGTGCGCGGGCTCGTGCGGCCTCGACAAGAAGATCATCCGCCGCTACATCAAGCGCGCCTACGCGAAGATCCAGTACTGCTACGAGCGCGAGCTCCTCGCCGACAACGCCCTCGCCGGCACGGTCACGGTGACGTTCGTCATCGCGCCCGATGGCTCGGTGCAGGCGGCCAACGGCTCGGGCGTGAACGCCGCCATCTCCAGCTGCGTCGCCGGCGTCGTGAAGAACATCAGCTTCCCGCGCCCCGATGGCCTCGTGCAGGTGAACTACCCGTTCACCTTCCGCGCCGCCGGCAAGTCGTGATTACAGCTCGCCGCAGACGATGCGCCGCAAGGTCGGCGCGTCGATGTTCGAGCCCGACAGGATGACCGCTACCCTCTGACCCGCGAGCCGCGGGTTCAGCTTCTGGAGCCCCGCGAGCCCGGCGGCGCCTGCTCCCTCGGCGAGGTTGTGGGTCGTGCGCAGGAAGAGGCGAACGGCGGCGGCGAGCTCGCTCTCGTCGACCTGCACGAAGCCGGCGAGGCCATCGCGCAGTGCGGGCCAGGTGAGGTCGTAGGTGCTGCGCGTGGCGAGGCCGTCGGCGAAGGTGTTGGCGGAGAGGGTGGTGAGGCGCTGCTTGGCGTGCCACGAGTCGTGGATCGCCGAGGCGGCGCTGGCCTGGACCCCGTAGACCGCGACGTGGGGCGCCCGGGCGGCGCACGCGACGACGGCGCCGACTGCTTGCGAGCCACCACCGACGGACACCACGACCGCATCGAGCTCACCGTCGGCCTGGTTCAGGAGCTCGGCCGTGAGGGTGGCGGCGCCGGCGATGATGTCGGCGTTATTCGTCGAGTGCGCCATCACGAGGCCGCGCTCGGCGGCGATGCGCAGCGCGACCTCGACGGCCTCGTCGTAGTCGCGGCCGGACTCGACGAGCTCGGCCCCGTGACCGCGGATGGCGGCGTTCTTCTCCACGTTGTTGCCGAGCGGTACGCAGATCACGACCGGGATCCCGAGTCGCGCGCCCGCCCACGCGAGGCCGGCGCCGTGATTGCCGCGGGTCGCCGCGATGACGCCGCGAGCTCGCTGGTCGGCAGGCAGCGCGGTCATGAACGAGAGCGCGTTGCGCGCCTTGAAGGCGTTCGTCGGCAGGTGGTTCTCGTGCTTGACCAGGACGTGCGCCCCGACGGCCGCGTCGAGCTCCGCGTAGTGACGCAAGGGCGACGGCTCGAGATACGGGGCGATGCGCGCTCGCGCTCGCTCCACGTCAGCCCAGGTGATCGGGTGCTCCACGCGGGGAGCATATCGGGGCAGAATGTCCGCGGTGGAAGTCTTCTTCCTAATGATGGGCCTCTGGCTCGTTGTCGCCATGGCACTCGGGCTCCGTCGCCCGAATGGCCTCGGCGGACATGCGCTCCGTTCGCGGATCGATGCGGTGTATGGCGAGCCGCACGAGCTCGTGCGCACGGACGCCAAGGCGTTCCCCGAGGCCGATATCGACTTCTACGATCGGGCCAAGGCGGCCTTCGTGCAGCGCGGCTACCGGTTTGTCGCCGATGTCGAGGACAAGACGCTCTCGAAGCTGTACCCGCAGAACCGGACCTTCCTGCGCCTGTTCGTCGACGCGGGCGGGATGGTTCGCGCCTGTGCGTATCACCTGCATCCGCGTGGTGCGGTGGTCAGCCTGCTGCAGCTCGTGCAGCTGTTTCCGCGCCACCTGCGCGTGGTCGAGCTGGTGACGGAGGTGCGCGGCCAGTTCCTCGTCACGAGCAACACGCACGGCGTGGATCGCCTCGAGCCGCCGCCCGAGGCGAAGGTCGAGCGGCTGCCGCTGAACACGTCGCTGGCCATCGTCGTCGATCGCCACGAGGCGCGCATCCGCGAGCTGGTGCGGCTCAATCCCGAGCGATCGCCGGCCACGTTCGAGAGCTTCGAGGACATCGTCGCGTCGATGGGGCGCGCGCATGTCGCGATGGCGCGGCACCGCCAGAAGGTAGGGGGCCTGTCACGAGACGAGCTGGAGCGCCTCAAGGGCCGGCCTCTGTCGGCCACCGAGGAGGCGTTCCTGCGCGAAGTGCAGGCGAAGCCGGGACATGAGTAGCGACGAGAAGCCCGAGCTCGCCCAGACGGTCGCCGAGGAGCATGCCGGCGAGAGTCGCGCGCTGCCCCGGGGCGCGACGCTCGGGCGCTACCTGCTCCTCGACGAGCTGGGCGCCGGCGGCATGGGCGTCGTGTACGAGGCGTACGATCCCGAGCTCGACCGGCGCGTCGCGCTGAAGCTCGTGCGCCACCTCGCGGGCTCCGCCGGAGACTCGTCGGGGCGTTCACGCGTGCTGCGAGAGGCCCAGGGCATCGCGCGGCTCGCGCATCCCAACGTCGTCGCCGTGCACGACGTCGGGACGTCCGGTGACACGCTGTTCATCGCGATGGAGCTCGTCGTGGGCGAGACCCTCGCGGAGTGGATGAAGAAACCCCACACCCTGCGCGAGACGCTCGCGATGTTCATTCAGGCCGGACGTGGCCTCGCGGCCGCGCATGCGGCGGGCCTCGTGCATCGCGACTTCAAGCCCGACAACGTGCTCGTCGGCCGCGATGGGCGGGCGCGCGTCGTCGATTTCGGTCTCGTGCGCGAGGCGGGCTCGACGGCCCCCGAGGCCGTCACGACGGTGCGTCCGGGACGCGTGCGGCCGAGTCAGCCGGCGCTCTCCACGCCGCTCACCCTGGCGGGGGTGGTGGTCGGGACGCCCTTCTACATGGCGCCGGAGCAGATGCGGAACGAGACGCCGGACGCGCGCTCGGATCAGTACAGCTTCTGCGTCTCGCTCTACGAGGCCCTCGCCGGCAAGGTGCCGTTCGGCGGCGGGTCGTTCGAGGAGGTGCGCGAAAAGGTGTTGTCGGGGGTGATCTCCGACCTGCCGGCGAAGCTGCCGGTGCACGTTCGCCTCGCCGTGAAGAGTGGCCTCGCGCGCGATCCGGCGCAGCGCTGGCCGTCGATGGATGCGCTGCTGGCGGAGCTGGCCCGCGATCCGGCCGGGACGCGGCGCCGGGTGATGGTCACCATCGGCGTGCTCGGCGCGGCAGCGGCGGCAGTCGCGGTGCCGCTCGCCCTGCGCGACGACCAGCCAGCGCCGTGCGCGGGCGCCCGGATGCGCGTCGCGACCGCGTGGGGGCCGATGCAGCGCGCGGCCGTCGAGGCGGCCTTCGTGGCCACGCGGGTACCGTACGCGCAGACGGCGTTCGCGGCGGTGTCGAAGCCCCTCGATGCCTACGCCGAGGGCTGGGCGCACTCCTACGAGGAGTCCTGCCAGGCGACGCACGTCCGCCACGAGCAATCGACGGAGCTGCTCGATCTCCGGACGGCGTGTCTGCAGCGTCGGCACACGGAGCTCGCAGCGCTTGTCGATCTGCTGTTGCAAGCGACCCCGCGCGCCGTCAGCAAGGCGCACACCGCCGTCGCCGGCCTCTCGCCGGTCGCCGATTGCGATGACCTCGTGGCCCTGCGCTCGCTGCAGGTCCTGCCCGCCGATCCGGCCACGCGCCTCGCGATCTCCGACGCGCGCGACGAGCTCGGCCAGGCGACGGCCTTGCTCCACAGCGGGCGCTTCAAGGACTCCATCGCCCGGGCCAAGAGTCTGCTCGAGCGTGCCCGCCCCCTGGGCTACCGGCCCCTCGTCGCCGAGATCGCGCTGATCCTGGGCAAGGTCCTGAGTCGCT
Organism: Kofleriaceae bacterium; assembly: GCA_022842285.1. GTDB lineage: Bacteria > Myxococcota_A > Polyangia > Haliangiales > Haliangiaceae > JABFXX01. Next base: position 7,528 of record JALHPV010000244.1, read on the forward strand.
CGGGGGACGAGGTGAGCGCCCGCATCGCGCTCGCGGAGGCGTTCATCGCCGGACTCGCCGGCCACCACGATGATGTCGCCGCGCAAGCCGCGCTCGCGCTCGTCCTGACCACGACGAACGGTGACGAGATCGCCCGCGGCGAGGAGTGGGCCCTCGTCGCCCGCGGTGTCGTCGAGCGGCTCGGCGATCCCCCGGGGCGCGTCGCCGCTTACCACGCCGCGATCGGCCACCTCTACAGCTCGCAGGGCAAGCACGCCGAGGCGGCCGTCGAGCACGAAGCCGCGCGCGTGATCCGCGAGCGCATCAATGATCCGATGCTTCCGCGCACGCTCACGAGCATCGCCTACAACCTCGACGAGATCGGCCGCTTCGCCGAGGCCCGGCGCGCCGCCGAGGTCTCACTCGAGCTCCAGGAGCAGCAGCTCGGCCCCGACCATCCCGAGATCGCGACGGTGCTCATGAACCTCGGCAACGTCATGGCCGACGAGGGCGACCTCGACGCCGCCGCCCGCGTGTACGAACGCGCGCGCAAGATCCGCGAGGTGAGCGCGCAGAACGGCGACGATCCGATGCTCCTCGCCTCCGTCCTCAACAACCTCGGCGTCATCGCATTCGAACGGGGCCAGTACGCCGAGTCACTGAAGCTCCAGCGCGAGGCGTGGGCGATCCGTCACGAGCACGCACCGAACGGCGCCGAGGAAGCGATGTCGTACACGAACATCGGCGACACGCAGCGCGCCCTCGGCGACTACGCGCAGGCCTACGCCACGTACCAGACGGCCCTCGCCGTGGCCGAAGCGGCCGTCGGTGCTGACCATCCCTACGTCGGCGATGCGCTCATCGGCATCGGCAAGTGCCGGCTCCATGCGGGTGAGGTCGCCGATGCCGTCGCGCCCCTCGAGCGCGCCCTCGCGATCCGCAAGCAGGGCTCGCGGCCCGTCGAGCTCGCCGATGCGGAGATCACGCTCGCCCGCGCCCTCTGGTCCACCGATCCAGCTCGGGCGCGTCTGCTCGCGACCTCCGCGCGCGACGCCTTCGCGACCTCGAAGGGCTCGACCAAGGAGCTCGCCGAGGCCGAAGCCTGGCTCGCCGCGCACCGGTGACGCTGCTCACGGGCAGGTCGGCGCCGCGAACCCGCCCGTGACCGGGGTCAGCACGCCGTTGATCATCAGCATCGCGTCGAAGGTGCCGTCGAGCCGCGCGCCCGCGGCGCTCGTCAGGTTGATCGTCCCCGACACCAGCGTGGCCGCGGTGCTGCGAAACAGCGCCGACGGTAGCACCGTGGGATTCATCTCCACCCGGAACGGAATCGCACCCACTGGCGGCACCGTCTCCGACTGCACGAGGTTGATCTCCAGCTCCGCGATGGGCGCGGCCTCGCAGGTATCCGACGCGATGAGCCGGATCTTGAAGGACCGCAGTGGTGACCCGTAGGTCACGAATCCCGTCGACAACCGCGCCGACGTGACCGTCAGATCCCCCGAAAACGTCGCGCTCGCCCCGGAGCCGTCGACGTCCGACACGCATCCCAGGGCCCCCCCGAGGGCCAAAGCCAGCAACCAGCCACGCACCCGGCAAGTAGGCGCGGCCTGCCGCCGCCTGTCAACCAGGCACTGCGCGGATGGTCAGACCCCCGTGACAAACTGCTCGCGCGATGCGGGTCCTGCACACCTCGGACTGGCACCTCGGGCACACGCTCGGGGGCGAGGTCTCGCGCGAGGCGGAGCACCGGGCGTTCCTCGACTGGCTCGTCACTACCTGCGCCGCCGAAGCCGCGGACGCGCTGTTGATCACGGGCGATATCTTCGACAGCGCCACCCCTCCCGCCAGTGCGGAGCGGATGTGGTTCGACTTCCTCGCGCGGGTCCGCCGGACCTGCCCGCACATGGATCTCATCGCCATCGCCGGCAACCACGATTCGCCCTCGCGCCTCACCGCGCCCGCCGCCGTGCTGCGCGAGCTCTCGGTCCATGTCATCGGCAGCCTGCCGCGCACCGCCTCCGGCGCTCTCGATGCCGACCGCGTCGTGATCCCTATCGCGGGCGGCCGGGGCCTGGTCGCCGCCGTTCCGTTCCTCCGTCCGATCGACGTTCCCCTCGAGTCAGCGGTCGAGGACCCGCTCGCGGCGGTCTATGCCGACGCGCTCTCCGCGGCGCGGGCCCGCCGGGCGTCCGACCAGGCGCTGATCGTGACCGGACACCTGTATGCAGCCGGGGCCGACGCGCAGTTCCTCAGCGAGCGGCGCGTCTCCGTGGGCGGCCAGGAGTCCGCCTCGCTACGCATGTTCCCTCGCGACATCTCCTACGTGGCGCTCGGCCACATTCATCGTCCGCAACGCGTGATGCGCGAGACCATCCGCTACGCCGGCGCGCCCCTCGCGCTCTACCTCGACGAGGCGGCCTACGCCCACCAGATCGTGTGCATCGACTTCGCCGGCGCCGAGGTGACGGAGATCCGCGCGCTGCGGATTCCCCGTACCGTCGACATCATCCGCATCCCCGCGCGGGGTGCGGCCCCCCTCGCGGAGGTCCTCGACCTGCTCCACGCGTTGCCGTCCGGGCCTCCCTCGTCATCCGTGGAATCACCGCGCGCAACGACCGCGGTCCCCCCGACGCCGGCGCCAGGCCCGACACCTCCGATGGATGCGCGCCCGTACCTCGCGATCGAGGTCGCGCTGGCGAAGCCCGAGCCGAAGCTGCGCGCCCTCATCGATGCCGCCCTCGACGGCAAGTGGCCGCGGCTGGTGCAACTGCACGTCGTGGCCACGGGGGACGGGGCGGCCCTCGGCGATCGCGTGACCGCGCAGAAGCTCGCGGAGCTCGACCCGCGTGACGTCTTCGCGCGCGTGTGGTCGCGCGGCCACGCGGAGCCGCCCACCGCGGACATCCTCGACGGCTTCGAGCACCTCCTCGCCGACGTGCAGGGCGACGCGTACGACCCGGGGACCTCGTGACGGGGGCGTCATGAGGATCCTCGCGATCCGCGGGTGCAATCTCGCGAGCCTCGCCGGCGAGTTCGAGATCGATCTCGCCCGGGCGCCGCTCGGGGGCGCAGGCGTGTTCGCCATCGTCGGGAACACGGGCGCAGGCAAGAGCACGCTCCTCGACGCCCTGTGCGTCGCGCTGTTCGATCGAACGCCGCGACTGACGAACCACTCTCGGGTGCAGGTCGGGCGAGGGGACGACGATCCGGCGGCTCTCGGCGCGCAGGACGTGCGCACGCTGTTGCGGCGCGGGGCGGCGATGGGATGGGCCGAGGTCGACTTCGAGAGTGGAGATGCCCGGCGCTACCGCGCGCGATGGTCCGTGCGGCGCGCGCGCAACCAGAGTGACGGGACGCTGCAGGCGCAGCAGATCTCGTTGACCGCGCTCGACGGCGGGGAGCGCCTCGGGGGGACGAAGACGGAGACGCTCGATGCGATCCACGATCGCCTCGGACTCTCGTTCGATCAGTTCCGGCGGTCGGCGCTGCTGGCGCAGGGAGAGTTCGCGGCGTTCTTGCGGGCGGACGGCAAGGATCGTTCGGAGCTGCTCGAGCGCATGACCGGGACGGAGATCTACTCGCGGCTGTCGATCGCCGCCCACGCGCGCGCCGTGGCGGCGGAGCAGCGGTTGCGGGACGGGCGACAGCGAGTAGAGGCGATCGCCGTGCTCGGCGATGCCGCCCGGGCGGAGGCGGAAGCGGCGCACGAGGTGGCCGAGGCGGCGAAGCACGCAGCCCGGGCCCGCCTCGCGGCAGC
>JALHPV010000245.1 GCA_022842285.1 Kofleriaceae bacterium
CGCGGCAGCCGGCGGTGATCTCGCCCGTGCACTGCTGACTCACGTTGACGTAGCGGACCGAGAACCGGATGTCCTTGGCCTTCATGAGCCGGGACAGGAGGACCTGGCGCAGCCCCTCATAGCCGTAGTCGTCGCTACCGGAGGGCGTGCCGCTGTCCTCCCAGTACTGCTCGTGCGCCATCAGCATGATGGAGTCGGCGTCCTGGCGTTCGACCGCCAGCCGATACTCTTCGCACGCCGCGAGCACACTCTTGTTCGAGTCCGTCTGCTCGATGGTCGTGCCCGTGACGTAATTCTTCTTGGCCGCACAGCCCGAGAAGACCGCGAGGACGAGGAGCCATCTAGACAGCGTTGCCATGGGGAGCGGTGCAGCGTGTTTCAACATCCACGCCAGCGGCCGGACGCTACAACAGCGAGGAGAGCCGGCCAAGTGCAGGGCCCTGCCAAGCTTCTGCACGCGCCAGAAAGGCACGGAAGTCCTTCTCGGGGTTATCCACCCTTGCCAAATAGACATCCGTGATGCGGGTGATGGTGAACCGCACCGCGGCCGCGCGGACTTCTATAGGCAGGGCCGCGCGATCGCCGGGCGTCAGGGGGCGGACCGCTTGGTAGCCCTGCAGGACCGCCTCCGCGAGGTCGAGCCGGGGGCTCCCCGTCCAGCACCAGTCGTTGATGACGACGGCGAGATCGTAGGCCAGGCTGCCCCCCGAGGCCTGCTCGAAGTCGAGGAGCGCTACCAGCGCGCCGTCACTCCACAGCACGTTGTCGCGGAAGAGATCGCCATGGATGATCCCGTGCGTCGCGCTCCGCCGGAGGTGCGACGCGTCGCCCACGGTCGCGAGCTCGTCGCCGACCACCTCGATCGCCCGCGCGAGCTGTGGATCGAGTGACATCTCGAAGCGTGAATACCGGCCGACGAGGTGATCGTGGTCGTAGATGCTGCCGCGCCGCCACGCCGTGGGCAGGGCGAGCCCCGCCACGTGCAGCTGCGCGAGGGCCGCGCCGACCGCCGTGGCGGCCCCCGGCGTGACCTCGTCCGGCCGGAGATGCGTGCCCACACGCCACGGAAACACGCTGAGCCACTTGCCCCGCACGTGAGAGAGCTGCCCGTACGGACGGCCGTCCGCGGCGTGCCGGGGAGGCGGGGTGATGACCCCGGCCGCGGCCAGCGCATCGACGAGGCGCGCTTCCCACGCGACGTCGACCTCGCTCTTGCCTTCGTTCACCCGCACGAACCAGGAGCCGGTCTCCGTCTCGAGACTGTAGTTCGAGTTGATGGTGCCCGCGGCGATCGCCTTCGACGTCCGGATCGCGCCGAGCCCAAAGATCGACGCCGCCTCGTCGAGCTCGGCGCTACCGAGCTTCGTGAACACCCCCACGCGGCAAAGATATCACTGGCTCTGCTAGATTCGGTCGCGATGGATGCGGCTGCGCAGGCGAAGCTGGTCGAACAGCACCTCGACCTGTCGCGGCGCGCCGCCGCGTTCGTCTACCCGCGCGTGAAGGAGCACATCGACTTCGACGAGCTCGTCGCGATGGCGAACGAAGGGCTCGTCGAGGCCGCATCGCGCTACGACCCGACGCGCGGCGCCTCGTTCCAGACCTTCGCCTGGTACCGCGTGCACGGCGCGATCATCGACGGCATTCGCAAGAACACGCACTTGCCCCGCCGCGTGTGGCGCAAGCTCGTCGCGCTGCGAGCCGCGAGCGAGTACCTCGAGCACAAGGTCGAGCGCGATGCCGGTGCGACCAAGGCAGGCGCGAAGCCGACGGAGGGCGTGGCCGCACTCGCCGCGATCAAGGATGCCATCGCGGCGATCCGCACCGTGTACGTGACGTCGCTCGAGGCGATGCGGGAGGACAAGGGCTTCGATGCCCCCGCCGACACGCCCTCGCCCGCCGATGGCCTCGACGCGCAGCGCTTCGCCAAGAAGCTGCGCGCTGCCCTCGAGACCCTCCCCGACCGCGAACGAGCACTGGTCACGAAGCACTACTGGGAGGGCAAGAACCTCCTCGAAGCCGGCGCCGAGCTCGGCATCTCGAAGTCGTGGGCGAGCCGACTCCACGGCCAGGCCGTCGATCGGTTGAAGGCCGCGCTCGCCGACAGCGCGTGAGTCGGAGCGAAACCTACACCTGAGACTCGCGGCGCGACGCGAGCAGCCTACCGATCACGGCACCGCGGTATGCTGACGCTGCTTGGCTGCGCAGAGTCCACCTGGGCCACCGCATCGCAAGAGCGAGGCGGCGACGGCTCTCATACCCGGCGGGGCCGGTCTGGGCCCGCGCGCCGTGAAGTTGCCGGAGCCGCTCGTGGACGCGACCGTGGCCGACCCGGTCAGTGCCGGCGGTCGCAAGAAGGCCGAGTCGCGGCAGCCGCTCGACTTCACCCTCGTCCAGCAGATCGATCGCTTCGGGCTCATCCGCGAGCTTGCCCGCGGCGGCATGGGCCAGGTGTTCCTCGCCCGCGACACGAAGCTCGGCCGCAAGGTCGCCATCAAGTTCCTGCTCCACGACGACCCGAACTTCGTCGGGCGCTTCCTCGTCGAGGCGCGCGCGACGGCGCGCTGCACGCACGAGAACATCGTCACCATCTTCGAGGTCGGCGAGCACGAAGGGCTCCCCTACATGGTGCTCGAGTACCTCGAGGGCAAGACGCTCTCGCAGCTCCTCGAGCAGAAGATGACGCCGCGGGGGTTCGCCGAGCTGATGGTGCCGGTCGCGCGGGCGCTCGAGCGCGCTCACGAGCACGGCATCGTTCACCGGGACCTGAAGCCCAGCAACATCTTCGTCACCGATCGCGGCGTCGTGAAGGTCCTCGACTTCGGCGTGGCCAAGTGCTTCGACGCGCCCGCCGAGCAGCTTCGCTCTGCGGCCGCGACGAGCCTGATGGAGGTTCCGGACGCGGCCGACGGGGCGACGTACATGACGTTCTCCGGCGACGGCTCGCTCGTCGGAACCATCCCGTACATGAGCCCCGAGCAATGGGGCGTCGGCGAGGTCGATCACGCGAGCGACTTGTGGGCGCTCGGCATCATGTTCTGGCGGGCCCTCACCGGCGTGCATCCGGCGGGCACGATGTCGCCCGAGAAGCTGCGCGAGCGACTGACCAACCTCGACTCGCCCCTGCCCGACATCCGCACCCGCGCGCCCGAGGTGCCGGCGGAGCTCGCGGCGATCATCAACAAGTGCCTCGCGAAGCCGCGCGCGCAGCGGTACCAGAGCGCGACGGATCTGCTGACGGATCTCCAGGCCTTCCTCGCGCCCCATGCGGTGCGGAACGAGGAGTGTCCGTTTCGCGGCCTCGCGGCCTTCGGCGAGGGCGACGCGCGCTTCTTCTTCGGCCGCTCGGCGGAGATTCGCACCGCGCTCGGCCTCCTCGAGAAGTGGCCCCTGCTCGCCGTGATCGGCCCGTCGGGCGTCGGCAAGTCCTCGTTCGTTCACGCCGGTCTCGTGCCCGCCATCCGGGGCACGCCCGGGAACTGGCAGGTGCGCGTGCTCCGTCCGGGGCGTAATCCAATCGCGAGCCTCGCCGCCGCCCTCGATCCCGAGTACCCGAGCCTCACGACGCAGGTGTGCGGTCAGCTCCACGAGTCACCGGGCGCGCTCGGCGAGGCGCTACGCCGCGAGGCGGCCTACCGCAACCACCGCCTGCTCCTCATCGTCGATCAGCTCGAGGAGCTGTTCACGCTCTCCGATGATGAGGGCGCCCGCAGCGCGTTCCTCGCCGCATTGCTCGCCGCCGCCGACGATCCGAGCGCGCCCGTCCGCGTCGTGCTGTCGATGCGAGCCGACTTCCTCGATCGCCTCGCGGGTCACAAGCAGTTCCTCGCCGAGCTCTCGCGCGGCCTGTTCTTCCTGTCCGCGCCCGACCAGGAGAACCTCCGCGAGACGCTCGTGCGTCCCGCAGAGCTCGCCGGCTTCGCGTTCGAGCCGCAGATCGTCGACGACATGCTGCGCACGGCCACGAACCGCGGCGCCCTGCCGCTCCTCCAGTTCGCGGCCACCAAGCTCTGGGACGCCCGGGATCGCCGGCGCCGCGTGCTCACGCGCTCCTCGTACGATGCGATGGGAGGCGTCGGCGGAGCCTTCGTCCGCCACGCCGACGAGGTCGCAGCCGCCGTGCCCGCGCAGAACCAGGGACTCCTGCGCGCCATCATGACGCGCCTCGTGACGCCCGAGGGCACGCGCGCCGTCGTCGACGCCAACGAGCTCGTGACCCTGAGCGGCGAGCGCGACGACGTCCAGCGCATCCTCGATCACCTCGTGCGGGCGCGCCTGATCCACCTCCACACGGATCCGTCCGTCGGCGTCACCGTCGAGCTCGTCCACGAGGTGCTCATCACCGAGTGGCCCACGCTGTCGCGCTGGCTCGAGGACAACCAGGCGCTCCGCGGTCTCACGCACGAGCTGCGCACGGCGGCGAAGCAATGGATCGCCCGGGGCAAGCCGGCCGATCTCGTCTGGCGGGGGGCCACCGCGAACGAAGCGCTCGCCCTCGCCTCGCGGCACGTGCTCGAGCTCGCCGCCGCCGAGCGCGAGTTTCTCGACGCCGTCCGCTCGCAGGCCTCGCGCTCGCGCCGCCGGAAGTTCCTCGTGGTCACCACGATCATGACGATGCTTGGACTCGTGCTGGCCGGCGGCACCATCGCGTACATTCGCGTCTCGGCCGCCGAGAAGGACGCGACCCGGGCCGCCGTCGCCGCCGAGGCCGAGGCCGCCAAGGCGCGTGAAGCCGAGGCGCAGGTGAAGAGTCAGCTCGACGAGGTCAACCGCGCGAAGGTCGCCACGCGCGAGGCCCAGGCGACGATCGAGAAGGCCGGCAAGGACGTCGAGCAATCGCGCGAGCAGCTCCAGGCCGCCCTCGTCGAATCCCGGGCCAACGAGAAGCTCGCCCGCGAGAACGAGATCAAGGCGAAGGAGAACGAGATCAAGGCGCGCGAGGCCGCCGCCATGGCGACCAAGGCCACCGAGATCGCGAAGAAGCTGGCCGAAGAGGCCAAGCAGTCGAAGGAAAAAGCGGAACGTCTGCTCGCTGCGGAACAGAAACGCGTGCAGGAGCTCGAGAAGAACAAGGCAGGTATCGTGACGGGGAAGCTCAAGCAATGACCAGGACTCAGCTCATCACGGCGATGGCGCTCGTCATCGGCACATCCAGCACGGCCCGCGCCGAGGAGAACGAGTGGTCGCGCGGCGTGGCGAAGGCGGATCAGGATCGCGCCTTCAGGATCTACGAGGAAGCGAACCAGCTCTACGCCGAGCAGCGCTATGCACCGGCGCTCGAGAAGTACCGCGAGGCGCTCGGGGTCTGGGACCACCCGCAGATCGAGCTCAATGCCGCCGCCACGCTGGTCCGCCTCGAGCGCGACCTCGAAGCCGCCGATGCGATCGATCACGCGCTGCGCTTTGGTCCGAAGCCTTTCGACGACGCCGCCTACCAGACGGCCGTCGGCTACCAGCTGCTCCTGAAAAAGCGCGTCGGCACGATCACCGCGACGTGCAACCACGCCAGCGCGAAGGTCACCATCGACGGCAAGCCCTGGTTCGATTGCAGCGAGAAGCGCTCGTCGATCCGCGTGGTCGCGGGCACGCACACGATCGTCGCCGGGGGCGCGGACGGCTACGCGACGCAGCAGTACCAGCTCGTGGTCGACGGTGGCACGACGAAGGAGCAGGCGATCCTCCTGAAGACCCTCGAGGACTCCGTCGTGCTCGAGTACCCCTTCCGGCGCTGGATCCCGTGGACGGTCATGGGGGCCGGCGCGGCCGTCGCCCTGAGTGGCCTCGGTGTCTACCTCTCGGGGCGCAGCCAGATGGACGACTTCGAGGCGAACTTCCAGGCGCAATGCGCCATGGGGTGCCCGTCGGATCTCGCGAACAACCCACTGCTGCGCGACCAGCGCGACGGTGCGATGTTCAAGGGCAACGTCGGCATCTCGATGATGATCGCGGGCGGCGCGGCCACGGTCGCCGGCGTCGTGCTCACGATCATGAATCGCCCGAAGCGCATCCTGCCGACGCTCGAAAAGCCGCCCCAGGGCAACGGCATGACCGTCGGCGCCATCTTCGAGTTCTAGAACGGATCGCGCTCAGGTCGCGATCGCGAGCACGATCGACAGGAGCAGGATGATGCCGAACACGACGAGGACGGCGATCACGCCGCCCCGCTCGATCCGGACCGCCACCTTCTGGTCGAGCTCCGGCGCCTCGTCGTAGAGCGCCGCGAACGTCTGCATCCGCGCCGAGATTCGCTGTGATAACCGCGGCGCGGCCCCGGCCGCCGCCGCCTGCACGGCGACCTGAGACGGGCTCGTGGTGCGCCCGGCATGCGTCGCGACCACCGCGTAGGGCTGCGCGCCTGGGGCGACCGGAAACGCCCCCGGCAGCGGCGTCACCTCCGGCCGGTTCGGGGTCACGGTGCGGGGCACGCTCGGCGGGGTCGGTCGCGCGGGCGGCGCCAGGGGACGTGGGGGTGGAGTCGGGCGCAGGGCACCGATGGCGCCCGACGGATCCTTGCGGAGCGGCATTGTCGGGGCCTCGTGGCCCATCACCGGGGCGGGCTTCGTCGGCGGCACCTCGGTGGGTGCGTCGTCGCCGTCTCCCGGCTCGTCCTCCTCTTCTTCGAGGACATCGAGCTCGTCGAAGTCGAGCGGCTCGATGAACTCGCTCTCGGAGACGGGCGTGGTGAGCTCACCGACCTGGGTGAGGTGCTCGCCGAGGTCCATGCCCTGGGCCTGCGATTGATGCCAGGCATTGAGCTCGGGGGTGAAGAGCCCGCTCATGTACGCGCCGAGCGCGGCCGACGAGTTTCCGAGCTGCTCTGCGGCTTCGAGCTTCTCGAGATCCGCCACGAGCTCGTCGGCCGTCTGGTAGCGCTCGTCGATCTTCTGCGCGAGCGCCTTCATGATGATTCGCTCGAGCTCCTCGGAGCACGCGGGCTGAAACTCGGTCGGACGCTTCGGCTTCTCGTTGATGATGAGCTGGAGCGTCTGGAGGTCGTTCTCGCCGCGGAACAGGCGCTGCGTGGTGACCATCTCCCAGAGGACGATGCCGAGCGAGAACACGTCGCTGCGACGGTCGAGCGGCATGCCGCGCGCCTGCTCGGGCGACATGTACGCGATCTTGCCCTTCAGCGTGCCGGTGCGCGTCTTGTTCGTGCTCGTCGCGGCCTTCGCGACCCCGAAGTCGACGAGCTTGACCGCGCCGTCGTAGCTGACGAGCACGTTGGACGGCGACACGTCGCGGTGGACGATGCCCATGAACTGGCCGTCGGGGCGGCGCTTCTCGTGGGCGTAGTGAAGGGCGGCGCCGACCTGCATCGCGATCTGGACCGCGAACTTGATCGGCATCTTCTCGGCGTCGCGCCACGCGCGGTGGAGGATGGTCCGTACGTCCTGGCCGTGGATGTACTCCATGGCGAAGAAGTAGTTCCCCGCCTCCATCCCGATGTCGTAGACTTGGACGATGTTGGCGTGATTGAGGTTCGCGGCGAGGCGGGCCTCGTCGAGAAACAGGTTCACGTACCGCTGACTCTCCGCGTACTTCGGGAGAATCTGCTTCAGGGCGACGATCTTCTCGAAGCTCTGCTTGCCCAGGGTCCGGGCCAGGAAGAGCTCGGCCATGCCGCCACGCGCGAGCTTGCGAATGATCTGATAGGACCCGAGATGGGTCATATCCCCGTCCGCCGGCTGAGGCGAGGCCCCCTTCTCCACGCCGCAGAACTATACCAACTAGGCCAAAAAGTTGCCCCTTTGGATCCCGGGGCTGACTCTCAATGGATGTCGGAGACGCTCTTCTCGAGCACCTATCAGCCCGATCCGCGCCGGGCCCTGGACGTCCTGGCCTTTGTCCTGACGCCGGTGGAGGCGTTCGCGGCCGACCCCGAGGAGCTCGAGGCCGTGACGGAGCTCTTGGCCGCAGCCAAGTCCGAGGCCATCGAGCGGTGGCAGAACCTGCGTAGCCAGACCGCGGCGAACTGAGCGGCCCGCGACGGCTTCAGACCTTCAGGTACTCGAAGGTCATGTTCTCGGTGTAGATCTCGACCTTCACGAGCTTGATCTCTTCGCTCGTGGCGTCCGACTTCTCGGCGCTGACCGACACGATGTCGGCGCCCACGTACTGCATGCGGAACGTGTCGCGCTTCTCGTTATCGAAGCACTCGAGCGTTCCATTCAGCCGACCCGGCACTTCGCCGCGCACACCGCGCTTGTTGAAGTGGTCGTAGAACGGGCGCGCATCGGCCTCGGGGATGTAGAAGGCGATCTGCGGGAAGTCCATCTGCGTCGGGGTCTTCACGGCCGAGCGGTGTCCACCCATGTGGTACTCGGCGATGGTCTGCTTGATCGTGAACGCATCGACCTTCGTGCAACGGGTGCAGGCCTGCTCGAAGCCGTCGAGCCGGAAGCGAAAGTTGTTCGACGTCCAGTTCTTCTGGGCATCGAGGCTGCCCGAGGTCGAGAGGCGGCGCCCGCCCCCCGGCTTGAACTCGATGCCCTCGACGGCCATCGTGACGCCCATATAGGCGGGGTTCTTGTCCTTCGCCTCGAGCTTGGGGAACGTCATCTCGCGGATGAGCGCGGACGTGAACTCGCGGCGCGCCCGCTCGTTGTACGAGAAGTCGGCGGCGACGATCGCGCCGTTCTTGCGAGTTCCCTTGCCGGCGACGAAGTCCGAGACCCACTTCCAGAACGCGGCCGACATCGACATGCCGGTCTGGACCTTGATGTCGTCGAACTTGGGCTTGCCGAGCTGGCGGAAGCGTTCATAGCCTCCACCGAACTGGTAGCTCATGACGTCCGTCTTGAGCGCACCGCCCTCGAGCGACCGAAAGAGGCCGACCTGCTCGCCGCCTCCGTCGAGCTCGAGCGCGAAATGCGCGGCAGCATAGGTACGGGACTGTTGGGCGTTAGGCGGCATTCGATCGGCCTTTAGCGATGGTATCCCAGCTGGCGTCAGCTGAGGGTCACGCGTCGGGACATGCTACGGTCGATGGGGTCAGCCCCTTCCTCAGCTCGAAGCGCTGCCACGCCCGATGGCTCGATCCCCGTCCCCTAGCGGAACCCAGCGAAGTGACAGGGACAATTCGTCTCCCCGTCCGGTAGGCAAGCCGCGCTGGGCCTTCTGGAAGGGCCTGTTGACGGGAGCGATCATCGAGGTCCCGGCGATCGCCCTCACCGTGTGGGTGTTGTCGCGACTTGGGGTCGGCGACCCCGACGTCCGCCTGATGCACGTGGTCCGGCTGACCACGCTGTTCTGCGGCATCGCCGCGCTCTTCACCGCCGGTGGGATCGGGCGGCTGGCCGCCTACGCGACGGTGGAGGGGGGACGGCGCCGCGCGATGTTCGTGGCCGCCCGGGCGCACGCGATCGCGATGGGGGGACTCGTCCTGATCGCCGCCATCCCGCACGGCGATCTCCCGATGCGCTGGCAGGGCTGGCTCGTCTATCCGCTCGCCGGGCTCGTCGGCGGGGTGGTGAACGGGCTCATCATCGGCGCGGTCTGCAGCGGCACCACGAGCGTGGGCCTCGCCGACGTGTGGTCGCTCGCGAAGCGCCCGAGCGAGGCGCTGAAGACGATCCTCGATCCCGACGACTTCGTGCGCCTCGGCGCCGCGCTGCGCTCGCGGACCTCGACCTTGTTCGACGGCATCTTCGAGCCCGCGGCTCCACCGCCCAAGCCCGACGACGCCAAGGCGACGCCGCCAGCCACCCCCGAACCGACCACCGAGGCGACACCTCCCAGTGAGCCGCGATAGCGATTCGGCCGGCGAGCTGCGGACGGTCGCCGTCGCCCTGCTCGCCACGCTGCTCCTGTGGAACCTGCCCTACGGCGGGTTCGTGCTGTACCCGTTCAAGCTCCTCGCGACGTGGCTCCACGAGATGTCCCACGCGCTGATGATGACTCTCACCGGCATTGGGCTCAGCGGCGTCGAGATCTATCGCGACTCGAGCGGCGTGGCGTACACGGCGTCGAGCGGGGGGCCGCTCGCGACGGCCATTGTCTCGGCCGCGGGCTACATGGGCTGCTCGCTCTGGGGCGCGGTGATCCTCGTCGCGACGCCGACGGCCAAGGCGGCCCGCCGCGTGTTTCTGATCATGGCGGCGCTCATGGGCTGGACCGCCGTGATGGTGGTGATTCCCGTCGACGGCGACTACTTCGGCCCGTGGGTGGTGGCCGGGCTGGCCGTCGCGGCGATCCTCGTCGCGTTCCTCGTGCCGGCGCGGTGGCGCGTGGCCATCGCGCACTTCGTGGCGGCGCAGGCATGCGTGAACGCGCTCCTCGACATCCGCGTGCTGTTGCGCCCGTCGCAGGTCGTGAATGGGGTCGACTCACCGCTGGCCTCGGATGCCCACGCGATGGCGTATGCGTCGTTCGGGACCACCGACCGCTGGGCCGTCTGGACGTGGGCCATCATCTGGCTCGTGTGGTCGCTGCTCGTGCTCTACATCGCGCTGCGCGTCAGTGGATCGCGGGCGTTGGCGAGCGTAGTTCGGTTCGGTCCGGCCACGGGATCGCCTCGAGATGGAAGTGATCGTGATGGGCGTCGTCGTAGTCCGGCGACAGCACCAGACGAAACAGTCCCGAGCGCACCAGCTGACACTGAAGGATCTTGAGCGCCGCCCCACCCTGCGTGAGTGGATGGCCGAGGCAGTCGATGTCGTCGCCCAGGCCCTGCTCGAAGTCGTTCTTCAAGCTGACCGTACCGAGGTCCGGGCCGGTGAACGCGTGGATATCGATGGCGAGCCCGAAGCTGTGCTTCGAGAGATGGTTCGTGCCGCGGACCTTGCGCCGCGAATACGCCGACGAGAACGCCGCCTTCTCGATGCCGAGCCCTCTCACGTACGCCATCGCCTCGTAGAGCGACACGGCGAGCGAGCAGTCGATGACGAGATCGTATTCCTCGGAGACGACGTTCACGCCGTTCAGCGGGCCCAGCACCTGGACGCCGTCGGCGATGCCCTTCTTCGAGGCGCGCTTCCACTTGATGCCACGGGCGTCGAGCTCCTTGGTGCAGGCGGTGGACGGAGGCGCCTTCGCCTGCCCCGTGGGCGGCTTCGTGACCGGTGCGGCCTGGGTCGTGGCCGTGAGCAGTGCGAGCGGCAAGAGCCAGCGCATGCCTCGAAGCTCGCGCGGGGGGCGGTCTGGGGCCAGTTATTGGAGCGGCGGGACGACCGCCGGCACGCGCGGTTCGATCGACGTGAGCAGCGACGTATAGAAGTGCGGCGCCACGAGCGCGATGGACTGCGGGGTCGTGATCGCGA
>JALHPV010000246.1 GCA_022842285.1 Kofleriaceae bacterium
CCGCGGCTTCCCGACGAATCGAGGGCGCGACCAGCTCGCTCGCGAGGGCATCGCGCGCGGCCGCCTCGACCGCGCTGGATGCGCCCACGCGGCGAACCGCCCACATCGACGCCAGCCAGGCCTCGGTCTCGGCCTCCAGCGCGGCTGGGTTCGGCGTCGTCTGGTGCACGGAGACCTGCGCCAAGCTCCGGGTAACCGACCGCGCGAGGGAGTCGGCGAGTGGCTTCGCCGCGTCCCCGGCGTAGCCGGCGATCCAGGCCGCTTCGGCGCGGGCTGCCGTGTCGGTCCCGGCGAGTAGCGTCGCGAGCTCGGGCAGCGGCAGGGCCGAGCGCCGGATCAAGCCTTCCCTGAGCATCCGCCGGGTCTCGGCGTTCTTCACCGAGCCAAGCCGCGCGATCAACGTCGCGGGATCGCCGGAGCGAGCGAGGTAGCTCGCCGCCGGAGCGCTGATGTGATCGTAGCGCGAGCCGAGGGCGTGCAGGCTCACGCGCGTGCGATCGCCGCCGAGCACCTTGCCGAGCGATCGGATGGACTCCGCACGCACGCGCTGGTCACCGTCCGCGAGCAGCTCGGCGAGGACGGTCTCGCTCTCGGCGGCGGCGGCGAGCCCGAGCTGGGCGATCGCGTGGACCCGAACATCACTGGGTTCATCGCCGTCCGCGGCGATCGTACGCAGGGTGCCGAGGTCGTTGGCGTAGCGCAGGCCGGTGATGGCGCGTTGCCGGACGGGGCCGATGCCACCGAGCGCGAGGCGAAGCACGCGCGCGCGCGACTCGACCGCCTCGTCACCCGTCAGCGATGGGATCAAGCGACCGAGGGCCTCGGCCGCGACGGGGGTGAGCACCCGCGATGCCTCGTCGTCTGGTGCCGGCTCGAGGAGCGCCAGGATCTGCTCGAGCGCCCGGCGATCGCCGAGCGAGCCGAACGCGAGGAGCGCCCGCTCGCGCTCCAGCGGTTCGCCCGCCTTGATGACGAGGAGCAGCGGCTGGAACGCCTCGGGGCGACCCTGCGCGGCGAGACCAAGCGCGGCCGGCAGCACCAGCTCTCGTCGGCCGCCTCGGAGCGCGGCCTCGAGCGCCACCAACGTGGCACCGGGCACGTATTCGGCGCGGAGGGCGAGGGCCTCGGCGGCGGCGATCCGGACCAGGTCGACGCGGTCGCCGACCAGCTTCGCGAGCATGTCTTCCGCGCGCTTGTCGTCGATGTCGCCGAGAGTGACGGCGATCTCCACGCGGACCACGGGCAGAGGGGACTTCGCCGCCTCTCCGAGGTGCTCGATCGCGAGGTCATCGCGGTACCTGGCCCGGGTGCGGCCATCGGGGAGCGCGCGCGGTCGTGCTGCGCGATCGCGAAGGATCGCGCGCAACGCGGCGACGGCCGCTGAGACGAACGGCGTGGTCTCGTCCTCCTTGCCCGCCGTGACCTGCGTCAGCAGGCGAACGATCGAGGCGGCCCCGCGGGCATGTCCCAGGGCGCCGAGCGCAGCGAGGAGCGCGTGGCGATTCGCGGTGCGATCCGGATCGTCGTCGAGGCGATTCGCGATCACCTCGGCGGCCGCTGCGGCACTCGAGCGGGTGTCGGCCGCCTGGCCCGCAAGCCCCG
The DNA here is from genome assembly GCA_022842285.1 of Kofleriaceae bacterium. Classification (GTDB taxonomy): domain Bacteria; phylum Myxococcota_A; class Polyangia; order Haliangiales; family Haliangiaceae; genus JABFXX01. Next base: position 1,603 of record JALHPV010000246.1, read on the forward strand.
TCAGCGCATCGAGGGCTCTGGCCGCGTGGTCCTCGCTGCGGAGGAATGCGCCAAGGACATCGACGCCGCGCGGATCGCCGAACTTGGCCAGAGCGACCGCCGCGCGCAGCCGAAGATCGGCGTGCTCGCTGCCCAGGGCGGCCGCGAGGGCCTCGATGATCGTCGACGACGGGGTCGGCGTGGTGGCCAGCTCGGTGATCGCCGCGAGCCGCACATCGCCGTGCCGGCTGGTCGCGGCGAGCAGCTGAGGCTCGGCGCTTCCCGCGGGGAACAACTTCGGGAGGCGCAGGGCGGCGTAGGCACGAACCTCGGGGTCATCGGCGTCGAGAGCGCCCCGCACCAGCGCCACCGCACGATCGTCCCCTTCGATCGCGAGCGCGACCAGCTCGTCGATCGCAGCCTTACCCAGATCCGCGGCGCCGGCGAGAGCCATGCCCAGCGGGGCCAGCGCGCCCGTCGGATAGAGCGAACGCAGGGCCGACATGGCCGCGCCGCGCACGAGATGGTGCGGATCGCCGACGGCATGGGCGAGCACCGGCAGCACTGCCCCCGCACCGACGGCGCTCTCGCGCGCGAGCTCGGCCAGCCGGCCGATGGCGTCGCGACGAACGCGATGGGTCTCGTCGGCGGTGCCCGGCCGCGGGGCCTGTCGCACGAGCCCCGCGTAGACGCCGAACACGAGCCGGTGCGCGGCGGCTTCATCGCTGCTGACCGAATCGCCCGCGCGGCTGAACGCCAGCGCCAGGGTCTCGAGCTCGGTTGCATCGGAGGCGCGCTTCTCGGCGACGAGCCGGCGCAGCCAACCGCCACGTCGGGCCGTGCGTAGCTCGCTCGACCACCCGGTGTGCGGCACCGGCGCCGTCTTCGACGGGCCAGATAGGCGTGCGACCTCGCGCCAGAACGTCAGCGGCTGCGCGCGCACGGCCAGCACCTGCGTCGCCGCATAGCGTTGCGCGGGGTCCGCGGATGCGACCGCGGCGGCGAGGACCTGCAGCAGTGCGGCCCGACGCTCGGGGGCCGGCCACTCCTTGCGATCGGCTGCTTTCTCGGGGACGAGCGGGCCCACGAGCTCGCCGATCATGTCGGCAGGGAGCGGCTCGCCGGTGGCGCGACGCTCGAACACGCGGGCGGCGGCAAACCGGATCTCCGGGCTCGGCGACGACATCGCATCGACGAGCAGGTCCGGCGCGATACCTGCCTGGGCGAGGGCGGCATCACGAGCGACAATGACCGAGAACGCCAGCTCCTGGATCTCGCGATCCTGATCCTCGAGGCCTTGACGCAAGCCGCGCACGCCGTCCGGGCCAAGGGCGACGAACCCCTGGATGGCTCCGATCCGGAGCGGGCGGTGATCGTGCCGCTGCGTGCCGGCGAGGACCGGGAGCGCGCGCAGGTCGCCGAGCTTGGCGAGGCCTTCCGCGCCCCACGACCTCACCGGGAGGTCGGCGTGTCCGAGCAGGCGCAGCAGCGCGTCGAGCGCCTTGTCGTTACCGGCGGTCGCGGCCGTCGCGATGCCGCGCGCCCCCATCTCGCGCACGATCGGATCCTCGTCGTCGACGAGCCCCTGCAGGAACGGGATCGAGGACGCGGCGCCGATATCGGCGAGTGCTCGCGCCGCGCGATGACGAAGCTCGTCGGCGGGCCGGTTGTGATCGGTCCGGGGGATCGAGAGGAGCCGTTGCGCCGGTGCGATGCCCTTCTGATCACGCCGCTTGCCGCAGAGCTCGCATGCCCGGACCTGCAGCTCGTAGAAGATCGACGCGAACGCGAGCGCAAAGCCCTCCGGGTCACCCGGGGCCACCTCGTCGAGCGCCGCGATCGCCGCGGTATGAACGATCGGGTTGTCATCCTTGACGAGCTCGACGAGCTTCGCGCGCACGCTCGCGGCCGGTGCCTGGTGACAACCTGCGCATCCCGCCGCGCGTACCTGCGGTGACGGCGAGCCGAGGGCGGCGAGGTGGACCTCGGGAGCCTTCGACGAGGGCGTCCCGTCGGCCTGGAGGGGCTGATCGAAGGCTCCGTACGCGGCGAGCCCGACCGAGGCGACGGGATCGCTCACGAGGCTGCGCAGCAGGCGATCCATCGCCGCGGTCGCCTGCTTGGCCTGCCGGCGCCGCGCGATGTCTGCGACCACCTGCGTGCGCAGGTCGGCGTGGCGAGACGCCGCGCCACGGCCGAGCGGCAACATCGGGTCCTGCGCGTGCCACGACCACAGCGTGCGGAACGCTTCGCTGCGCACCGTCTGGGCTTCGTCGTCGAGGGCATCGCCGAGGAGAGCGGAGGCGCGCTCCTGCACCGCCTGATTACCGGAGCCAGGGGCGCCGGTCTTGACGAGGATCTGCAGCGCTCGAACGCGGATGTCTTCCTGCGATGTGCGCAGGGCCAGCTCGGCGAGGTCGAGCTCCGCATCGGCGGTGGAGCGATCGCTCGGCGTGGTCGGTGCGGTGGCCGCGCTGGTCGCGAGGGCGTCGAACGCATAGTTGCGAACGTCGCGGTCGGGATCGTCGAGGAGCCAGCTCAGGCGGGCGGTCAGCCGATCGTCACCGGGGGACTGCGCGATCGCGAACACGAGGTTGGCGGTCGCCCCGCGGCGCAGGGCCGGGTCCGCTTCCCGGGTCAACTGCAACACGGCGCCGAGCGCACGCGGATCGCCGAGTGCGAGCAAGCACCCTGCGCCGCGAATCGCCGCATCGGCGTGGCGGCACGCGAGCTGGGCGAACAGGGGCTCGAGGTGTTCGTCCTCGAGGACCGTGCCGTCGTCGGCGGGCAGGTCGACGGCGAAGCCGAGCTGCCGTGACAGCGTGGTGACGTCGGCGCCGATCGCCGGCACGCGACTGCTCAGCCGCGCGAGCAACTCCGGACGCTGCCCGAGCGCCGCGAAGAAGGCCGAGGTCCGGACGCCGGCCTCGTCGTCATCGAACGCGTCAGCGACGAGCTGCCGGGACGCTGCATCCGTGGCTTTCGCGGAGAAGGCGAGGAACAGCAGCGCCTCGGCCCGGACATCCGCGCTGCCACGCGAGAGGGCCGTTCGCACCGCGGAGCTCGGATCCGGGGCCACGTGGCAGAGCGCGGCGAACGCGCGCCGGCGGACGCTCGGGTGACCGTCGCGCAGCGCGTCTGCGATCATCCCGGCGGCGATCACGCTGGTCCGGCCGAGCGGGATCAGGGCCTCGACCGCGAGCACGCGAATGTCCTCGAAGCTCGCGGCCAGGCCCGCGCGGATGGCGGCGATCGGTTGGTCGTGCTCGAGCTCGAGGAGCGCACGGAACACCGCTTCGCGGAGCTCGGGTGGATTCGCCCCGAGCGCGGATCGCAACGCGGGCCGGCTCGCGCGCCGGTGCGACCGCACCACGGCCTGCGTCGCCGCGATCCGGACTTCGGGTGGGCCGTGTCCGAGCGCGTAGTCGAGCAGCTGCCGAGCCTCGTCTTCGGCGAGCTCGCTCAGCCGATTGACGATCTCCACCTTCACCTTGACCGCGGCCTTGGGATCGCGGAGCGAGGCTTCGTACCCGTCGAGGAGCCCGCCGATCACGAGCGGGTTGCCGTGCGGCTCGGCGGTGGTGTTGAGCGCCAGCGCGAAGAGCTTGCGGTGCGTGCCGGTAATCCACAGCCGACCGATCGAATCGGCCAGCTTGGGGACGGGGCCGAGGGCGAGGGCGATCGCCGTCGCGGGGCCGATGCCCAGCTCGATCGTCTTGGGGCGCCGCGCACCGTCGACGAACCAGCATTTCAGTGCGCCATCCTCCCCGACCGAGAACAACCGGCGCGGCCGCTCGTGCCCGGCGTCGTCCACGATCACCGGACCGAGCACGAGCCCGCTCACCGCGGCCTGGTGTCCTTGATCGCCGCTGCGATCGTGCGCTTCGACATCTCCGACGATGAAGCACACCCGGATCGAGCCATCGCCGCACCCGACGATCGCGCGCCCATCGCCGACGCACGCGACGGCGCGAATTCCACCGTCGCCGCCCGGTGACACGGCGCGGAGCTGGTCGCCCTGGAGGATGCGCAGCTGGCCATCGGCGCCGCCACACACCCAGACCCCTGCCGGATCGAACGCGCTGGCCTGGATCGGGCCCTCGGAGACCGCGTGCGTGGCGACGCTCGCGAGCTGCGGGGTGCCACTCGCGATCGCGAACGACACGAGATGAATCGTCCCGCTCGCGGTGCCCACGAGGACCGTGCCGGCATCGCCGCGCGTCACCGCCGGGTCCGTGGCGAGGGTGCGGATCGACGAGCCGACGGAGAGCTCCGCGAGCTTCCGCTTCGCGGTCAGGTCCCAGGCCGTCAGCCGGCCGTCGTCACCGCCCGCGAGCAAGAGCTCGTCGCCCACGAGGGCGAGCGCGCGGATGGCGCTCGTCGCGTCGAGGACCGAGGTCGCCGTCTTGGGAGCGCCGGCGGGCGACGCGGTTGGATCGAGCCGCCGCACGTGGATCTGGGACGTGGCCACCGTCGCGGCATCGCGTCGACCGCCCACTGCCACGACCTCACGGCCGACCGCGAGGGCGTCGAGCCGCTCGACCCAGGTCCCGTCCTTCATGCGAGCACCTCGCCGCCATGGCGCGCCCGGAGCGCGGTCAACGCCTGGACGCTCGCCTGCCACTCCCCCTTCGCCATCGATGCGGAGAACTCGCCGAACACGGGCGCGATCGCGGAGGCGAGATCGACATCTTCGAGGGCGATGTCGCGCAGGGCCTCGATCAGGCGGCGCTTCGCGACGCTCGCCGGCAACGCGCGCTCGGGCCGGGCTCCGGGAGCCACATCGCCGGGCGTGCTGGAGCGCCCGACGCGGCCCGGCGGCAAGCCGAACAGAACGACGCGCACGAACTGACGCAGCGCGGGAAGATCGGCGAAGCGCTGGGTTCCGATCGCGGCGCCGACCTGCTTGCGCGGTGTGTAGTCCGCGGGCCAGGGCTTCGGGCGATGGCGATCCCAGAACAGGCGGACCGCGAACAGCCGGACGTCGCGCTCGGTCGAGTCCATCAGCCACGCCAGCTTCTCGGCGCCGCCGAGGGCCTCGTACTGCCGTCGGATCAGGGTCAGCGCGGCCTCGCGTGCGGGCTTGTGCGCGCTCTCGGCGAGCCGGAACAGCGGGCCGCTCTCGATCCACGCCGCTGGCAGCTTCGACGCCGATGCGCCGTCGAGCACGCTCAGCAACGTGGAGATCCCGAACCCACGGACGTCGGCGTGCTTCGAAGCTGCGAGCTCGTAGATCAGCCCGCGATCGTTCCACCGGGTCAACTCTTCGCCGGCGATGGCGAGCGCGAAGCGACGCACGTCCTGGCGGGCGTCCTCGAACAGCGGGTGCAGCGTCGCCAAGGGATACGACTCGGAGGTGAGCCGGGGCGTGATCCCGAGCGCCTTGGCCTCCGGAAGCCGGGTGCCGAGGGCCGGATGATGCGCGTGGAGGTACGTCTGCGCGAACGCGCGCACCGTCTCGGGCTGCTTTCGTCCCGTGGCGAGCTCCCACAGGCGGGCCACGCCCGCCCCCCGGCCGCCCTCGGCGAAGTCCTCTGGTTCGAAGCTCTCGAGGAGCATGCGGCGTGCGAACCCCGCGAGCTCGCTCTCCGACGACCGCGCGAGCTCGAGCAGCCACGAAAGTCCGACCCGCGCGGGAGACACGTGCCGCCGGTCACCGAGCACCTTGAGGGCGGTCGCGCGGAGTCGCGGCTTGGCGACGAGCGTCTTCAGCCACTCGACATCGAGCTCGGCGCCCGAGAGCATGCCCGCGTCGAGCCACGTCGCGATGATGCTCGTGCGGTTGCGGTCCTCGAAGGACTTCTTGATCCACTCGACGCCGATGTCGCGCGCCGGACGCTTGCCGAGCTCGGCGAAGGCGCTCTGCACGATCGCCCGGACGTGCCAGGCGTTCGTGAACCGGGGGTCGTCGAGGAGCGCCGTGTAGTGAGACGACGGGATCGTGGCCGGCGCGTCGGAGTAGAACTTGAGCAGGGCGTTGTACGCGTCGGAGCCCCGGGCCGCGGTCGCGACGAACCCATCCGTGTCGATCGCGGTGGCAGGAAAGCTGGCGAGCTTGGCGGCGGCCCATGGTGCGGCCGACTGCCCGAGCAGCTGCAACAGGACCCCGACGCCGAGCTGCGGGGGCGTGAGGCTCTCGAGCCGGGCCGCGGCGAACTTCGAGACGTCGGCCGGACCGCCGATCAGCTCGACCAGCAGGGCGATCGGCAAGTCCGATGCGTGCGCGCTGGCGTATTCGATCGCGAAGGCGCGGGCCTCGGAGGAGGGCGACTTCAGGAACCCGATCACCACGTCGTGGAGCTGGAGCTCCCGGAGCTTGCTCTGGTGAAGCTCCGGGCTCTCGCGGAGCAGCGCGACCACGAACGCGTGGATCGTGGCGACGCTTCGCCGCCCGAGTCGCGCGAGCCACGCGGGTTCGACGGCGCGCAACGCGAGCGCGTGATCGGCGCGCAACGACCGGATCGCGAAGTCGCAGACCAGATCGTTCTCGGCTGCATCGAGCAAGCGCAGCAGCGGGGCCGGCGAGGCCTTCCAGGCCTCCGGGTACGCTCGCAGCGTCATCGCGGTGGTGTCCGTCGGAGGCTGGAAGCTCGCGTGGTTCCGCGCGTACCGCAGCTGAGCGTGGCCCCAGATATGCGCCGCGACCCACGACGGCGCGTGCGCGCGATAGCTCGCGGGGACGTGGCGGAGGACCTCGACGGCGAAGACGGGGTAGGCCTCGGGGGAGGCACGGCCCAGCAGTCGCAGAAAGCGCCAGGCCCGCCGCCGCAGATAGATGATCGTGCCGACGCCGATCTCCTTGCGCTCGTACGGGAGGGTCGCCATCGCGTCGAAGCGATACGCGAGGGCTCCGAACATCTCGGCATCATGGCGGAGCTCGGCGAGCTTGTAGATGGCCTTCGCTGCCTTCCACACGCCCCATCGCAACCGGCCGACGGTGAAGGTGTGGACGAGCGCCGCTCGCCCCGCCGGATCGTTCTGCTCGTACAGCGCGATCAAGATGCCGCCGAGCCGGAGCCGCGGCGGCGCGAACGCGGAGCCCTCGGCGCTCGCGAACGCATCGAGGCGGGTCAGCTTCTTGTCGGTGGGGCTCTGGTTCGCCCACGCGTTGCCGACCAGGCGGCCGCGCAGTCGGTCGATCGTGAAGGCGCCGGGCGGGACATCGACCGCATCCTCGGCGTCTGCCGCCGCGTCACCCTCGGCGGCCACCCACAGCTCGTCATCGACGGCGCCGCTCGGCAGCTCGCTGTGTCCGGGCTCCGGGTCATCCTGCTCGAGGTACCGCACGAGGAGGGCCCCGAGCTGAGGGTCTCGGACCGCGATCGCGCGATCGATGTCGGCGAGCGTGAGCGGTCCCTCTGCCAAAGCCCGAGAACCTTACCCAAGGGCCCCGGAATCCGTCAGCTGCTCCCAACAGAACCGCCCCATGCTTTTTCCCCGGGGATCGCATCAACCCGACCCCTGAAGTGGCTGGGGGAGGGGGGAGGGATGGTGTCGCAGGGGTCCGACCCCTGCGACACCCCCTGCGACACCCTGGGCCCGAGAACGAGGGACCGCACCAAGCTGGTCCGGCGAGGGAGCGCACCGGGCTGGTCGGTGATTCTCGAAAGAACCCCCATACCGGTCGTGCGTCTGGAGGGCGATGCGATTTCGCTCCGCTCGCCGCCTCGCCGCCCTCCTCTTCGTCATCGGCTGCCAGGGCAGCGGGCCCGAGCCGGTGGCCCTGACGCCGCAGCCGATCGCGCAGGCGCCGACGCCGGTCGAGACGAAGCCGACGTTCGCGGCCCAGACGCAGGCGCCGCTGCAGATCGCGATGGGCGAGATCGAGCCGCCGTTCTCGCTGACGGCGACGGACGGCAGCGGGCTCGAGCTGACCCGCATCGATGCGAAGGCCGTCGTGCAGGGACCGCTCGCGTTCACGGAGCTGCACCTCTATTTCAAGAATCCCGAGGCGCGCATCCGGGAGGGCACGTTCGCGATCACGCTCCCGCAGCGGGCCGCAATCTCGCGCTTCGCGATGGAGAACAACGGGACGTGGATGGAGGCGGAGGTGGTCGAGAAGCAGCTGGCGCGGCGCGCGTACGAGGACTTCCTGCACAGGAAGCAGGACCCCGCGTTGCTCGAGAAGGCGCTGGGCAATCAGTTCACGGCCCGCGTGTTCCCGATCCCGGCGAATGGCGAGAAGCACCTCGTGCTGTCGTTCAGCCAGGAGCTCCCCGGGGAGCGGTACGCGTTGCCGTTGCGCGGGCTGCCGAGCGTCGGCAAGGTCGATGTCGCGCTGCAGATGATGACGCCCGACGGTACGGTCGAGGAGCAGACGCAGCACGAGACGAACTGGAAGCCCGACAAGGACTTCATCGCGAAGGCCACGGTGGCGGCGGAGGCGATCGGCGCGGACAACGTCGTCGCCGCGCAGGTGATGGTCACGGATCAGAGCGGGGCGGCCACCGTGCCCGATCTGCCCCAGGCGCTCACGTTGCTCGTCGACACGAGTGCGTCGCGTGGTCTCGGGTTCGGCGGCATGGTGGAACGGCTCGACAGCTTCATCGCCAAGCTCGGCCCGACGATGCCGATCCAGGTGGTGGCGTTCGATCAGGACACGCAGGCGATCTACAGCGGTCCGGCCTCGGGATGGTCGGCGGCGCAGGCCCAGGCCCTGCGCGAGCGGGGCGCGGCCGGGGCGAGTGACCTCGGGCAGGCGCTCGCGTGGCTCGGCCAGAACGCGCCGAAGCACCGCGTCATGGTCATCACCGATGGGGTGGTGACGGCGGGGCAGGAGGCGACGGACCTCGTCGCGATGGCGAAGCAGCTGCCGGGCGTCGATCGGATCGACATCGCGCTCGCCGGTGGCATCCGGGATGACGCGATGGCGAGCACGCTCGCGCGCGCGGCGAAGCATGCCGGTGGCGTGCTCGACTTCGATGGAGCGACCGACGGGCTCGTCGCCGCGATCGGCGAGCGCATGCTGGTCGACGTGAGCGTGGCCATCGAGGGCGCACAGTGGAGCTATCCCCGCGTGCTGCCGTCGGCCCGCGTCGGGACGCGCGTGATGGTGTACGCGAAGGTGAAGCCGGGCACGAAGACGCTCACCGCAACCGTCAATGGCGCGAAGCGCACCCTCCAGGTCGTCGGGGGCACGCCGGCCCTCGTGTCGCGCGCGACCGCCGCTGCCGAGATCGACGAGATGGAGCAGACGCTCCTCACCGCCGAGGGTGACGTCGCGAAGCAGCTCAGGACGAACATCGCGAAGAAGTCGGTCGCGGCTCGCGTCGTGTCGAGCCAGACGTCGCTGCTCGTGCTCGAGTCCGACTCCGACTACGCGCGCTATGGCATCGAACGCACCGCGCTCGCCGACATCCTCGAGGTCACGCCCGATGGCATCGTGATGCGCCATCGCGCGGCGCCGTCGCCGCAGGTCGTGAAGACGCCGCCGCCGCCGAGGCCGAAGGCCAAGCGGGAGGCGCCGGGCAAGGCCGACAAGCAGGTCTCGGCGAACGAGTCGGCGCGGCCGAGGGGCGCTCGCGACCAGGATGATCGAGCCCCGATGGACGGTGACGTGGGCCTGGATGATCTGAAGAAGGAGCTCGAGGAGAGCAGCGCCGACAGCTTCGCGGGGTCCGCCGCC
>JALHPV010000247.1 GCA_022842285.1 Kofleriaceae bacterium
CGTCGCTCAAGGTCGGCAAGTTCCCGTTCGCCGCGCTCGGCCGCGCCCTGTCCGTGAACGACACCGAGGGCTTCTCGAAGATCATCGCCGACGGCAAGACCGGCGAGATCCTCGGCGCTCACATCGTGGGTAACGGCGCGAGCGACCTCATCTCGGAGGTCGCGCTCGCCATCGAGATGGGGGCCGTCCTCGACGACCTTCGCCTGACCATCCACCCACACCCGACGCTGTCGGAGGCGGTGATGGAGTCCGCCGCGGCGGCGCTCGGCGAAGCGATCCACGTGATCAACAAGTAGACCTGACGCGCGTCGGGTGGCGTGGTACCCGATCCTCGTGCAGCCCTGGCGCGTCGAGGACCTCGGGACCGCTGACTACCGCACCGCCTGGGCGCGGCAGCTCGCGCTGGTCGAGGCGCGGCAGCGCGAGGAGGTCGCCGACACCCTGCTCCTCGTCGAGCATCCGCACGTCTTCACGCTCGGCCGTCGCCGCGAGGCGCAGCAAAACGTGGTCGCCCCCGGCGACGTCGAGGTCATCGAGATCGAGCGCGGCGGCGACGTCACCTATCACGGCCCCGGCCAGCTCGTGGCCTACCCCATCGTGCTCCTGCGCGACGGCGAGCGGGACCTGCACAAGTATCTCCGCAACCTCGAGGAAGGCGTCATCGGCACCTGCGTGCGCTTCGGCATCCCCGGCGATCGCGAGCCCGGCAAGACCGGCGTGTGGACGGGCCCGCTCGAGCGCCGCAAGAAGCTCTGCTCGATGGGCATCGCCTGCCGCAAGTGGGTCACCTTCCACGGCCTCGCGCTCAACGTCTCGACGGACCTGTCCTACTTCCGCCGGATCAACCCGTGCGGCTTCGAGTCCTCGATCATGTCGTCGCTCGTCGACCAGGGCGCGGCGGCGACGATGTCCGACGTGAAGCGCGTGCTCGCCGAGGAGCTCGGCACGACGCTGCAGCGGCATCAGCCCGCCGCGTGACCTTGGCATTCGTTCGATCCCATCGAAGGGTTCGTACGATTTTCGCGGCCTTTACAACGCGCCGCCTCGGCCCATCCTCGTCTCATCTACCCAGGAGGTTCAGATGACGAAGCTGTTCGCCGTGCTTCCGATCCTGCTCGCTACCGGTGCGGCCATTGGTTGTGTCGACGACCCGAACGACGAGTCCCTGCGCGTGATCGGCATCGAGGACAATCGTGGTCCACGGAACAGCGGCTCGTGCGAGCCCGGCCCCGAGCTCGGTGACCCCGCCATCACGGACACGCCGCCCATTGCGCGGACCGTGGCCGAGCCGGCGCGTCGCGAATGTAACGACCTCGATGAAGACTGCGAGATCGAGGAGATCACGGACGATTGCCGGGACCTCGGGCGGCGCGACCGCGACGAGGCTCCGAATGTGGACCCGGACATGTGACGGTCCGGTCGACCACGGGACACCGTCGTCCAGGTCAGCGAGTCGGGGGCTGACGATCCGGGCCGCTACGCGACCGCCGGCGTCGAATCCCGAGCAGCAAAGCGGCGAGTGCGGGCACTCCCGAGGACGGCGTCACCGTCGCGCAGCCGGCGTCGTCAGCAGCGTCGTCAGCATGCGGGGGGCCATCATCCGGTTCGAGGTCGGGATCGGTTGATCCCGCCACATCGACGCGAGGACCGGTCTCGGTAGCCGGTTGATTCGGCGGCAGGGGCGCAGGTGCCACGACAGTCGTGGTCCCCACGCTCGTACTCCACAGCGTCGGATCAGCACTCACCGCGTCGGGTCCTTGTTCGAAGACGACGTGCATATGGTGCTCGCCGGGCTCCGTCCACCGTCCGACAATCAACAACTCCGAGCTCTGCCCCGCCTGGATCGAGGGCCACCCGAACGCGTTCAAGTTGATAGAGTTGCCGGCCGGTTCTCCGTCAACGGTCACTTGCTCGAACTCGAAGGGCATCCCCGAAGCCCACCAGTTCAAGGCCGCCGTCGGAGCAGGTCCTGTAACGTTGAGTACGACTCGATAGGTTACCAGTTGCCCGACCACTGCTTTGGGCAGGGGATCGATCGACATGGAGCGCTCCGATAGCGGCAGCACGTTCGCGTACGTCGCGTACGTCGCAACGCCATCAGGGTAGTTGAGGTTCACCTCGATGGGCAGCCTTCCGAGTCGATCGGCGTCTACCCTGATGTCGACCCTCGCACCGGGCGATGGAATCGCATCGGTGACACATTCGGCCCGGTTGGGGGTCGGCTGCACACACGTGACCATCGTCCACGGGACGATGGACATTCGACGACCTTCGGGGGCCTCGATCGAAAATGTGACGCCTGCCGCAACGTCGCCGAGCAGGTTGAACTGGAAGTTAGCGGTATCCCCGTGAGCGACTTGACCATACGGGTCTTGGCTCGCCAGAAACGGGGTGACGGCGAAGGCCGGTGATCCCGAAGCTAGAATCCCGAGGACCAAGAGACTTCTCATGTCCGCTATTCAGGCAAGCGACATGCCGACTGGATCTGCTCGGAACCGGGCCGACGTGACGAGACATGTGAACGCCAGGCTTCACACGTGGTGTAACCGCTCCGAGCTGCGATGGCGAGTGCTCGGTCGTTGCGGCTTCTTCCGCTCGACGCTCAGTCCGTGACGCGGCCGATGACGGTGCCGGGGTTCGACAGCTCTGTCGACCACTGGAAGCCGTCGACGACGACGAGCGAGTCGAACGCCTGGTCGCTCGTGTCCCAGATCGCGATGCGCAGCGTGATGATCTCGCCGGGGACCACGTTGCCGGTGGTGGTGAGCCAGCCGGTCGCGCCGCCAACGAGCTGACCGGAATCGCACCGCGTCGACGGGTCGTCGAACCCCGTGCCCGCGAGCTGGTCCGTCGCCGTGCAGGTCGTGATGGAGCCGGGGCGGCTGCCCGAGCACCCGGTCTGACCGTTCTTGCACTGCGTGAAGAGTCCCGTGTTGCCGTGCGCGAGGTTCACGCCGACCGGCACGCGGTCGTCGGCTTCCGTCGTGCCCGTCGGCTGGAAGAACGCGAGGTTCTTGTCGGCGGGATTCGGGGTCGAGCCCGTGTACATCGAGTCGAGGAGGATGACGAAGAAGTCGTTGTACTCGGTGCACGCGTACTCGGGGAACTCGGCGCTGTAGAACGTGCTCGAGAGCTTGAACGACCGCGCGTTCGTCGGCACGCGCACGCGCACCGTCAGCATCTCGGAGTCGCTCGCCTCGACGCCGCTGTTGCGCGGAGGTGGGCAACCGGGGGCATTCGGGAGCGAGCCGCCATTCGCGTTGGTGAAGTCGGCCGGCCAGTCCGCGGCCGCCCCGATCGTGTGCTGGTAGCCGCTGAACGGGCTGAATGGCGGGTTGGTGTCGCTCTTGGCGGCGGCGGCGCCCGTCGAGAGCATCGCCACCGAGACGCCTCCAATCGGGACGAGGTTCGAGCCGAACCTTGGACGCACCGCGTGGCCGGCTGGATCAGGCCCGGGCGTGCCGTCGGAGAGGGTGAGCGCGGCGCTGATGACGCCCCACTTCCGGTCCTGCTCCGTCGCGCGCTGGCAGATGTCGATCGCCTTGGCGAAGTCGAAGGCATCGGTGGTGTTGGATGCGATCCCCTGATCGCAGAGGAGCGCGGTGTTGTCGATGAGGCCATCGCAGTCGTCATCGACGCCGTTGCCGCTCGCATCGAACGAGCCCGGGTTCACGAGGACGGGCGCGCTGCACTCGGTCGAGTCGCAGCAGTCGCCGCCGCACGAGGTGAAGCCGTCCATGTCCTGATCGACGTTGTCGTCGACCTGACCGTTGCAGTTGTTGTCGATGCCGTCGCTGCAGTTCTCGGCCGACGGCACGACCTCGCCGACGCAATCGCCCCACGTGCCGCCGCTGAGACAGGTGCGCTCGCCGGCCTGGCAGGGTCCAACACCGGCGGTGTCCTCGAGGCCGGAGTAGCAAATCTCGGTCGTGCCGACCTCACACGCATCCGCGGTACAGCGACCGCTGACGCAGTTCAGCTCCCCGTCGCACTCGTTGCCGCAGCGGCCACAGTTGTTGCGGTCGGAGTCGAGGTCGACCGGCTCGCCGCCCTCGGTGCATTCCCGGGCGCTTCCCGCAGGACCGCAGGCAGCAACGAGGAGTCCGAGTACGAGGGCGAGACGGTCCGGAGCCATAGGTCGCGGACCATACACGCGCCTCCGGCTCGATCAAGAACGAACAGCTAACCAGTGCGGACCGAGAAGTCGCGGACGGACACGATCTGGCCGCTCTCGAGGTCGGCCAGGAACGAGCGGCCCGAGCCGATGCGGCCGTCGAACGCCAGCAGGTACCAGACGTCGAGGGTCCAGCGGACGTGGTCGGACTCGCAGGGCGGGGTCCAGGACACCGCCTCGAGGTCGCCGAGGTACGTGGGGCGCGACGGCGAGGCCGCGACCAGCTTGCCGTACTCCTCGCATTGCTGGACGAGGCCGACGGCGGTGGCCGCATCGCGGGAGGCCACCGTGCGGCGCCAGGCGCTGGTCAGACGGCAGCGGCCGACCTGGCCCGAGGCGGAGAGCTCGATCTCGTAGGCCTCGTCCGCGGCCAGGCCGTCGAAGTCGGGGACGTCGAACTCGGGATACTTGTCGCGCTCGGCGATCTGCTCGAGGCGATCGTCGAAGGCCTCGTGGCCGGCCTCGAGGGTGTCGTCGCTGTAGAAGCCGTAGATGCGCAGGACCAGGTTCTGCGACGGCAGCCGGTGATCCCAGTCGACGATCGAGATGGCGCCGGCGTAGTCGTGGCGAAAGCGAGCCAGCGCCGGTAACGCGGCGGCCACGCGCGTGGCGGCGCCCTCCTCGGCGAGCAAGCCCTGGTACGCGACACGAGGATGAAGCCGGATCTCCTCGGCGACGAACGGACGCAAATCGGACGACACCTCGTCGAAATAGTACACGCAATCAGGAAGCCTGCAGCGCGCGCTCGAGCTTATCGATCATCGCGCCCAGTCGATCGCCATCGAGCTTGAGCCGCGCCGGCGAGACCACCAGGCGCGCGCTGACCTGCGCCACCGTGTCCACCTCGACCAGGCCGTTTTGCCGCAGGGTCTCGCCCGTCTGGGTGATGTCCACGACTCGCTCGCAGAGGCCGGTGAGCGGGCCCAGCTCGATCGCCCCCGACAGCTTGATCAGCTCGGCGGTGATGCCCTTCGCCTCGAGATAGCGCCGGGTGGTGCGCGGATACTTCGTGGCCACACGCAGGTGCGACAGCGTGCGGTCGTCCACGGGCTGGTCGGCGCGCTCGGCCACGATCATGCGGCAGCGGCCGATGCCGAGGTCGAGCGGCTCGTACAGCTCGCGGCCTTCCTCGTCGAGGACGTCGCTGCCCACCACGCCCGCATCGGCGGCGCCGTGCGCGACATAGGTCGCGATATCGGAGTTGCGCAGCACGAGCACGCGCAGGGGGCCGCACTCGTGGACCAGCTTGCGCGAATCGCCGAACACGGGCGCGAGGTCGTAGCCAGCGCGCGCGAAGATGCCCGCCGCCTCGTCGAGGATGCGGCCCTTCGGCAGCGCGAGGATGAGGGGGCGACTCACGCGTCCTTCGCTCGCTTGATCTTCGCGCCCACGCCGCGGAGCTTCTTCTCGATCGCCTCGTAGCCGCGATCGAGGTGATAGACGCGCAGGACCTCGGTCTTGCCCGACGCGACGAGGCCCGCGAGGATGAGGCTCGCCGACGCGCGGAGGTCCGTCGCCATCACGCTCGCGCCCGTCAGCTTCATCCCGCCGCGCACGATCGCGGTGCGCCCGCTGATCTGGATGTCCGCGCCCATGCGGCCGAGCTCGGGTACGTGCATGTAGCGGTTCTCGAAGATCATCTCCTTGATGACGCTCTGCCCCTTCGCGACGCAGGCCATCACCATGAACTGCGCCTGCATGTCCGTGGGGAAGCCCGGGTGGGGCTGCGTGACGATGTCGACCGCGGTCAGCTCGCCGTCGGACTTCACGCGCATGCCGCCGGCCTCGGCCTGCACGGTCACGCCGGCGGCGCGCAGCTTGGCCGTCACCGCCTCGAGGTGCTCGGGCCGGGCGCCCTCGAGCAGCACGTCGCCCTTCGTCATGGCCGCGGCGACCGCGAAGGTGCCGGCCTCGATGCGATCGGGAATGATCGAGTGCTCGATCGACTGCAGCTCGTCGACGCCTTCGATGGTGATGTTGGCCGTGCCGGCGCCCGTGATCTTCGCGCCCATCTTGTTGAGGACGAGGGCGAGCTCCTCGACCTCCGGCTCGCGCGCGGCGTTCTCGATGACGGTCCGGCCCTTCGCGAGGGCCGCCGCCATGAGGAGGTTCTCGCAGCCGGTCACCGTCGGCATATCGAGCATGATGGTCGCGCCCTGGAGGCGCTTGCACTCGACATCCACGTAGCCGTGCTCGAGGGTCACCTTGGCGCCCATCGCCTGCAGGCCCTTCAGGTGCTGATCGATGGGGCGAGCCCCGATCGCACAGCCGCCCGGCAGCGACACGCGCGCCCGACCGAACCGGGCCACCAGCGGCCCGAGCACGAGCACGCTCGCGCGCATCGTCTTCACGAGGTCGTAGGGCGCCTCGAGCTTCAGCTTGCGCTTGCCCTTCGCCCCGCTCGGCGGCGCGATGTTCAGCGTGGTGGTCCCCTCGACCTCCCACCCGAGCATGCGCAGGAGCTTTGCCATCGTTCGCACGTCGGCGAGCTGCGGCACGTTCTTCCAGGTGGACGGCCCGGCGGGGAGCAACGCCGCGCAGAGCAGCGGCAGCGCCGCGTTCTTCGCTCCACTGATCGGAATTCGCCCGGTGAGCCGACTTCCGCCTTCGACGACGATCTTGTCCATACGTCTGCCTCGGGCGTAACACGCGCCGGATCGCGGGTCTATTCTCTGAGGATGACGAAACCGTGGGTGGCGACGGCGTGCATCCTCTGCGAGTGCAACTGCGGCCTCGAGGTGGAGCTCGGAGGCGACGACGGTCGTCACCTGGTGAAGCTGCGCGGCGACAAGCGCCATCCGTCCTCGCGCGGGTACGCCTGCGAGAAGCCGCACCGCCTCGATCACTATCAGCATGGCACGGACCGCATCACCTGCCCCCTCCGGCGGCGCGCCGATGGCACGTTCGAGGAGATCGACTGGGACACCGCCATCCGCGAGGTGGCGGCCCGCCTGGCTGCGATCCGCGCCGAGCATGGCGGCGACGCGCTCTTCTATTACGGCGGCGGCGGCCAGGGGAACCACCTCCCCGGGGCGTACGCGACCGCGACGCGGAAGGCCCTCGACATCCGCTACCGGTCGAGCGCCCTCGCCCAGGAGAAGACGGGCGAGTTCTGGATCAGCGACCGCATGATGGGCAGCGCGACCCGGGCCGACTTCGAGCACTGCGATGTCGCGCTGTTCCTCGGCAAGAACCCGTGGCACTCGCACTCGATCCCGCGCGCCCGCGTGACGCTGAAGGAGATCGCCCACGACCCGGCGCGCACCCTCATCGTCGTCGATCCGCGCCGCACGGAGACGGCCGAGCTCGCCGACATCCACCTCGCGGTGAAGCCGGGCACCGATGTGTGGCTCCTTGCCGCGCTGCTCGCGATCCTGCTCGAGGACGACCGCGTCGACCACGCCTTCCTCGCCCAGCACGTTCCGGCCGACGAGCTCGCGACGGTCACGACCGCCCTACGGGCGACGTCGATCGCCGAGGCGTGCGCGCGCTGTGGCCTCGACGAGGCCCTCGTGCGGCGCACCGCGCAGGTGATCGGCAGCGCGCGGGCCTTCGCGAGCTTCGAGGACCTCGGCGTGCAGATGAACCGCGACTCGACGCTGGTGTCGTATCTGCACCGCCTGCTCATCGTGCTGACGGGCAGCCTCGGCAAGCCGGGGACGCACTTCATCCCGTCGATGTTCGTCGACATCGGCAACGGCGAGTCCAAGCACACGAGCCCGGTCGCGGGCGCGCGCATCGTCGGCGGCCTCGTCCCATGCAACGTCATCGCCGAGGAGATCCTGACCGATCACCCGAAGCGGTACCGCGGCATGATCGTCGAGGCGACGAACCCCGCCCACTCGCTCGCCGACTCGAAGCGCATGCGCGAGGCGCTCGGCTCGCTCGACACGCTGGTTGTCATCGACATCGCGATGACCGAGACCGCCCGCCTCGCCCACTACGTGCTGCCCGCCTCGACGCAGTTCGAGAAGGCGGAGGCGACGTTCTTCAACTTCGACTTCCCGCAGAACTACTTCCACCTGCGCCGGCGCCTGCTCGATCCCATGCCCGGCACGCTGCCCGAGGCCGAGATCCACGCGCGCCTGTGCGAGGCGCTCGGTGCCGTCACCGACGCGGACTACGCGCCGCTCCGCGCCGCCGCTGCCGCCGGGCATGCCGCCTACGCCCAGGCCGCGCTCGCCCTCCTCGCGAACCCGCGCCTCTCGGGCCAGGCGCCCGTCATCCTCTACCGCACGCTGCCGCTCCCCGACGATCAGCGCGAGGGCGCCGTCATCTTCGGCCTGTGCGTGCGCGCCGCGATGCAGTTCCCCGCGTCCCTCGCGCGCGCCGGCTTCGGAGGCGCCCCACTCGCCGCCGCCGTCGCCCTGTTCGAGGCGATCCTCGCCAGCCCGTCGGGTCTCATCTTTGCCATCGACGAATGGGCCGATGTCACGAAGCGCCTGAAGACACGCGACCGCAAGATCCACGTCGACCTCCCCGACCTCCTCGCCGAGCTCGCCGCCCTCCCCGCTCGTCCCGCGGTCACCGACGCTGACTATCCCTTCGTGCTCACGGCCGGCGAGCGCCGCTCGTTCACCGCCAACACGATCATCCGTGATGCGACGTGGCGCAAGAAGGACGCCGACGGCGCGCTCCGCATGAACCCCGACGACGCGCTCGCTCTCGGTGTGGTGACGGGCGCGCACGTCCAGCTCTCCACGCGGCGCGGCACGGCGCGCGTCTCCGTGGAGGTCTCGCCCTCCATGCAGCGCGGCCACGTCTCGCTCCCCAACGGCCATGGCCTCGGTCACCCCGCGCTGGGCGGCGTCGCGCCGAACGAGCTCACCGCCAGCGAAGATCGCGATCGCTTCGTCGGCACGCCGTGGCACAAGCACGTACCCGCGCGCATCGAGCTCGTCTCGTGACCTGCATCTGCGCCGCCATCTCGGCTGGCCGCAGCGCGAGCCCCGAGGATGCGAAGCGCTGGCTCGATCACGATCTCGAGCGCGTCGGCGACCTCGGCTCGACGCTACCGCACTACGCCGACGTCACGCAGTACCGCTGCCGCACCTGCGCGTGGACGGTGCTCCACTTGCGCATCGAGCACGAAGGCTTCTCCGGCTCGCTCCACCACTACTTCGTCCCATCCGTCGCCGCGCCCTCTCCGACCGAGGACTACGAAGCTTGGGCCGCCGATCGTCCCGGCGTCCACCTCATCGACGGCCGGGCATCGGCTTACAAGCGTGCCCGCATCGGCTACGCCGGCATGGACGGCGCCATCCTGGAGTGACTACGCCTTCCGGCGTCGCGGTGCACGATGACGAGTGTCATCGGCCATGTGCGCTTCATGCTCGTCGCGCAATTCCGCGACCTTGGTCTCGGTCGTGTTCGTCTTGTCAACGAGCGCGCCGAACCACCGTCGGAAGTCGTCCTGGCTCGCCGCAAAGTAGCGGGCCATGTCCTCGTTGAAAGCCTGTCGTTGCTTCTCGAGCGCAGCGTCGATCTCACCCTCGAGCTCCGACCGCAGCAGCCCGAGCTTCTGCTCCAGCACCGAGTGCAGCACCGAGTGCAGCACCGAGGTCGTCACCACCGGATCATCCACGTCGTTCACCGTAGCACCGTCGTCATGCCGGATCTCATCGCAATCTCGGTGCCGGCCGACGAGGATCGAGCATTCACGCAGTTGCGAGACCCCGTGTCCGGATGGCGGCCACGGGGGCAACACGATCTGCCACTACGAGCGGGCGTCGGCGGGGACGCGGTCGCGATTGAAGGCGCCGAGCTTCTCGAGCGCGAGCCGCGTGGCATCGGCGATCTGGCGCTGCTGCGGCGCGCGGACGCGATCGGCGTTGCACGAGACGTAGACCGGATCCTTCTCGTTCCAGCCCTCGACCTCGAACTCGACGAGGCGGCCATCGACAAGATAGGGGTACGCGGCCATGAGCGGACCGAAGACGACCTGTTCGCCCGAGGAGCAGGCCATCTCGAGCGCGAGGGCCATCGTCTGCGCTTCGTGGCCCGCCGTGCGCTGCGTCGAGGCGAGCGGGCAACCGTCGTCGACGGGCACGTAGACCCCGTTCGCGTTGTAGACCGGGAGCACGAACGGGATGCGACGCATCGTCTCGAGGCTGATCGGCGCGGGGCCGAGGCGTTCGTAGAGCGCGGGGGGGCCGAAGCACGAGCGGCGCATCTCGCCGACCTGGATGGAGACCCACGATTCGGGGAGGCGCTCCTCGGCGAGGGTGAGGCAGACGTCGAAGAAGTTGCCGGCGGCGAGGGTCCGGATGAGCGCGGGCGCCATCTCGATCGCGCGGACGCGCGTGCCGGGCAGTGCGCCGATGATGCGCGGCGCGCACCAGATGATCATGTACGACGGCGCGGCGACGGCGATGGCGGTGTCGACGGTGTCGCGGCGATCGAGATCCTGGACGCGCTGAACGAGCGTGGTGACCTGCGGGAGGATGCGGTTACCGTCGTCGGAGATCGTGATGCCGCGGGTG
Source organism: Kofleriaceae bacterium (assembly GCA_022842285.1). Classification (GTDB taxonomy): domain Bacteria; phylum Myxococcota_A; class Polyangia; order Haliangiales; family Haliangiaceae; genus JABFXX01. The sequence continues at coordinate 10,657 of JALHPV010000247.1, forward strand.
GAGCGCACCATGAGCGTCAGGCCGAGCTGCTCCTCGAGGCGCGCGACGGCCTTGCTGACCTGCGACGGCGGCATGTTGAGCTCGCGCGCCGCGCCGTTGACGGACTGACAGCGTGCGACGGAGAGAAAGATCATCAGATCTCCCGCGCGCAGGTCGGACAGCTTGTGCAGCGTCATCTCGCGGGATGGTACGCCGGTCATCGACCGGGGAATACCGGCGGACGCTTGGCGAGGAACGCCGCGACCCCTTCGCGCTTGTCGGCGGAGGCAAAGGCGCGCTCGAAGCCCGACGCCTCGAGCGAGAGCTGCGCGGCCATCGACTTGCCGGCGAGCGAGTGGAGCACGTGCTTGCAGGTCGACACGGCCGTCGCAGAGCGCGTCGCGATCTGCGCGATGGACGCGTGGGCGGCGGCGAGGAGGTCCTTGCGCGTGGCGTACACGGCATTCACGAGGCCGATGCGCAGCGCCTCGCCGGCGGTGATCGCGCGGCCGGTGTAGATGAGCTCCTTGGCGCGGCCGGGACCTACGCGCTGCAGGAGCCGCACGCAG
>JALHPV010000248.1 GCA_022842285.1 Kofleriaceae bacterium
CGCGAGCACGGTCGCGGCCGTCACGCTGGAGGCGCCTCCCGTCGAGGTGGTGCCGGTCCCCCGCGAGGACCTACGTCCCCCGGCCGAGCCCATTGCGCCCGTTGTCCCCCCCGCACCGGTTGCGCCACCGCCACCGCCACCGCCACCACCGGCCGTCATCGCGACGCGGGCGTCGGCACGCCTCGGCTCGATCACCGTCACCGGATCGCTCACCTCCGGCACGGTGAAGCGCGCCGTCGATCGGGCGCTGCCCGCGGTCGCGGCTTGTTATGGCGAGGCGGCGCGTCGGGCCGCTCGCTCGCCCCAGGTCGAGGTCGGCGTTCGCCTGACCATCGACGAGAATCGCACCGCCCACGGGATTCGCGTGACCGCGCCCGCCTTGCCGGGCGTGAGCACCTGTGTCGCCGAGGCGCTGAGCAGCGTCCGGACCGACACCGCGCCGGATGTGGGAACGGTCGGCGTGGCCTTCGCGATCCGCCTGATCCCGGAGTCGCCATGACCATCGGCTCCCACCACCTCGTCCTCGTCGCACTGTCTACAGGCTGCCTCGGCCCGCAGGTCTCCGACGAGGCGATCGCCACCAGTGACATCTTTCCGCCCGGGGCAGTCGTGCCCCGCGCGGACGACGATCCCGTGATCGCCGCGCAGCTCGAACTCCTCGATGGTGTCGACGCGACAGTCCCGCTGATCGGCGGCTTCGCCGCGGGGCATCCGACGCGGACCTGGGACTTCGGCCCGGCGCCGGCGATCGCGGCTCCGCTGTTCGTGCTCGCGCAGCGGTCCGGCAGCGGCGAGCTCGAGCCCATCGCCCACAACACGATCATCGACGCGATTCCCGGCGATCCGGGCTACTCCCCGTTCTGGGCCGTCTTCATGGTCGAGGTGACCGACCGGTATGCGGGAGAGCTCATCACGTCCTTTGCCGCCGTCGGCGCGGCCGTGGATGCGGGGCTCGTCTTGTCTCCGGTCAGCACGGACATCGCGGTGAACTGCCCGGCGGTCGCGCCCGACGTCACCGTCGACGTGGGCACCGGCCAGCCGCTGCCTGCCACCTCGCGCTTCTACTATCGCGGCTCGACGATCCCGTACTTCGACCTCGGTCCGATGCCCATCGACGCGGATCGCGTGACCGTGCCCGAGCAGCGCCACTACGTGTTGCGGCGCGAGGGCGCGGAGCCATTGTCGGAGCCAATCCGAGGCGTCGATCTCGTCGGCGACGGTGATCTCGTGGACTCCAACGACGTCTACGAGCGGGCGGCCGACGATCCAGACCGCAGCCCGCTCTGCCGCACGGTCGCGGTCGCCGTCGTCGCCGAGACCGCATCGATCGACACCTCACGCGACGACGAGGTCGCGGACCTGCGGGCCGCGTCCCAGCTCTTCTCGCCCGGGCCGGTGCCGAACGTGGTCACCGCCGTCGCGGTTGGCGACGAGCTGCGCAACTGCCCCGCGCAGCGCATGGCAGGAGCGCTGTGAGGCCCCTCGTGCTGATCGCGCTCGCGGGGCTCGCGGGCTGCATCGATGCGCTGGCGCCCGATGTTGGACCACTCGTCACGAGCACGTGCTCGAACGCGGATGCAGACCCGGCCACCTCCGTGAGCCTGCGGCGCGACCTCCTGACCGGCGTCCTCGGGCCGTGCGCGACCTGTCATACGCCCGCCGGCTCGACCCCGATCGGGATCGCGATCGGCGGCTTCGACATGACGAACTTCGAGTCGCTGTCAGCCGGCGGCACCCGGTCGAGCCTCGACATCGTCGTCCCTGGGATGCCGTGCGATAGCGTTCTGCTCCAGAAGATCGGCGACGCGCCACCTTTCGGCGCGCGCATGCCACTCGAGGGCGCGCCGCTGACCCCGGCAGAGCGTCAACTCGTCTCGGATTGGATCGCGGAGGGTGCGCGTGACAATTGAATGGCTGATCGTGCTCGGCCTCGCCGGGTGTGGGGTCGGCACCAACCCACCCCTCGAGCCAGGACCGAGTGCGGGCCCGAGTATGCGTGAGAGCTGCATGCTGGCGACCCGTCGGTGCAGTCGCTGCCACCCCATCGAGCGCGTCCTGGCGACGTCGATCCGGGGACGGATCGCGTGGGAGTCGTACGTCGATCGGATGCGGCTCATGCCAGGCAGCGGAATCTCGAGTGCCGATGCGCCGCTCATCACGAACTGCCTCGTGCGCTGGTCGGAAGCGAGGACGCGATGAGTCGTCTGTGGGCTGTCCTGGTGATGTGGATCGTGGCCGGGGTCGCGGCCGCCCAACCTGCCGCCACGCCTCCGCCTGAGCCCGTTGCCGACGAGGCCCTGCCCCCCATCGCAACGCCGGAGGAGGCCGCCCAACCTGCCGCCACGCCTCCGCCTGAGCCCGTTGCCGACGAGGTCCTGCCCCCTATCGCACCGGCGGAGGAGCCCGAGCCGAGCTCGTTCCAGATCCGCCGCAACTTCGCGGGCTCGGTCCAGCTCGACTACCTCGCCGTCCCGACGGACGCGCGCGCGCGTCGCTCGACCTTCGATGGCGCCACGGTCGAGGTGTCGCTCAAGGTGGCGGTCGATATCAGCGATCACACCTCGGTTCACGTGAAGGTCTGCGTCGCCTGTCACGGGCCCGAGTTCGGACTGGCTCACTTCGAGCTCCGTGGCAGCGATGCCTTGAACCTGAAGGTCGGCCGGTTCACCCCGGCCCTGGGCAGCTTCCCTCAGCGTCACGATCCTGCGAACCACCGCACGAGCGACAAGCCCTTGCCCTACGACATGGGACGCATGCTCGCGTTCCGCGAGTGGAACGAAGGCGTGCTGCCCGCGCCCTGGGTCGACAATGGCGTCGAGCTGTTCGGCACGAAGTTCATGGGCAAGCACCAGGTCGACTACGCGGCCTATGTCATCAGCGGGCCCAAGGGCACGGCCGAGGGGAGCGACTTCGACTACACCCTGTCGCGTTCGGGCGAGCGGTACTACGTCGACAACAACTCGCAGCCGTCCGTGGGGGGCCGCGTCGGTACGTCACTGCGGCTGAACGAGGACACGCTCGTGACGCTCGGCTCATCCGTGATGGCCGGCCACTACGATCCCGAGGCCGAGCTGGGCTTCTTGATCGTTGGCTTCGACCTGTCGCTCCAGCTCGGCCGCTCGTTCCTCCGCGCCGAGTATCTCGCCCGGTGGACGGAGCTCGCGATCGGCGATGACCCCGCGCGACGCTTCAAGTACGGACCGTCGGCCGATGGGCAGTACGACGACGTCGCCCTGAAGGATGGCTTCTACGTCGAGCTCGAGGTGCCCGTCGGTGCGGTCGATCTCATCGGCCGCTGGGATGGGCTGCGCCGCTTCGGCAACGTCCTTGCCGATAGCCCCCTGCGTTCGGAGAGCGTGCTCTTGCGCTACACGGGCGGCGTCGCGGTGCGGATCCCCGCGGGGATGCGCGTGAAGGCCAGCGCCGAGCTCTACGACTTCAGTGACCTCGATGACCAGCTCGCGCTCCACGCCGCGCTGGTTGGCTCGTTCTAGCCTGGGCGAATCCGTGTACCGTCGGCCCGTTGCCGGCGCTGCTCTTCGGTGCGAGCTCGATGCTCGGCTGGTCGATCCTCCAGCACGCTCTCCGCGTCGGGATCCCGGTCACCGGCTTCTGCAATGGCAAGACGCGCGCGCTGGCGCCCGGCGCCACGCACCGCATCGATCTCGACGACGAACCGGCGGTGGCCCGGCTGTTCGAGGTCGAGACCCCGCGCCTGATCATTCACTGCGCGGGCGTCTGCGACGTGGCCGACTGCGAGCGCTCACCCGAGTTCGCGCACGCCGTGAATGTCGAGGCCACGCGCATCCTGTGCACCTATGCCCCGCCGGACGCGCGCATCGTCTACTGCTCGAGCGACCACGTCTTCGGGGGCGGCGCGGGGCCCTACTACGAGGACTCGCGGCCGGCGCCGATCAGCGTCTACGGTCGTACGCGCGTCGCGGCGGAGGCGCTGGTCCAGGCGCGCCCGGGCTCGCTCGTGATCCGCAGTGGCCTCTGGATCGGACCGTCGTCGAACGGTCGCATCGGTCACCTCGACTGGCTCCGCTCGCGGCATGCGCGCGGCCTGCCCATGACGATCGTGTCCGACGAGGTTCGGTCGGCCGTGTGGGCGGCCGATGCCGCCGCGCGCGTCTGGGAGCTCGCCCGCTCGTCTCTCACCGGCACGCGCCACATCACCGCCACGCGGCCCATCGATCGCCCCGCGCTCGCGACGTTCGTCAACGCGCACTTCGCCATCGGTGCGGTCTTCGATACCGCCCTCGGGGCCACGCGCAACGCGCCTCACCTCGGCAACACCGAGCTGGCGACCCGCTTCACCGATCCGCTCGCCACTCCACTGGCGTCGCCCGTCGACTAGGCCGGCAACGTCCGGCAGGCGAGCAACCCCCGCGGATCGTCGGCGGTCCCACCAACGGTGCGTCCCTTCGCTCTGCTCGTCCTCGCGGCCGCGTGCGGCTCGTCGCAGCCGGTGGTGATGACCTCCCTCGCGTCGGCCGTCCCCGCGCTCCCCATGACGCCCCGCGAGCCTCGGGCGCTGCGGGTCATGAGCTACAACGTGAACTTCGGCCTCGCGGGGGATCCCGAGGGCGCGGCGGCCATTGCCAGCGCCTCGCCCGACGTCGTCCTGCTGCAGGAGACCGACGCTGCCTGGGAAGGCGCGCTCGTCGCCGCGCTCGGCGCCACGTATCCGCATCGCCGCTTCGAGCCGCCGCCCGACTGGCCTGCGGGCGGCATGGGCATCCTGTCGAAGTACCCGATCGTCGCGGCCGAGGTCCTCCCCAGCACCGCGGGGCCGTTCTTCGCCTGGCGCCTCGTCATCGACGCTCCCCTCGGCCGCATCCAGCTGCTCGACGTCCACCTGAAACCGCCCATGAGCGAGGGCGGCAGCTGGGTCGTCGGCTTCTTCTCGACGCGCGACCAGCGCCGGTCCGAGGCGATGCAGCACGCGGGCGCCCTCGATCGGCACCTGCCCACCATCATCGCCGGCGACTTCAACGAGGAGTCCTCCGGCAAGGCGATCACGTACCTCGACGAACAGGGCTACGTCGACGCCACTGCTCAGTTCGCGGGTACCCACCGCACCTGGGAGTGGCCGGCCGGGTCGATCACCCTGCGATTTCAACTCGACCACATCCTCTACGACACGCGCTTGATCGCGATCGCCGGCGGTATCGTCGAGCGCGGTCGCTCGGACCACAAACCGATCTGGGCTGACTTCGTCGCGAGCCCGTAGCCATCGCAGGGCTCAACCCCCGGATCCTCCCGCTGCCCGATCACACAGCTAGGCCGCCTCACTGAGCGTTATCGCGCACCGGTGTTCCGGGTGAGATTCACGACGCTCCTGGATGGATCGCACTACATTTGCGCGAGCGTTCGTCCGCGAGCGCGACGATGGAGCTCACGATCTGCACGTACTGCGACACGGTTCATCGCCGGCCGCCGGTGAGCCGCGGATCGGCCGCTCGGTGCCGCACCTGCGAAGCGTCCCTCTATCATGCGGACAGCGATCTCGGCGCGATGCTCGCCGTCACGATCACGGCTGCGATCGCATTCGTGGTGGCGAACGCCTTTCCGCTGATCACGCTGACCGCGTCGGGGCGGCAGACCGCGGCGACGCTCTGGAGCTCGATCGCCGCGTCGTACAACCACGAGCTCCCCGTGGTCGCCATCACGCTCGCGGTGACGTTGATCGTGGCGCCCCTCGTCGAGCTCCTGATGCTCCTCTGGGTGCTGGTGCCGCTCGCCGCCGGCGTCCGCCCACCGGCCTTCGCGCTGGTGATGCGCGCGATGCACGCGCTCCGGCCGTGGCGCATGGTTCCGGTCTTCTTGCTCGGGCTCGCGGTGGCGGTGGTGAAGCTCACGGGCCTCGCCGCCACGGTCCCCGGTTGGGGGATGTTCGGCGTGGCGGTCATGACGATCGCCTTCGCCTCGCTGGCCTCGTTCGACCGCGAGGTCCTGTGGCGTCGCGCCGAGGAGCTGCGCAGGTGATGCGCGGCGCCGAGCTGGGCCTTGTTGCGTGCACGACGTGCGAGCTCGTGATGAAGGCCGGCAATGCCGCGGTCGGCACGTGCCCGCGCTGCGGGGAGCCGCTGCGTCCGCGCAAGCGCAACGCCAATGCCCGCGCCTGGGCGTTTCTGATCGCGGCGGCGGCGCTCTACATCCCCGCCAACGCGCTGCCCATCATGGAGACCGAGCAGTTCCCGACGTACCGCACGGATACGATCATGTCGGGAGTCGCATTTCTCTGGACCGAGGGCTCGTGGTCCCTCGCGGCGGTGGTCTTCACCGCCAGCGTCTTGGTCCCGATGCTGAAGCTCGGCGCGCTCGGCCTCTTGCTCGTCACGTCCCGCAAGGGCTCGACCTGGCGCCAGCGGGGGCGCACGCAGCTCTACCGGGTGCTCGAGGCCGTGGGCCACTGGTCAATGCTCGACGTGTTCGTCGTCGCGCTGCTGTCGGCCGTCGTCCAGCTCGGGCGCTTCGCCCGCGTCGAGCCCGGCCTGGCTGTCATCCCGTTCGCGGGCGTGGTCGTGCTGACCATGCTCGCCTCCGCCTCTTTCGATCCGCGAACGATCTGGGACCCGCATGACTGACACGAAGTTCGAAGGCCTTCCGGAACCCGTCGTCCATCGGCGCAAGCGAGGCCGGCCATCCGCGGTCTGGCTCGTCCCGATCATCGCGGTCGTCGCCGCCGGTGCGCTCGCCGTGCGGTCGTACTTGCGGACGGGGCCGACGATCCACATCACGTTCGACACCGCCGAGGGCATCGAGGCCGGCAAGTCGGAGGTTCGCTACAAGAACGTGCCTGTCGGGATGGTGACGGAGGTCGAGCTGCTTCCCGACCGGCGGATCTCCGCCACGGTGAAGCTCACCCGCGGCGGCGCCGTCGTCGCGGTCAAGGACTCGCGGTTCTGGGTCGAGCGACCGCGCGTCGGGCTGGGCGGCGTCTCGGGGCTCGGCACCCTCCTGTCAGGCGCGTACATCGGCGTCGATATCGGGGAGGCCCCCGAGGAGGCGGACACGTTCGTGGGCCTCGAGAAGCCACCCGGCGTGACGCTCGATCGCGAGGGCACGCTGTTCAAGCTTCGCGCCGCCGATGCCGGGTCGCTGGTCATCCAGTCGCCGGTGTATCTCCGTCGGCAACCCGTCGGCGTCATCACGTCGCTCGACCTCACCGCCGATGGCAAGACCATCGACATCGATGTCTTCATCGACGCCCCCTACGACAAGAACGTCACCGCCTCGACGGTGTTCTGGAACGCCAGTGGACTCGACGTGACGCTCGATGCCACCGGGCTCCGCGTCAACACGCAGTCGATCACGACCGTGATCGCCGGCGGCATCGCCTTCGCGTCGCGAGACGACGCCACGCCTGGCCCCCCCGCGGCCGAGAACAGCATCTTCGTCCTCTTCGAGGATCGCCGCCACGCGTTCGAGGAGCCCGACACGGTCTCGCTGCCGCTCGCGATGCGCTTTCATCAGCCGATCCGGGGCCTCGACGACGGCGTCGGGGTGAACATCGAGCTCGAGGGGCTCCACATCGGTGATGTGACCGGCGTCAACGCGGGATACGACCCCACGACGCGTGCGTTCTACTTCGACGTCAACGCGAAGGTCTTCCCGGAGCGGCTCGGTTCCGCGTACGCGACCCTGGTCGAGGAGGGGGCCCGCACGGGTAAGTCGGGGCTCCAGATGCTGCAGGATCTGGTCACGCGAGGGCTGCGAGCACAGCTACGGTCCGGCAACTTCATCACCGGCTCGTTCTTCATCGCGCTCGATTGGTTCCCGAGCGATCGCATCACCACGTCGCTCCCCCTCGCGACGCCCGGCACGTGGGTCGTCCCGACCGTGCGCGGGGGCACCGAACAGATCCAGGACCAGCTCCAGAGCGTCATCGCCAAGATCGACCGCATCCCGTTCGAGGAGATCGGCCTTGGCGTCCGCGATGCGAGTCGCGCGGCCAGCACCTTGATGGGGCGCCTCGATCGCGACGTCGTGCCCAAGGCCGAGGCGATGCTCGCGGGCGCCGACCTGGCGATGGCCGCGCTCGGCGACAGCCTCAAGTCGCTACGGGACAACGTCGCCGCCCCGGACTCGGCGATCCAGCAATCGACCCGCGCCGCGATCGAGCAGGTGGAGCGAGCCGCGTTCTCCCTCCGTGGCCTCGCTGACTATCTCAAGCGCCACCCCGAGTCCCTCGTGCGTGGCCGTGCCTCGCCGGACGAACCGAAGAACCAATGATGAACTCGCCCCTCCTCCTCGTCGCCTCCGTGGTCGCCCTGGTCGCATGCCGCTCCGACGGTGCCTCCTTCTACACCCTCGTCTCGCCGCCGCGTGACACGACCACGCCGCCATCCAACGAGCTCCAGCTCGACGTCCTGCCCGTCGACGTTCCGCCGGAGGTCGATCGCGCCGAGATGGTCGTGCGCGAGGGCCGTGGCCAGCTGACCCCCGTCGACACCCGCTCGTGGATCTCGCCGTTGCCGCGCGAGCTCCGCCGCGCCTTCGCCACCGAGCTCTCGTACGAGCTCGGGGCCCGCGACATCGCCGGCCTTACCCCCGCCGAGGGCATCCCCACGTATCGCATCAAGCTCGCCGTGCAGCGCTTCGAGTCGGTCCTCGGCAAGCAGGCGCTCGTCGAGGCGATCTCCACGGTTCGCGACGCCACCGGCACGGCGCCCGTCCTCGTGTGCTCGCACCGCGCGAGCGAGGACGCGCAGCCCGGCTACGACGGTCTCGCCGAGGCGCACCAGCGCGCCCTCCAGACCATCGCGAAGCAGGTCGCCGTCTCCGTGCGCTCGCTGGGTGCGGGCGCCGGTACCTGTGCCCCCTGATCGCCGTGCTGTTCGGGGCGCCACCGTGAGCATCGTGAGCGACCACACGTGATCGGTCGCAGGCCGCGGTTCGTAGAACGCAACCGCGACGACCGCATCGGCGAGGTCGCCGACCAGCCAGTGGCCAGGTCCGCCGTCGAACCACGACTGCGCAGAACCTCCCCCGGAGCGCCCGAGCGCAGTTCCCTCGCATGATGCCGCGCGACCCGGCATTCGATGGGCCAGCGCCGAGCCGCCTACCTGTCACTCAGTGCGCGGCGCGCCTCAGGAATCCACGACCGCGCGGATCGCTGCGGCGCGGGTTGGGCCACGCGACGGGGTCACGCCGACGGGGGAGAGGACGATGACGGCGCCGGGGCGGCCGCGCCGGGCAGCATCTGCATCAGGTGCCAGCGGTGAGCGTGGACGCGGTTCTGCGCCGACACCTGGGCGTTGCGTGTCGAGAGGGTGATGAGCGTCGAGTTCGCCATCTGGGCGATCAAGGTCAGCGCGTAGACGAAGCCGATGTTCAGCGGCGTCGCGTCGATGACCCACGGCGTGATGTGGAGCTGGCCACCGCTCACGTGGAAGGTCGACGGGGTGAGGCCGACGAGCTCGCATCCGACCAGGATCGCGATGGGCAACGCGTGGGTCGCGACGACGATCCACGACGGATACTGGAGCGGCTGCGCGAGGATGGACGCCAGCGAGCCAATGAGGAAGACCGGGATGACGAACAGAGGGCCATGAATGAACCCGGCGGCGGTGAGCAAGCCCAGGTTCGCGACGAGGATCACCACGTGCCAGGGCGACTTCATCTGCGCGAGGCTCGTTGCCTTGAAGTGAAGCACGAGACCACTCGCGACAGAGAGCGCGAGCGCCAGCGCCACGGGCCAGCGTTCATTGAGCGGAAACAAGAAGAGCAGCGCGATGCCGAGCGAGATCCAGACGTAGCTCAGCGAGGAGAAGCGCATGATGCGCGTGAGGTAGGCGGAGCGCTCGGCGTCGGCCGCCGCGAGAGCGCCACGCGGAATCTCGGGCGGAGGCTGCAGCGCGATCCCGACGAGCAGGCGCTGCGCTACCTCGTCCTCGGGGACCAGCGCGAAGGCGCGCCCGGCGTCCTGGAGCGCGGTCATGCGGGAGGCCTCGTCGCCGCGCGCGAGGGCGGCCTGCGCCGACGCGATCAAGCCTGTCGCGATCTGCTTACGCTGCGCGAGATCGCGGTCGCCGTCGAGATAGGACCGCACGCGCTCGGCGAGCTGCCGGGCGTTCGGTCGTAGCGCCGGATCGGCCATTGTCGCGTCGATGCAAAGAGTGTCGAGCTCGGGCGGAACGTCCTGGTCGGGGTGACTCGTCCGCGGCGAGTGCCACGGCGCATCGAGGGTGAGCGCGAGAGCCGCTGGACCGCGCGGGAGCGCAGGTGAGCTCGTGAGGATCTCGAACAGCACGCAGCCCAGGCTGTAGATGTCTGCCTTCGGCGTGATGTCCAGGCCGCGGGCTTGCTCCGGCGCCATGTAGCCCGGTGTTCCGAGCAACGCGCCGACCTCGGTCGCTCCGCTCTCCGAGGAGACCGACGACACCTCGCGGATCTCGTGCTCGTGGGCGACGCGTGCGAGTCCCCAGTCGAGCACGTAGGTCTCACCGAACTCCCCGAGCATGAGGTTGGCCGGCTTCAGGTCGCGGTGGACGATGCCGCGTTGGTGTGCGAGGTCCATCGCCAGACAGATCGCGACGAAGCGATCGAGCAAGTCGCGCCGCGACCAGCGCTCGCGGGGCAGGCTCCCGGCGTCCGCGGTGATGAGCGGAGCCGAGACCCGCGGGGCCTCGGCGCGGCGCAGCTCGAGCACGCTCGCGAGCGTGACGCCGACGAGCCGCTTCATCACGAAGTACGGATTGTTCGAAGCGTCGACGCCGAGGTCGTGAATCGGAACGACCGACGGGTGCTCGAGCGCCCCCTGCACCCGCGCCTCGCGAAAGAAACGCGCGACGTTGTCCGTCCCGTGAAGCTCGGACCGCATCACCTTGACCGCGACCTCGCGGTCGATTCGCGTGTCGCGGGCGAGGCGGACCTCGCCCATTCCCCCGCGTCCGAGCAGGGGCCCGAGGTCGTAGCGCGCTACCTCATTGCGGAGCTGGGCCGTCGTCGTGCTCGCGACCGGAGGCTCGGTAGACGGAAGGGTCGCATCGTCCTCGTGACTGGCCACACCAGGATTGTACATTGTGAGGATAGACCGCCTTCGCAGCGGTCGCGGGTACGCTCCGTGCCGCGCGACCGGCGCGCCGAGTACGCATTGATCTCGATCCCCGGTGAGACCCTGTAATGACAACTCGTTCGGTGGCGACCTGGGGCCGACGTAGTCTTGTCCTCATGAGGAGCCGAGAAGCGTG
>JALHPV010000249.1 GCA_022842285.1 Kofleriaceae bacterium
GGGCGTCGCCGGGGTCGCGGCCGCGGGCGTCGTCGGCGTCACCGTGGCCGGCGTGATCGTCGGCGGGGGCGGCGCGGGCTCCGTGGTCGCGGGCTCGACCTGCTCCGGCTCGGCCTTCTTGGCCTTGGCCTTTTTCTTCTTCTTCGGCTTCGCCAACGCGAGCGACGGAACCAGCGCAGCGATGACGAGCAGCGAGGCGAAGCGCATCGAAGGTCTCCCAGGTCGACGGGTCAATTGTGGAACGGTAAGAACAACGAGAGGCTGGCAGTCACCGCGCTGTCGTTCACGAGGAAACGTTCGTCCAGGAGCTCCTGGCGGAAGGTCCGGTTCCGCGCATCGATGCGGAACGCCGCCGCCTCCCCGATGAACAGCTTAAACCCGAAGCCTACGACGCCGGCGGCGCCCCGCGAGGTCTTCGAGTCGATCACCCCGACGCCGATGTCGGCATGAATGTCGAAGTGGACGATGGAACCGCCAAGTCGGAGCTTGCCGTACACCGGGCTCCAGACGAGCAAGGACTCGCCAAAGATCATCCGCGCGTAGGTCTCCTCGAGCACCTCGCCGCGGTCATCCTCGAGCGCACGGATGATGTCGGCGTTGGCGTGGGTGTACGCGGCCCCGAACTCGACGGCGGTCTGATCCGTCATGTGATAGGTGTACGAGCCCGTCAGGATGTAGGTGCCGGAGAGGAGGTCGCTCGCGTAGTAGCCGCCGCCCGCCGAGAGCTCGTGGCGGCCCTGCTTCACGAAGAGCCGGTCGACCGCACCGCGGCGCTTGCGCTTCACGGCGAGGCGATCCGCGATCTCCTTGTCGATGCAGATCTCCGTCGTCCGCAGGGCAACGGGCGCGGGGGCCTCGTCGGCGCGGACGTGTGTCGCCAGCGCCGCGACGACGAGGAGGGCCAGCGCGCTCCTCACAGGCCCACCGGAATCCAGAAGGAGAAGCCCGCCGTCGCGATGATGTTGTTCGTGTAGCGAGTCTCGCCGGCGACCTCGGCGATCGTCATCAGGTTCCGCACATCGAAGCGGAACGTGAAGACGCGGGTCACGAACATGTCGAGCGCGAAGCCCGCGTTCGCCGCCACGCCCTGGATCGAGTCGTGGAACATGCGGCCGCCGCCGGCGAAGATCATGAGGTCCGAATGGATGATGCTGTCGCCGATCTTCAGCTTGGCGTGGATGGGCGACCAGTAGAGGTTCCCGAGCGCGATGTAGGCCATGCCGGGCTCGAACCGGTTGTCGCCGAAGAACATCTCGAGCGGCTCGTCGAGATCGAGCTCGAGGGGCGTCAGGTTGAACTCGCCCCCGATGCCGAAGTCCTCGGTCGGAAACACGGTGAGCGCCCCGCCGGCCACCCAGGACGAGCTGGTGAGATCGCCACCGAACAGGCCGCCGTGGAAGGTCAACGCGACCTTGCCGTCCTTCTTGAAGTCGCGGATCTGCACCCCACGCGGCTTCAGATCGGCGCCGAGCTCGTCTCGCAGCGTGCGGTCGAGGCACGAGGGCAGGGGCGCCTCGCTCGGCTTGGCCGGGGCGGGCGCAGCCGTCGTCGTCGTCGCCGCCGGTTCCTCGGCCGCTGGTTGAGCATGGGCGAGCGACGTCATCACGCAGCACGCGATGAAGCCGAGCGTCCCCCCGATGGATCGCACCACTGGGGGCGACGTTACTACAGGCCGCGCCGCGCTACTGCGTTGCGCAGTCCCAGAACGCGCGGAGGATCGCCGTCCCCTTGGGAGAGTCCCAGGGCCGCTGCGTGAGCGCGATCGCCATGGCGCCGGTCGCGAGGTCGACGCTGAACGTCGTGCCGAGGCCGCCATCCCAGCCGATCCGCGTCCCTTCCACGGCGAGGCCGAGCCCCCAGCCTCGCGGCGCGAGGAAGAGCTCCGTCGCCCCACCGCGCTGGGCCGGTGTGAGCTGGTCGGTGGCGAGCGCGGCGATCGTCTGCCGCTGGAGCACGTGCCGGCCCTGGTGCGTGCCGCCCTGCACGAGCATGCGACCGAAGACGAGCAGGTCGTCCAGCGTCGAACACAGGCCCGCCGAGCCGTCAGGGAAGAGCGGCTCGCGCAGCCACTGGTTGGCCGGGTCGATCCGCATCGGCACCAGCCGGCTCGCCTGCGTAGGCCCGACGGTGAGCATGGTGTCGGAGAGGCCGAGCGGGGCGAGGACGCGATGCCGGAGCACGGCCTCGTAGCTCGTGCCGGTCGCGCGGGCGAGCAGGACCCCGAGAATGTGGGCGCTCGAGTTGTAGAGCCACGTCTCGCCGGGGTGGGCGCGCAGCGGCAGCGAGCCCAGCCGCGTCATCCATTCATCTGGCGTCAGCTTCGGGGCGGGGACGGGGCCGGCCCACGTCCGGAGCCCCAGCTCCTTCTCGCGCTGGTTCAGGGGCGTCGGCCCGAAGTCCTCGCTCATTCCGATCCCGCACGTGAACGTGAGCAGGTGGCGAATCGTGATGGGGCCGTGCGCGGGCACGGTCTCGTCGAGTGGTCCACCCGGGTGTTTCAGCACGCGAGGGGAGGCGAGCTCCGGGAGCCAGCGCGCGACCGAGTCGTCGAGCGCGAACGTACCAGCCTCGACCTCGGACAAGGTCGCCACCGCCGTGAAGGGCTTCGTCATCGAGCTGATGCGAAAAATGGCGTCGCGGGGCGCGCCGATCGCCACCACGTCGGCGTCCTGACCTGGCCGGACGATGGCCGCGACGATCTCGTTCGCCTCACCGCGCTCGACGAACGGCGCGAGGACGGCGTGCAACGACTTCTCCATGGGCACGGAAGGTACGATACGCTCGCGCCGATGGAGCATCTGAGCGGGACGCGGATCCGGCGCGAGGGGACGCCGGCAACCGTCAATCTCCGCCGATGCAAGCTGGTCGTCATCCGCGGCGCCCAGCGCGGTATGGAGCTCGTGATCGCGGGCGATCAGTTTCGCGTTGGCAAGGCCCCCGAGAACGACCTCCACCTCGACGACGAGACGGTCTCGCGGGTCCACTTCGAGATCACGCGTGACGCCAAGGGCTACCTCGTGCGCGACATGAAGAGCACGAACGGCACGTTCCTCGACGGCGCGGAGGTCAAGGAGGCGTATCTCCGGGCGGGCTCGGTGATCCGCGCTGGCGCGAGCGAGCTCAAGTTCACGCCGTTCGAGGAGCGCATCGAGATCTTGCCCTCCGAGAAGGAGCAGCTCGGCGAGATGGTCGGCAAATCGCCCGCCATGCGGGAGATCTTCGGCCTCGTCGAGAAGATTGCCCCGACGGATGCGACGGTCTTGATCGAGGGCGAGACGGGGACGGGCAAGGACATGATCGCCCGCACGCTGCATCAGCTGTCGCCGCGTAGCGGCGCGCCGTTCATCGTCGTGGACTGCGGCGCGGTCGCGGGGACGTTGATCGAGTCCGAGCTGTTCGGCCACGAGAAGGGGTCGTTCACCGGCGCCGTCGCCGCCCGCCAGGGCGCCTTCGAGCTCGCGAGTGGCGGCACCGTCTTCCTCGACGAGCTCGGCGAGCTCTCGCTCGATCTCCAGCCCAAGCTCCTGCGCGTGCTCGAGCAGCGCGAGCTTCGCCGCGTCGGTGGCACGAAGACGATGAAGGTCGACCTCCGCGTCATCGCCGCCACGCGCAAGGACCTCCGCAGCGAGGTCGAGAAGGGCAAGTTCCGCGAGGACTTGTACTTCCGCCTGAACGTCGTGCCCATCACGGCGCCGGCGCTGCGCGAGCGTCGCGAGGACATCCCCCTCCTCATCGACTCCATCCTCACCAAGCTCGCACCGTCGGATTCCGCCGCGCAGCTCTCCGATCAGACGCGTGCTGCCCTCATGGCCCACGATTGGCCGGGCAATGTCCGCGAGCTGCGCAACGTCATCGAGCGCGCGCTCGCTCTTGGCGCCGACCCTGGCATGCTCGTCGCGCCGCTCGGCGAAGTGGGCCGCGGCTCGGCCGCCACGCTCCGCGACGGCATCGAGTTCGAGCCCGGCGTCTCGTTCCGCGACACGAAGGAGAAGTGGACGGAGCTCTTCGAGCGCCGTTACCTCACGTGGCTCATCAAGCGCGCCGACGGCAACATCTCGAAGGCCGCGCGCGACGCGGACATGGACCGGAAGTACCTGCACAAGCTGTTGCGCAAGTACGGCATCACCGCCGGCGACGAGCCCGAAGAGAACTGAACGGCGCGGATCAGCCGCCGGGCAGTCGCGAGAGGTCGATCTCGGCGCTGACCGAGAGCCCACGCTCGCGATCGAGGGCCACGCCGGTGACGGTCGCCGGCAGGCCCGCGAACACCGTGCGCAGGCGCGGGTTCACCTGCTCGTCGAGCAGCTGTTGCAGCGCGGGGACCGGCAGCACGCCGAGCGTGCCCTCGACGACCTCGACGCGGAGCGTGCCGCGGGTGAGCACGGGCCTCACGACGGCCTTGGCGTGCGACGACCGGCCGGCGATGTCGACCGTCGCGCGCACGGTGAGCACCCCGTCGCCGATCTCGGCGCGGAGCGAGTCCGGCGGCACCGAGGCCCCCGGGATGCGCAGCGAGCCGCGCTGCAGGAGGCCGGTGATGAGCGGCTCGCCAAACGTCACGGTCAGCGGCGCCGACGGCGGCAGCTTCGACGGCGTGACCGCATCGGCGGGCGGCGTGAAGACCATGTAGGCCACCGCGCCGCCGACACCAACGACGATGCCGAAGAGAAAGGCGAGGAAGCGCACGCGCGGGACGATGTCACAAGTACTCCGTAGTGCCCAGACGGGCTACGAAAGGCGGAGCTGACGCGTTCGAGCTCGGAGCGCCGTCGCCGTCGCCGTCGCCGTCGCCGTCGCCGCAACCGCAACCGTCACCGCAGCGGCAGCGGCAGCGGCAACGGAACCAGCTGCGGCACCGGTTGCGGCTACGGCTGCGGCAACGGAACCAGCTGCGGCACCGGTTGCGGCTACGGAACCAGCTGCGGAACCGGAACCGGCGATGACTGCGGCGGCGGCGTTACCGACTACGCGCCGGCTTCGGCGAGCAGGTTCTTCTTCGCGGTCGTGTCGATCCAGTTGCGGATGAAGGCGGCGTACTGCGCGGCCTCTTCCTTCGTGTCGGGGGCGGGGAAGGGCGTCACCGCGAGGGCCGGGTTCTTCGCCACGACCTTGTCCCAGGTCTTCTTCACGGCCTCGGCCGTCTTGGCGCCGATGAAGCCGTCGGTGTCGAGC
The DNA here is from genome assembly GCA_022842285.1 of Kofleriaceae bacterium. Taxonomy (GTDB): domain Bacteria; phylum Myxococcota_A; class Polyangia; order Haliangiales; family Haliangiaceae; genus JABFXX01. The sequence goes on from JALHPV010000249.1 coordinate 5,173, forward strand.
TCCTTGAAGCCGACCGCGGTCGCGAGGGTGTTGAGCGACTTCTGGAGCGCGACGAACTCGTCGTGCGTGGCGCCTGCGCCGTACGCGATCTCGCCCTTGATGTTCCAGTCCTTGCCCGAGCCCTGCTCGTAGATCTTGAACGGGGACACGCTCAGCGTCGGCGCCGTCGCGTGCAGCCACGTGCGGATCTGCGGGGCGAGTGGGCCGACCTCGTCGACCGTCTCGGGGAACTTGAAGGTGAGGGGCGCACTCTTCGCGAGCGCTGCCTTCACCACAGCCTGTAGGGCCGTCAGGGTCTTCGGGCCGAGCTTGCCATCGACGGCGAGCCCCTCGAAGTTCAGGGCCTGTGCGTACTGGTTGAGGTCGGCTTGGAGACCACGGGCTGCCGTCTTGTCCATGCCGACTGGACTATCACGCCTCACCCGCGCAAACCGCCGGGAGTCGCGAGTCTCTTGGAGCGTTATGCCGCTTTGCGGGTCGACAGGCGCGAGACGTAGCGCGAGCCGGTGCCGCGCTTGACGATGCCCTTCGTGACGGCGCTGTCGATCACCGACACCGCCTTCTTCACGAGCGCCGGCGCGTTCTCCGCCTTGCCGTCGATGGCGGCGCGGGCGTTCTTCACGGCCGTACGGAGGGCACCCATCGCCGAGCGATTGCGCGCCCGGTTCTTGATCATCTTGCGGTTCTGCTTCTGCGCTGACTTGATGTTCGCCACGAGGGTCTCCGAAGGGAGCACGCGTGTACCGCGGGTGCTCCCGGGTGTCAATGCGGGAGTACACCCTCAAGATTGTGGATAACTTGCGACCTTCTTGGTGAAGAGGAGACGCATGCCTCCGAGATCGTTTGCACTCGATCGTGGCTGCACAAAAAAGCGTCACTTTCGGTGCCGCTTCGCCTCGTTCCACAGTGAATCCATCTCGTCGAGGTTCGAGGTCTGTGGCGTCTTGCCCCGCTCGGCGAGCCGATCCTCGATGAACTCGAATCGGTCCTGGAAGCGGGTGGTCGCGTCGAGCATGGCGTTCTCCGCGTCGACGCCCAGCTTGCGGGCCACGTTCACGACCGCCAGGAGGAGGTCGCCGACCTCGTGATGGATGTGGGCCGGGTCGCCGCCCTCCGCGGCCTCGCGGAGCTCCTTCACCTCTTCTTCGATCTTCGCGAACGACCCCTGCCAGCCGGGCCAATCGAAGCCGACCTTGCCCGCCTTGGTGCCGACCTTCTGTGCGCGGGCGAGGGCCGGGCCAGGCTTCACGCCGCTCAGGACGCGGTTGGACTGCTTGCCGGCGGCCGCCTTCTCCTCGGCCTTGATCTCTTCCCAGCGTGTCAGCACCTCTTCGCTGGTCAGTCCCGGGCTTCGCAGGGGGCCCCCCGGCTGGGCGTCGCCATCGGCGAACACGTGCGGGTGCCGGCGCACGAGCTTCTCGGAGATCGAGGCGACCACGCCGTCGATGTCGAACGCGCCCTCGGCCTTGCGAAGGGCGGCCTGAAACACGATCTGCATCAGCAGGTCACCGAGCTCCTCGCGGTGGTTCTCGACGTCGTTGCGCGAGAGCGCCTCGAGCACTTCGTACGTCTCCTCGACGAGGAAGGGCCGCAGCGACTCGAGGGTCTGCTCGCGATCCCACGGGCAGCCATCGGGCGCGAGGAGCCGGTCCATGATGTCGACGAGCCGGGAGAGGGACGCACCGGGGGCGACGGCTTCGTTTGCCATGCGCGCATGCTATACGACGCGCCTTGCGCGAACGGCTCACCTTCTCCGATCCCGAAGCGCTCCAGGCCATCTGCGGCCCGAACAACAGCCGGCTCAAGCTCGTCGAGCGGACGGCCGGCGCGCAGGTGAACCTCCGGGGCAACGAAGTCACCATCGAGGGCGAGGACCGCGCCGTGGAGACGGCGAAGTCTGCCCTCGAGCAGCTCTACGAGCTCGCGCTCGCCGGCAAGGCGCTCGGCTCCGACGACGTCGTCCGCGCCGTCAAGATGATCCAGGGCGGCGGGGACGGGGAGGGCATCAAGCTCAACAGCGTCTTCGGCGACACCATCCTGACCCCACGCGCCGGGCGCCCGATCGCGCCCAAGGGCCCCACGCAGAAGGCCTATGTCGAGCTCGTCCGCACGAACGACATCGCCTTCGCCGTCGGCCCCGCTGGCACCGGCAAGACGTACCTGGCCGTCGCCCTCGCCGTCCGTGCGCTGCTCGACAAGCAGATCCGGCGCATCATCCTCACGCGTCCTGCCGTCGAAGCAGGGGAGAAGCTCGGCTATCTGCCGGGCACTCTCGAGGAGAAGGTCGACCCATACCTGCGTCCGCTCTACGACGCGCTCCACGACATGGTCGAAGCGGACAAGCTCGAGCGGTTCATGAGCGACGGCACGATCGAGATTGCTCCGCTGGCATTTATGCGCGGCAGAACCCTGGCCGGCTCGTTCATCATCCTCGACGAGGCGCAGAACACGACGGCGCCGCAGATGAAGATGTTCCTGACGCGCATGGGCTACGACTCGAAGGTCGTCGTCACGGGCGACCTGACGCAGACGGACTTGCCGGGCGGGATGCGGTCGGGACTACGGGATGCGCTCGAGCTCGTCGAGGGGATTCGCGGCATCGGGGTCGCGAGATTCACCGACGCCGACGTGGTGCGGCACCCGCTGGTCGCGGCGCTCATCCGGGCCTACGACCGGCGCGACCGTGCGAAGTTCGATCCACCCGTGCCGCCCTCCGGCGGCGCAGAGCCCCCTGCGCGCACCGGCGAACCGGAGGCGGCGCCGACGAGCGCGCCGACCCCGGACGATGTACAGTCGTGACTGATGGTGGTGGCCGGCCCGGATGACCTGGTCAATGCGATCGCGCGCGACCGCCGGATGGCTGGCTATCGCGTGCGGCGCCAGGGCGACGGCTGGATCGAGCTCGAAGTGAACGCGCAGCGCGCCGCGAACCCGGTGATGATGGTCGTGGCGTGGCCCGAGCTATGGATGGATGCGGAGGCGGTGAAGCCGCATCTCATGCGCGCCCGGTCAGGCAACTACAGCCTGATCGTCGTGGGCACGGATGACGAGATGGCCGCCGCGAAGCTCGAGCTGATGCCCGCGGACACCGACGTGCTCGCGATGTCGACGCCGCTGTCGATGACGCGCTTGCTCCTCGCGTTGCGCGCGCGCGGCGAGGCCATCACGCAACGCATGCACTCGGCCGCCCTCGAGCTGGCGGTCGAGCGCTGGCGTCACGAGAGCGAGATGCTCGTCGCCATCGGCCGCGCGCTGTCGCAACAGCGCGACATCCAATCCCTGCTCGCCCTCATCCTCCGCCGCGCGTGTGAGGTGACCAACGCCGACGCCGGCTCGATCTATATCGTCGAGGGCGCGGACGATGAGGTGGCGAATCGCATGTTGCGGTTCGAGGTGTCGCAGAACGACAGCCGCAAGCTCTCGTCGGGCACCTTCACGATGCCGGTGTCGACCACGTCGATCGCGGGTCAATGCGTCCTCTCGCAGGACCGCATCAACGTGCCCGACCTGTACGCGCTCGACGAGCCGGGCGTCGGCAACAATCCGTGGGGCTTCGTCCACGACCGCACGTTCGACGACAAGCACGGCTATCAGACGCGGTCGGTCCTCGCCGTGCCGATGATCTCGGCGCGCAACGAGGTCATCGGCGTCATCCAGCTCATCAACAAGCGGGCGAAGGGCTGGATCACGCTCGACCTGCCCATCGACTTCCAGACGGGCGTCGTGCCCTTCGACGACACCTCCGAGAGCTACATCTTCGCCCTCGCGTCGCAGGCGGGCATCGCCCTCGAGAACGTCCTCCTGTACGAGGAGGTGAAGACGCTGTTCGATGGCTTCGTGAAGGCGGCCGTCACCGCGATCGAATCCCGTGATCCGACCACGTCCGGTCACAGCGAGCGCGTCGCCGAGCTGACGGTGGGCCTCGCCAGGGCGGTCAACAGCACGGACTCCGGCACGTTCCGCGACGTCCGCTTCTCCCGGGATGACCTCACGCAGATCGAGTACGCGTCGCTGCTCCACGACTTCGGCAAGGTCGGCGTGCGCGAGCACATCCTGGTCAAGGCCAAGAAGCTGTACGAGCACGAGCGCGAGCTGATCCTCCAGCGCTTCCAGCTCATCAAGCGCGGCTACAAGATCGAGGGCCTCGAGTCGAAGGTCCGGTACCTGACCGAAGCCTCGCGCGAGCAGGTCCAGGAGCAGCTCGCCGCCATCGACCGGAACCTCGCGGCGAAGGTCGGCGAGCTCGACGACATCATCAAGTTCATCCTGCAGGCGAACGAGCCCACCGTGCTCGAGCAGGGCGGCTTCGAGCGCATCGCCGAGATCGCAGGCATGAGCTACTCCGACGAGACGGGCAAGGCCGGCCCCTACCTCTCCCAGGAAGAAGCCGGCTCGCTGCAGATCAAGCGGGGCTCGCTCACCGAGAAAGAGCGGCTCGAGATCAACAGCCACGTCACCCACAGCTTCAACTTCCTCTGCCAGATCCCGTGGAGCCGCACGCTGCGCGACGTCCCGAACATCGCCCACGGTCACCACGAGAAGCTCGACGGTTCGGGCTACCCGCACGGGTTGCGCGGCGATCAGATTCCCGTCCCGGCCCGCATGATGGCCATCACCGACATCTACGACGCCCTCACCGCGAAGGACCGCCCGTACAAGAAGGCCATCCCCGCCGAGAAGGCGCTCGACATCCTCTCGGGCGACGTGAAGCGCGGCCAGCTCGACAAGGAGCTGTTCGACATCTTCGTTCACGCGCGCGTCTTCGAGACCGGCGACCGCAAGTAGATGCCCCTCGACGTCTCCATCGATGCCGGCGTGAAGCTGCCGGCGGACTCCCTGCGCAGGCTCCGCACCGAGGTCGCGCGCATGGTCGCCGCCGCCGGCAAGACCGATGGCCACGACTACGAGGTCGCCCTGCGCCTCACCACCGACGCCGAGATCCATCAGCTCAACCGCGGCTACCGCAAGAAGGACAAGCCGACCGATGTCCTCGCCTTCGCCCAGCGCGAGGGCCCGGCGGGCGCGCTCCTGCCGCATCTCCTCGGCGACATCATCATCTCCGTCGAGACGGCCCGGGCGCAGGCGAAGCGGGGGCTCTACGCCGAGCTCCTCCACCTCGCGTCCCACGGCCTCTGTCACCTCCTCGGCTACGACCACAACGACGACGAAGAAGAGCGCACGATGAACGCGCGCGCCGCCCAGCTCCGCGCCGAAGCCACGCGGCGTGGTCGCATCAAGGCCGCCTGACCTTTCTGCGGCCCATCCCGCGCAGCTACTTAGTCGCCGCGAGGTAACGAGCGATCGGCCGGATGCGCCTTCGCGGCGGGTGCGACGGGATGCGTGAGTCGCCACAGCAGCGCCAGCTCGCGGTCGAGGAACTGCCGTGCGACCCGCGTGTCCACGGGCCACTCCCATACCTCCGCGAGATCGAGGCACGCCCGCACCTCGCTGGCGCTGCCATGCGCCATGGCGAAGAAGCGCTTCGGGTCGCGGCCCTTTCGCTCGGCGCCCTCCGCCACGTTCAGCACGATGCTGGTCGCAGCGCGCTGGAGCTGGTTGGCGAGCTCGGTGTCGTGAGCCCGTAGCCCCTCGACGATGGGCTTCAGGGAGCGAGCGAGATCGAGAGCATTCGTATACGCGATGAACATCTGAACCGACCTTTCTGGAACACGCCCCATTCCCCCCAGGGCACCCCGCCCTTGGCGAGGTGGGGGTGGCGGGCGCGTACGCCCGTCGCGGTCGCCGCGCAGGCGTCGTGACGAGCGCGGGCACAGGCCCGGGGAGCTCGAGGCGCTGCGTTCGAGCGGCGGTGCTCGACGAATCACGACGGGGTCAGCGCTCGGCGCGATGCATGCGCAAGGCGGCCGCAGGGCGCGCGCCCGCCACTCCCACCGAGCGGGCCCGGGTTCGCCCGACCGTTCGAGCGACGATCTGAGCAGCGGAGATGCGGCGGAGACGGCGGCGGAGACCGCGACGGAGACGGCGGCGGAGACG